>CAIKAS010000197.1 GCA_903825445.1 uncultured Acidobacteriia bacterium
CGCTGAAGCTCGCCTTCGCGGTCTCCACGCGGCCAGTGCATCTCCGCTCGAACGCGGCCTCTCCAGCGATCGCGCCATCGACCTTCAGGCTGAAGTCGTACCACGAATGGCTCTTGGCCAGCGACATTAGGATATTCATCCTCTGTCCGGGTCGCACCGTCGCGGTTCGCTCGCTCGTCTTGTACGAGTGATCGACGATTCGGATCAGGTGGCTTCGCTCGCGGTCGCGATTCGTGAGGACTATTTCGAGGTCGCCCGAAAGCTCTTTTGCCGATTTGTGGAAGTACTCGCAGCGTACGTCGATCAAAGGGTCCGCCGCGCTGCCTGCCAGTTCCCGCAGGAAACCGTTCGGTCCGCAAATGCGCAGATGGTAAATGCCGTTCTCAAATCCAGCCAGTTCCCAAGTATCCGCCACGCGCTTGCCCGCTTCCACGGCGTAGGCGCGCGTTCGCAGATCGGGACGCTGCCGGAACGTTGCAGCCGGCGTATAGACGTGAAACGGTGCGCCTGACGATTTCGCGCCGAAGATTTCATTCCGCGCCTCCATGGTGATCTCGAGCGACTTCGAATCGGCGCTGAGGCCTCCTGACGCGTACAACTGATACGGCAGCGGCAAACTCGGACGGACGCCTTTCTCCTGCCTGGGCATCCAGCTTGCAGGTTGACCGATATCCGCTCCCGACAACTTCCTGTAGCCCGACGGCATCTGTTTGAACTGCGCTTTGTGAATGCCTTCGAGTACAGCATCGCGTTCTGGATATTCCAGTTTTTCCGGCGGCCCGGCTGGCGCAGCTTGAAACGCCGAAGAGAGGTCGCCGCATACGGTGCGACGCCATGCGCTGATGTTGGTCTCGCGGAACTCTTTCCCCAGCTTGTGACTCACCACCTTTTCCAGGAACTGCAGCACCGAAGTGTGATCGAACACCTGCGAACAGACGTAGCCGCCGCGGCTCCATGGCGACGCAATCACCATCGGCACACGGAAGCCCAGCCCGATGGAACTCCCGCGCGCGTCGGCTGGGGTTCTGCGTTCCAGATCGCGCTCGAGGGGCCAGTAGTCGACGCTGGTGTCCAGTCCATCGGAAGTCTTGCCGGTTTCGGGCCTGCGCGGATCGGGCGCGGTGAACGGGGCCACGTGATCGAAGTAGCCGTCGTTCTCGTCGTAGTTCAGGATGAAGATGGTTTTCTTCCAGACCTCGGGATTGTGTGTAAGGATGTTCAGGACTTCTGAGACCATCCACGCGCCATACCAGGGCGCGCCGGGATGATCGGAAAAATTCTCAGACGGCACAATCCAGGAAACGGCGGGGAGTTTGCCCTGCTGCACATCTTCACGAAACTGATGGAGCGAGTCGCCCTTCGGCACGCGCAGCTCGCGTTCGGTCGCGCCATCCCGGTAACGCAGCGTAGTGAGCTCGCGCCAGGCGGGATCGCCGACGTTTGTTGTGAACGCCTTCTCGTGCAGATTGCGTTCACGCGGGGAAAGTCTTGCCCATGCGTCGTCGGTGTACTTCGTTCCGGCTTCTGTGGCCATGCGCAGAAGTCTCTCTTTGTCTCGCAGGTCGCGGTTCAGTTTCTTGAGTTCGTCGCCCGCAGTGGTTGGGATTTGCCGATTCAGCTCAACAATCTCCTGCGGCAGAGTCTGCACTGCTTTCGCGGCCCACGCACGGAACGTCTTTGAAAAGCGACCGTGATACTGTTCGAACCACTCGATCGGATTGTCTGTGAAGTTGGCCAGCCATGCGTCTTCTTCGCCGGAAAGCCCGGTGGGCAGGCTGATTTCATTCTGGTAGATCTTCCAGGAAACACCCGCGTCTTCGAGCCGCTCCGGGAAAGTGCTCCAGTTAGCCATGGACGCATAGTCGACATCGGAATTGCGGACGTTGGCCACCGACGCGGCGTCCTGCTTAGCGCGAATCGTGCCAGTGAAAAGGAACAGGCGGTTCGGCGTAGTGCCGGTCAGCGAGGAACAAAAGTTCTGGTCGCAAATGGTGAAGGCGTCGGCGAGCGCGTAGTAAAACGGAAGATCGTCGCGGTCGTAGTAGCCGAGCGTGAGCGGCTTATCGGCGCAATCTTTGTGGCTGGAAGGCTTCGCATCGAGCCATTTATCGTGATTGCCGTGATGGCGCGCGTCGGTCTGGTCCGACCATGAGTGCGGGAGCGAGCCGAGCCAGGTTGCGTTGGTCTCCTTGATATTGAGGCGGAAGGGCGCGTAGGTATCGCCAGCCGCGTTGGTCTGTAGCCAGACCGGATTCTGGTTCGGCAACGTGATGGCGCGCGGGTCATTGAACCCGCGCACACCGCGCAGCGTGCCGTAGAGATGATCGAAGGAGCGGTTCTCCTGCATCAGAACGACGACGTGTTCCGCGTCCAGATACGTAGAGCCCTGCTCGGCTTCGATGGCCGAGGCGCGCTCGATGGACGCAAGGAGTGCGGCTGTCAGGGCAGCGCTGCCGGAGAGCTTTGCGGCATCGATGAAGAACTGACGGCGCGTGGGTTGGCCGGAAAGCGGTTTGCGGGAAGCGGGCTTAGGCATAGCCGTCTTTCTGCAAGTATATGGCGCGTCATGTTGGGCGCGGGTGCCGACAAACCGCTTTTCGTTACCGCTTGCTGGCGCGCGCGGCTCAGCAACCCCTTCGGAACCAGCACTCTACCGGGATTTCGCGCACGCGGCGATTTTTTCGTCGAGGTATCGAAGAGCCGCGTTCAGTTGTTCACGGCGGCGGGAATGCGTGGTGGATTCGAGATCGTGCAGCACGCGGGTGCGAGAGAGCTCCAGGCTTTGACGTTCGCTACGCGCGAGGACCTCGTCGGCGCTCAGCGGAGTTTGGCGCACGGCACTGCGTCTTGCCGCAGCTTCTTCCATCTGCGACTCAACGGCTTTACTTTCCCAGCCACGTGACATAAAACGCGTAGTCCTTTACTCCTGATCGAACACGTCCGCAGGACCTAAACTGACGCCCAACTCAGGAACTGTGAACGAGGTAACTTCCGTGAGACCTGCATCACAAACATACATCCGGCACGAATGCGGATCGACCAGCCACACGTGGATCACTCCCCATGTCCGATAAGTCTGCAATTTCTCGCGAACGGCATTCATGCGATCGTCCGGAGACAGTACTTCGATGGCAATTAGTGGAGGCGAATCGGGCAGCAACGGCGGACGATCAGGCCAGAAAACGGCCACGTCCGGCATCAGGTAAAAACCTTTTCGCAACTTCATCCGCGTCTCGCTGCAGATGAATAAAGAAAGTTTCTTTCGCAAGGCGACAAAGAAACCGCCCAGCAGCATCTGGGTCTGTCCGTGAAAGTAATCGGGAATCGCACGCTCCACCAGTTCGCCATCCTGGTATTCGCGGTCGGCGCCGGGGAAGCTGGTACGCAGGTATTCCTCTTCGGAAATAGCCGTCTTCGTTCCCATGCGCCCAGCATAGCGCCAAACGCCTAAAGCGGCGAACCCGCACTCTGCTACCCTGAAACTGGCTGCAATTCGCCGTGAATACAAATCCCCCGGAGTTCCATCCCGACCAGCCGGAGACGTTGCCGCGACGCCTGCTCGCGCGCGACGAAACCAGTTTTGCGGCTGCCAAAATGGCCGGGTTCCAGTACGTCGCCGTCGCCATTTTCCTCTTCCTCATCGCCGGCTTCTGGCAGCTGCAAATCAAGAGTCCGGAAGTTTACAGCGAACGCGCCGAACGCAATCGCGTGAAGGTTTATCCGCTGGGCGCGCCGCGCGGACGTATCCTCGATCGCGACGGCCGCGTCATTGTCGATAACCAGTCCTCCTGGGGCGTCCTCCTTTCGCGCGAAAGCCTCAAGATGGAGCATCTGCACGAAATCGCCGAAGGCCTGCATCTCGATTACGACGATCTCGTCAAGAGCGTTTCGCGCGATCTCCGCCGCTCCAAATACGCCCCGATCAAGATCAAAGACCAACTCACCCTGGGCGAACTGGCCTTTGTCGATTCCCATCGCGACGCCGGCACCTTCCCCGAGATGGAACTGATCCAGGCGCCGCGCCGCGTTTACCCGGCCAGCGGACTGCTGGCGCACGTGATCGGCTACACCGGCGAAATCAGCGAAGCCGAACTGGACATTCCCGAATACGCGAAATACAACCAGGGCCAGATTGTGGGCAAGGTCGGCCTGGAAAAACAGTACAACGACATTCTGATGGGCATCGACGGCGAACGGCGCGCGGTGGTGGACAACATGGGCCGCGAGCGCGAGATGCTGGGCGAAATCAAGGCCACGCCAGGGAAGAATCTGCAAACGACGATCGATCTGGATTTGCAGGCCGTCGCCGAACTCGGCATGGAGAACAAGCGCGGCGCGGTGGTCGCGCTGAATCCCAACAATGGTGAAATTCTGGCCATGGTCTCAAGGCCGAGTTACGATCCCAATAAGTTCGCGGTGCGCATCAAGTCTTCCGACTGGAAGGAACTAACCAGCAATCCCGATAATCCGCTGCTGGCGCGCGCCACACAGGCGCAGTTCGCGCCCGGTTCCACCTTCAAGCCAATTATGGCGATTGCGGCGCTCGAAACCGGCAATATCACGGAGAATACGGTTTACAACTGCCCCGGCGGCGCGGAATTCTACGGGCATTTCTACCATTGCGATCAGAAACACGGCGCGGTGAATCTGCATCGCGGTATTGTGCAATCGTGCGATACGTATTTCTACAACGTGGGCGTCAAGATGGGGATCGACGACATTGCGTATTACGCGCACATGGTCGGGTTTGGCGCGAAGACGGGGGTCGACCTGCCGAATGAAGCGTCGGGCACGGTGCCATCGCCCGAGTGGAAGCTGCGCACACAGCGTGAGAAGTGGTACGCGGGAGAAACGGTGTCCGTGTCGATTGGCCAGGGTGCGCTGACAGTGACGCCGATCCAGCTGGCGAGGGCGATGGGCGGCCTCGCGATTGGCGGCAAATGGTACAAGCCGCATCTGGTGCTTTCCGCGAAAGACGACAAGCCGACCGAATGGCCGCTCAATCCGGACAACGTGCAGAAGGTAGTTTACGGCATGTATGGCGTGGTGAACGAAGGCGGCACGGGCGGCGGCGCGAAGATTCCGGGGCTGGATGTTTGCGGGAAGACGGGGACCGCGCAGGTGGCGTCGCTTGATTTCGCCAAGGCGCATAAGGACGCGAAGGAGAATTCCTGGTTTGTCGCGTTTGCGCCTTGCTACAAGCCGGAGATTGTGGTGGCGGTGCTGTGGGAAGGCGGCGAGTGGGGCAAGTTCTCGGCTCCGGTGGCGCGCGATGTGCTGAAGTCTTACTTCGATAAGAAGGCGCGGAATGCGGAGATCGAGGCGCAGAAGGGGAATGCGGTTGCGCCGGCGATTTCGATGTTGGTTAGGCCGGGGCAGAAGGTCGGATCAGCGGAAGCGCGGTGAGGGTGCGGCCAGGGAGGGTTACAGGGTGGCCGAGGCGTTTTTTATAATCGCCCATTTTCGGAAGCTGGCACGGGTGGGAAGGCCGGCAAGAAGCCGCTCCCGGCTATATACCGCGTTCATGACAAGGCGGGTGTGGCGGGCAGTCAGCGTGGTGCTCGCGTTCTGCGTCATGGCATCCGGGACCGGCCCCGCCAAACAGCAGACCCGGTTCGTCATCACAGGGCCAACCCTAATCTCGTTTTTCCTCGATTACACAGACAAGGAGGTATTAGCCGATGGAGACGAGGCCCTCAACGATTTTGTGTTTTATCTCCCCTATGCTGAAGAGAAACTCCTGAAAGCAGGTGTACAGGTTCACGCTGTTTTCAAAGTAAAGAGTTTTGCAGTGAAGATGGGGTCGCGATGGCGCACCGTCCAACCGCAAGGACAAGCCGTCGGCTATTATTTTATTGCTCCGGGCCGTGAACCGCGCGTGGAGTTCGGCGTCGAAGACACTGAGAGTATTCTCGATTTCGCTCGCGAGTACTTTCGGCTGAAAACGCTGCCGTCCAAATCCGCATCCTCGCGCTGAGACCAAACCCATGCATCCCTCCCAAGCTACGCTAGTCTTGTGAAGCGTGCCGGTGTTGTCTTGTTTTCGTCGCTAGCCCTGAGTTTCTGCGGGACTTCCGTGCAAAGCGCGGACTCGGAACGCGGACCGAAAGAAGCGCCTTATCGGTATAGTCCCGCCAATTTTTTTCACTCCCCCTTGCGTCCTTCGGTCCTTGCTGTGTTTCCCCTTGTTGGGAAAGCCGTGAAGGTACCTCTGCCTTTTGACCCCGGATACGTCGCCTTTAGCCCCGACGGCAAGTCGCTGTATGCAACCGCTGCCTTGGATCCCACGAAACCGAGTGATGCGAGAACCGGCCTACTGAAAATCGAGTTCAATCCTACCCGCGTTAGCAACGTGCCCGGTTCGCTCGAATTCGTTATTTTCAGCGTGGCCGTATCAGGACGCGAAGACAAGCTTGTCATATCGGGCCGGCGATTAGAGAATGGCGGCCCGAGCTGCGGCGTTTTCGAGCTCAACCTCTCCGACGGAGACGCAAGACAAATCTTCCGAAGTCAAGACTGCGACTATCTATCTGCGTGGAACGATCTAAACTTGTCGCCCGACGGGGAACGCGCGCTTGCTCTCCATAACCGCCGGTTGGAGTTGCTCGACCTTGTGACCGGTACAAGCCGACCGATTGGACCACCTGAATTCCGGACCGGCGCGTGGGCGCCGAATGGTAAATGGATCGCCGCTCTGGACAACAGCAGACCGTCGCAACTATTCCTAATAGACCCAAACAATCTCTCGCTTCGTCGGCGCCTCGGTGGAACAGACGGAGGAGTGCACTGGTCTCCTGATTCCCGCTACCTTCTTTTGTTTAGAAACCAGTTGCTCTGCTGGTTCTATTCCTACACGATCGAAACCCTTGAAATCTCGACCGGCAAACGGTCCGTCATCCCGAACTCACGATGCTCAATTCAAGGAGGGGCTTCCGGCTGGGTAGACAGAGCAAACGTTAGATGAATGGCCCCGCCCATCGCGACCTACTAAGCATTCAGCGCGCGATAGAAGATCTAATGGCCAACGTTCAGGAGGTCGGCCCACGTACTGGCAGGCTTCGCCCCTGTCTGTCACCTTCCGGGCGTGGTCGATCTGCTGCAGCGCTGAGTTTCACCCTCCGACCAAATTTTACGCCTCGGTGATGAAGCAGCAAGTACGCATTTGTTGAACGCACACAGCCTGGAACCGGACTCCAGTCGCGTCCCACTGGCGAACCCGGCATGGGCCGACCGCAGCACGGTGTTCCGCTCTGCTTTGTGGCCGCAATCGTTTGTGCTGACCATGGTAAAGAGCCTACCCCCGGATGTTGACGCAGTCCCGGCCGAACTCATCGAACGCCGGATTTATTTGATTCGGGGAAGTAAGGTTACGCTAGACAGCGACCTTGCCGGTCTGTACCAAGTGCCGACATTTCGTCTTAACGAGGCAGTGAAGCGCAACGCCAAACGCTTCCCGCACGGTTTCGTGTTTCAGTTTGACGCAGGAAGAGGCAGGAGCTTTGACATCGCAAATTGCGATGTCACCAGGGGCTATGCGCTGTCCCACGGGTTGAACACCGCAACACCGAGACGCCCGAAATCTTTCACGTTGCGCGTAATAAGCGTTAAATCGTGCTCAAGTCCAGTCGCCGCAATCAGCCCGTCAGGAGCGCTTAAGCCGATGCCTTTCAACTGGCAGTCTCCTTCGAGAATGCCCCAGCGTTTCGAGATTGCCTCGGAACTGGCAGGATGCGGCCAACAAACGACGGGCGCAACTCATTCTCAAGCCACTGACGCAACCAGGCGCGGCGGTGCGGCTCCCGATGAACCGTGATGCCTTTGCAAATCTCGCCTATGGTAATGACGCTGATGTGCATCAGGTCGTCGTCCGTATCCTCCAGCCATTGCGCGGCGCGCGGGTCAGGGCGGGGGCGGGTCAGCTCCGAAGGAACGTTGGTGTCAAGGAGGAAACCCCGGCTCATCCGAGATCAACCGGGCGGGCAGTGGATCGATTGCGGCTGAAAGGCGTGTCAACCTCTTCGTCAGTAAACTGACCCCGCAGCGGTGCAAAGACTTCAACCAGGCTTTTGCGGCCGGCCGCACGTCGTTTCTCGGCCGCCGATGCCAGCGCCGGTGTTTTTGCTTCGATCACATCAAGGGCTTTTTCGAGCAGCTCGTCCGCATCATGGAAATGACCGCTCTGAATCTGCGCGTTGACGCGCTCTACCAGCTCGGGGTTGTTGATTTCAAGGTTCATGTTTCAGCCCTCCCTTTCAAGGTTATCGCGTAGGCTCATCATACGCCGGTTCGGTGGGTTTGCCATTGACCCGGCGCAGTGACATGCTTCAAAAGCCAGCATGGGAAACCTGACGCGCGTTGCCGAATTGTAGCGCTCCGAACATACACGCGGCCTTGCCGCATCACCCACAGTCTCACATATTGCTGGATTGTGGATATCGGTCGAAACAGGATCATGCGCTTGAGCCGGTCGCACAAAGGACGGGGACCGCGCAGGTGGCGTCGCTTGATTTCGCGAAGGCACATTTAAGGATGCGAAGGAGAATTCCTGGTTCGTCGCGTTTACGCCTTGCTACAAGCCCGAGATAGTGGTGGCGTTGCTGTGGGAAGGCGGCGAGTGGGGCAAGTTCTCGGCTCCGGTGGCGCGCGATGTGCTGAAGTCGTACTTCGATAAGAAGGCGCGGAATGCGGAGATCGAGGCGCAGAAGGGGAATGCGGGGCGCCGGCGATCTCGATGTTGGTAAAGCCGGGGCAGAAGGTCGGATCCGCGCAAGTGCGGTGAGGGTACGGCCGCTACTATTTCAAACCGGCCGAAGCATTTTTGACCGTAGCGTGCATTATCTGAAGTTGGGAGCGGGGACCGCTCTCAGGTTAGTTGTTGACCCGGTCTTCGCGACGTCTGCGAACGGTGTAAATCGCCAGATTCACCACGTAGCTCGCCACGGCAAAGCATGCCGGCGGGAGTGCGGTTCGTCAATAACGCAGCGCAATTACAGATGAGCGCTGAAATCAGGGCTCCGAGCTGCTGCCCGGAAAATGTCCACTTCCGCTTCGTTTCGGTGAATTGTTCGAACACTGAGCTAGCGTATCACGATATTGGATAAGCCCTCTGGCCCAATCTGGCGTAGCCGTCCTCGGTATCAGTACACACGCGAACTGACGAATTCTGGTGTGCAGGTGCCCGGATTCCCGGGGCGTCACTTGGCGATTCACTTTGGGGTTTGGTGACGGCGGTTCGCTTAGGGCGCGACCGCGATTACCTCTTCGTCCGGTTTAACTCAGAGAGTTCTCGCGCCATCGTTTCAGCCTGCTTGCGCCATTCCGCTGGCGCATATTGATTGGCCCGAAGCGCGTTGATCTGGTACTGCACTGACAGATAGGGAAAATCTGATTGAGGTCCAGGTGCCTCGATCACCCAGCCTCCCGGGGTCAGCAAGACTTCATATCGGACCGTCACATCTTGGCTCCCGGGCTTGAATATAAAATCGTGAGAATAGAGACCGAGTCGGTGATAGGTGACAGGCACTGTGACCGTGTTTCCCTTATTCTCCCGAGTACCCACGGTATACCGACTGACAAGCCAATAGGTATCCCACCCGGGTTCGTCTTCCCACCCGATCAGCGACTCGAATTCCGCCCAAGGTGCACCTCGGAGTCGCAGTGCCACGTAACGTTTGACTGTCTCCGCCGCATTACGCGGTCTCGGTTGTGGGCTCTGGCCGCGCGCCAGCGCTCCAACACTCACGCAACATGCGGCAACAAGTAGCCAGCGAAGCTTCATCACCATCATTGTGCAACACCCGGCCATTGTGCAACACCCGGCACACCTCGCTACTCCCGATTCGCCGAATCGTCAGTGAACTTTTTCTTCCTGGAGCAACCGACGTACAGCGTTTCCGGAAGCACCTCGGACACACATTGCAAGAATTGTCTGCCTCGCCTTCATACCAATCCTGCGCTTCGATCAGTTCAACTCTCGCAGCCTGAGTAAAGATTACCGTGAAAACATTCCGGGGCAACACTATGGGCAACGCTGCTCAAGTTCAGCTTTCAATGCTGTTCACGTCACGCCGTTCTGTCGATCCTGATCGAACGAGGCCAAACGACTTTCGAGCTCTGCGCTCTGGGCAGTAGTCAGGGGAAGCTGATCAGCGTCCAGACTGTCCCAAAGTTGGGCAATCAGCGCAATCCGTTCGGGCGGAGACAAACGAACAATTTCGTCGGGAGTGAGCAGTTCCATAGTTTGAGGATAGGCGAGCAATCCGTTGCAGGCAATGGCTGCGACAAGGGTTGGTTCTGATCATCGGTCAATACGCGGGCATAGCCGTCTTTCGTCGCTCCATTCTGACCCAGACATATGGAAAACTCAGTCCCGCTGTTTGCCGCGTTCCGCAGCGTTCACGATCTGGAGCAGGATCTTGCCGGACTTGTGGGGTGCGCCCGCCAGCATGTCCTGCGCCTGGCGCGCCTCGGAAAGCGGCAGGATGGAACCGACACGCGCCGTGATTTTGTCCGCGTCAAACGAGGTTGTGAGCGTCTGCAGGCGCGCGGTCGTCACCTCAGCGCAGAAGAAAACCGCCCCCGTCGGCAGCGGCTGCGAGACCGAGGTGACGAGCTTGCCTCCGGGTTTCAACCGAACGACGCAGCGTTGCAACGTACTCCCGCCGACCGTGTCGAGGATGGCATCCACCCACGGGAGGTCCTGCTCGAATGCGGGCTGGCTCGAGTCGATGATGGAGTTCACGCCCAATGAACGGAGTAACTCCCGGTCGTTGCGGCGAGCAATGGCAACGACGTGGATCCCGGCGCCTGCGGCCATTTGCGCGGCGTAGGTCCCGACGTTCCCGGCGGCTCCGACGACCATGACCGTTTGCCCGGGCATCGCCTGTGCATACTGGAACAGCATTTGCCAGGCGGTCACCGCAATGACGGGAGCCGATGCTGCTTCCAGGTAATTAAGGGATTGCGGCTTGCGAGCGACCATTCCGGCGGTGGCGACGGCGAACTCGGCCTGGGCGCCACAGAACTGTGGGTTGGTGACGCCATAGACTTCGTCGGCCGGCGCGAAGTTCGTAACGCCGGGGCCGACTTTCTCGACCACGCCGGATAAGTCCGAACCGAGAGTGAGCGGAGGTTGCGGGCTGACCTTGCTCTTGCCTTCACGGATGATCGCGTCCCAGGGAGCGACGCCCGCGGCCATCACGCGCACCAGAACTTCGCCGGGGCCGGGCGACGGTATCGGCACTTCCTCGACCACTACGACGTCGGGCGGCCCAAAGCTATGAATTCTGGCTGCTTTCATGGCTGATTCCTCCTTCGGTTGAAGATGCTCGAGGATCTGCCGGAGACTCAGGGCTCCATCGGACTCATAGTGAAACACGCCAGCAGCGGCGTCCACCTAGCCGCGAGGTGTGAACATAAACTCAGGAAATCAACCCAGCCACGACCAGCTACTTCGCCGCAAGTCGAAGGTCGACCGTAACCCTCTCCCAGGGAACGCTGGCTAATACCGCGCCGCCCGGTCCACGACGATCCAACTGGACCAGCCCATAACGGGCCATAGTCTTCAACGTTCTCGAAAGATTTGATTTGTGACGACCCGTCAACTCAGCCAGATCCGACAGAGATTGCGGCTGCGCTTCCCGGATCGTGCCCAGCAACGTCCGGTTCTTGTCCGAAAGTACACGGACCAGGCTCTCCGTGGACGGAAACCAGATCTTCGGGTCGCCAGGCTTCGGCTTCAATGTGCCCCGCGCGATCGCCATGGTTCTGGCCTTCATTTCTTCGTAAGAAGCAATCCCAACCTTCAGAGCTTTCATGTCTCGACCCTTTCCTAACGGCCTGTGCGCTCTTTCAACACCGCATCCACTTCGTTCCGGAAATCCGCCAGCAAGGTCGCCGCATCCCGATACCGGTACGGACGAATAGACTCCAGACGGTGCTCATGATCGAACTCGACCTGCCCCTTGCCGCCGGGACGATTGGAATGCCGCGCCGCGTGGGCGTTATCGAAACCGATCAAACGCACATTGTTCTTCCCGTGCACCGTGAACGAATAGTCGAGTCCGTGGGGCCGTTCCGGCGATGAATGAACCCTGCGAACGCTGAACTTCACCCAATACCCTTCCTGATCGTCGAGGACCAGAATCTGCCCGTCAAGATCAAGTAACGCGTCGAGCGACCCATCGCGTTGTTTCACCTGATGTAGAGGTTATCACTAGCTGATAACTATTGCAACGGCAAACTCAGCCAGCTTCAGCCCAAGACTGAAGAACTGGCGATCTCTCTGCCAGCCGGTGACAGCCAACACAAGCCTATATTCCCCTTCTTTTCTTCGCCTTCCGGATTTTGTCCTTCAACACCCCCTCGCCCGAGTGCAATTCTCAACGTAGAGAGTGACTCTTTCGCTCTCGAATCCACGTTCAAGGAAATCACCGATGTCCAGCCCCGCACAAGCAATAGCCAACGCCGCCAACGCCCAAAACTCTACCGGACCCCGTACCGAAGACGGTAAGGCCAAATCCGCTAAAAATTCCCTCATTTTTGGTCTGTTCTCTGGCGACTTCATCCGCCCCGGCGAAGAAGACGCCTATCACGCGCTGGACGTCACGATCCACTGTGATCTGGCCCCCGTTGGCGCAATGGAAGAACTCCTTGGCGAAGAAATCGTCCGCGCCGCGTGGCGTCTCCGTCGCTGTGGCCTGGTCGAATCTCACCTCGTCGCCGCCAGCATGGATGCGGAGAATTGCTTCCTCGACCCGATGGAATGCAGAACCGCCGACCATTTCGCGAAAGTGCAGAATTCGGTCGACCGAGCCCGTTCCCAGGCCCATCGCCTCTTTCATAAGGCCCACGCCGAACTCCGCAAACTCCAGGCCGGGCGCAAATCCCCCGAATCAACTCCAATGAAATCAGCAGAACCGGCTTCTACTGATTTCAGATTGGGTTCGTTGTGTCAGCCAGTCGGAACGCCAAGAAATGCTGCCTGCCCCTGCGGCTCAGGCCAAAAACACAAGCGCTGCTGCGGTAAGAATGCGCCCCCCGTCCTGCAATTTGCCGCGTGATCCGTGTGTATCAGTGTGAATCCGTGGCCAAATGTCTTATCTAAGCACCATCGCCGCCGGCAGGTCCGCATGGCAAAGCACGCAACTCCCTTGCGACCGCATCGCCGGATTGCGCAGTTCCCACTCCGCCAGAGCTTTCGGATCGGTGGTTCCGAGTGCCGCTCCGAGCCGCCAAACCACACCCGCCAAGAGCATAAGCGCAACCGCTGCGGCAATCGACCATTTGCGCCATGGGTGCGCCATTACACGCAGCGGGCGCTGTTGTTCGTGGATTCTGCGCCATAACCCTTCTGGTGCCGACACTGCGCAGAGTTCACGCGCGAGTTCGGACTCGAGCAGATCAGCCACGCTCCACATCCTTTCTGCCGGCAAAACGCAAAAGCCGACGCTCCAGCATTCTGTGTATGCGGTTCAGTCGCGACGCAATGGTGCCGGTGGAAGTCCCGAACACTCCGGCAATCTCCTCATAAGACAAGGCTTGCGTATACCGAAGCACCAGCAGCATCCTCTGATCGTCCGGCAGATCTGCCAGGAGCGTGCGCAACTGCTCCCGAAGTTCCGCGCGGACCATGCCGTCCAGAGCGCTAACATCGTGCGCTTGCAGCATCGCCAGCGCGTCATCCAGCAACGGAATCAGTCGTCGAACGCGCCGTTTTTGATCGAAACAGCTGTTCACCACGAGCCGATAGAGCCACGAACTGAACGCCGATTCGCCCCGAAAGCCTTTGATCCCAACAAACAGCTTCAGGAACGTTTCCTGGGCGATGTCCTCGGCCACGGCAGTGTCGCCGCTGTAGCGCAGGGCAATCGAGTAAACCTTGTCCTTATGGCGCTCAAACAGCGCGCGAAAGGCTTCCGAATCACCGCGTTTGCAGCTCTCGATCAGTTCCTGGTCGGATTCTTCTTCCAGCACTATTAGCAACGGGGTAATTCTTTCTCTCCGTGTAAGACGCGGGACGGCGGAAGCCCTTCCGGGTTTATTTTACAGGCGCAAATTCCTTACAGAGCCGCGACGGCCACGGAACGATCTTTGTCACCGGTTGCCAACACACCAGGGCGTAATAAACCTGGAAGGAACGCCAATTGCATACGTCTATGTCACTGTGGAAAGCAGTCGCCCGCCCCGAAAGGCACCATGGGGGAAGCAACCCTCCCTCAAGACGGGCGTATACTGATATCGGAAGAGGAATATTATGCGCAAGTACTGGAAATTCGCCGCTTTGATGGCGGTGATCGTAGGTGGCCTGATGCTGCTGGCGACCACTCAGATTTCGGGCTCCGAAACTTACTACAAGACGGTGCCGGAATTGTCTCAGATGGCAGGCTCCGCGCAAACGCATCGTGTTCGCGTGATGGGCAACGTCGAGAACAGTTCCATCGTGCGCTCCAACGGCTCGGTCTACTTCACGCTGGTCTGGGAGAAGAAGGATCTGAAGGTCGTATACGAAGGCCGCGATCCGCTACCGGACACTTTTAAAGAAGGCGCACAGGCGCTGGCTGATGGCCGTCTTGGTCCCGATGGCGTTTTCCACGCTTCCGAAATCCAGGCAAAGTGCGCATCGAAATACGCGCCCAAACCGGGCGAAGCTCCGGACAGCATCCAGAAGCAGGTTCAGCAGGGCAACAAAGCGTCCTACGGTTCATAGTATAAAGTCCTTAAGGGTTCAAACATCATGGAAAATATAGGCGCGCTCGCGTTGCTGCTGGCGTTCTGCATTTCGCTTTACGCCATCGTTTCAAGCGTGGTCGGCCGGTTGAAAAACAAGCCGTTTCTTACGCTCAGCGCGGAACGTGCCGTACTCGCCGTTTGGCTGCTGGTGACTACCGCCGCAGGCATCCTGGTTTACTCGCTGATGACCGGCGATTACCGTATGGCCTATGTCGCATCGCACACCAATCGCGACATGGCGCCGTTTTATAAGTTCGCCGCATGGTGGGGCGGGCAGGAAGGCTCGCTGCTGTTCTGGAGTTTCCTGCTCTCCACGTATGCCGCGATTGCCGTTCTTACCACCCGCCGGAATCATCGCAATCTGCTGCCTTGGGTGATCGCGATTCTTTCCACCATTCAGCTCTTTTTTCTGTTATTGAACAATTTCATCGTCAGTCCGTTCCAGGTGCTGGCCGTCGATAAAGTCGTGACGTCGGTCGCCGATGGCAACGGTCTCAATCCACTGCTGCAGTATTGGGCGATGGTGATTCACCCGCCGTTTCTGTATTTGGGATATGTCGGCTTCGCGGTGCCTTTTGCGTTTGCGATGTCGGCGCTGATTGGCCGCGCGCCGGGTGAAAGCTGGATTTACACCACGCGCCGCTGGACGCTGGTGACGTGGCTTTTTCAAAGCACCGGCGTGATGCTCGGCTCTGCATGGGCGTATCACGTTCTTGGTTGGGGCGGCTACTGGATGTGGGATCCGGTGGAGAACGCTTCGCTGCTGCCGTGGCTGGGTGGCACGGCGTTTCTGCACTCAGTGATGATGCAGGAAAAGAAGGGCATGATGAAGGTCTGGAACATGGTCCTTATCTCGGCCACGTTCTTCCTTTGTATCTTTGGTACGTTCCTGACACGGTCCGGCATTGTGAGTTCGGTGCATGCTTTTGCGGAATCGCCGATCGGCAAGTACTTCGTGGCGTTTCTCGCGCTGGGTATCGCCTCTGTTGCCTGGCTGATTCTGGATCGGCTGCCATTCCTTAAGAGCGAGGCGGAGCTGGAGAGCGTTGTCTCGCGTGAATCGAGCTTTCTGTTCAATAACCTGATCCTGCTGGCGAGTTGCTTTGCGGTGCTTTGGGGTACGCTGTTCCCGGTACTGTCAGAGAAGTTTTCCACCGAGAAGATCAGCCTCGATGCGCTTTGGTTTAACCGCCTCATGGTGCCAATCGGCTTGTTCCTGCTGATTCTGACTGGAGTGGGACCGCTGTTTGCGTGGCGGCGTACGTCGATTGCCAGCCTGCGGAAGAATTTCCAATGGCCCGGGATAGGAATGCTGGTGGTGGCCATTGCTCTGTTCGCCGGCGGCATGCGGTATGCCTACTCGATCATTTCGCTAAGCTTCTGTTTCTTTGTGGCGGCGACGATTGTGCTGGAGTTTTTCCGCGGTGCAAAGACAATCAACGAAAAATCTCACACTGGTTTCATCCCGTCGATTATTGAACTGACGCACCGCAATACGCGTCGTTACGGCGGCTATCTGGTGCACATGGGCATCGTGCTGATGTTCATTGGCTGGAGTGGACACCCGTTCAACCAGACGGCGGTGGGCGATGTGGATAAAGGCGACGTGATGCACGTTGGCGCATACACGCTGAAAGTGGCTGATCTCACCGAAGGTGATACGCCGAACTATCAGTGGGAGAAAGCGACGCTGGAAGTCTCGAAGAACGGCGAGTCGCTTGGCACGCTGGAACCCACACGGCTCTTTTATAAGGCGCAGCAGCAGGCCACGGCCGAAATCGCACTGCGTACGCGATTGAACGAAGATCTCTACATCAACTACGCGGCGCACGATGGCAACAGAGCAACGCTGCAGGCCTACGTGTTCCCACTGGTGACCTGGATCTGGGTGGGCGCAGTGGTGCTGATATTTGGCACTTTGGTTGCACTGGTTCCCAGCAAGGTGTCGCGAGCATATACAAGGACAGAAGTCGTTGGGACAGTGAAGAAGGATGCTGTTGTTCAGGCCTGATTCTATGTCCCGACTGAACTGGAACGTGGCACGGCGCATCATGCTGATGCTGGCACTTGCCATTGCCGCCATCGCGCAAACTTCATCGCAAATTGAAAGCGACGATGTGAAGCGGGTCGGCATACATCTCAAGTGCACCTGCGGGTGTAACGAAAATCTGAACTGCAATATGTCGAGCGGGCAGTGCCATATCTGCAAGCCCGCACGCGCCAAGATTTTCAAGATGCAGCAAGTCGGGATGAGCGACGATACGATCATCGCGTCGTTCGTAAAGACCGGCGAGTTTACGCTGTTGAGCGATCCGAATTCGTTCTTTTGGGTAGTCCCTTACTTCTCGCTGGCCTTGGGCGGCGTGGTCGTTTGGTTCGTGCTTGGGCGTCTGCGCGGCAACAAGCCGGTGGCGGCTTCGGCTGCGGGACCTGCCATCGACAACGATCCCGATTTCGCCCGCTATCGCGAGGCTATTGAGAAAGATACTGAGAAGCTGGACTAATATCAACGTGGATTCAAGCCTCATAATCGGAGCATTTCTTGGTGTAGTCATAGTCGGCTACCTGCTTTTCATTCGTTCCCAGGATTTGCCGACGCCGGAACCAGTTTCACCATTCAAGTATCTGGATGAACGGCGCGCGTCGATCTACGAAAGTCTGCGTGATCTTCAGTTCGAGTACCGTGTGGACAAGCTCTCCGACGCCGACTATCAAACCACGAAACTGGAACTGCAAAAGGAACTGGCCCGCGTAATGGCCGAAGTTGATCGGATCAAGGCGGAACTCGGGACAGGCAGCACAGTAGTTGCGCCACCACCGCCTCCTGTTCCCGCCCAGAAGAATGTCTGCCCTGCGTGCGGAGCGAAATTCGAGAAGGCGCTGAAGTTTTGCGGCGAATGCGGCAAGCCGATGGGAGCGTCAGTATGATCCATCGGTTAACGCTTGCGCTTTTCGTTATCACTCTTTCCGCTCAGGCGGCAGTCGATGGCATCGTCACCAACGGCACTTCGGGCAAGCCGCAGGCGGGTGCTACGGTCACGCTTTTCCAGCCGACACAACAGGGTCCGCAGTTTATCGAGAGCGTCAAAACGGACGCCGATGGCAAGTTCGTTATTACGAAAGAAATTCCGGCCGGTGGCGCGGGACCACTGCTGTTGCAGGCGGTTTATGCTGGCGTGCAATATAACAAGACGCTGCCTCCAGGAACGCCGACAACCGGTGTGGAGATTCCGGTATACGAGTCATCGAAGCAGCCCGGTGGCGCGAAGGTCAGCCAGCATGTGATGCTGATTGAGCCGAACGGCACAACCATGAGCGTCGCGGAAAGCTACATGTTCCTGAACGACGGCAAGACGGCGTGGAACAATCCCGATACCGGTACGCTGCAATTCACGTTACCTGCCGCAGCTGAGGGCAAGGTGGAAGTGAACGTTCTTGCCCCCAGTGGGCTGCCGATCCGTCGCGCGGCGGATCCCGCAGGCAAGCCGAATACTTTCAAAGTCGATTTTCCAATTAAGCCAGGCGAGTCTGAGATTCGGCTGGAGTGGTCGATGCCATTCACCAGTCCTGGCGTATTCGAAGGTACGGTGATTGCGAAGGGCGCGCCGGACATGAAGCTGTTGGCACCGGTGGGCGTGACGCTCAAAGGCGATGGAGTTGCCGCGCTTGGGCAGGAGCCGACTACCGGCGCAACGATCTACGGCATCACCGGCCCGAAGTATCACATTGATGTAGAAGGTTCGGGAACACTCAAGTCCAGTTCCGGTTCCGACAGCAGTGAAGATAACGGCAGCCCCAGAGTTTCAGAAAACATGCCCAAGTTGTTCGGCCTCGCGCTCGCAACGGGCAATCCGATCGAACCGTTCCTGGCAGTGAAATGGCTGTTTGCCTCGGTGCTCGGCATGCTGGCGGTGGGTTTCGTGTTGCTGTATCGCAAGGGCAATCCTAACGGGTCCGGGTCGTCGGAGAAGAAATGAGCGCGATCGCAGCGGATCGCGTCTGGAAGTATTTCGGCGACTATCCCGCTTTGCGTGGCGCGACTCTCGAAGCACCTGCCGGCGCATGCGTTGCACTGCTGGGACGCAACGGTGCAGGCAAGACCACTCTGCTGCGGATTCTGGCGAATCTGTCCCGGCCATCGAAAGGCGAAGTCACTGTCTTCGGCGAATCGGCGGCGGACGAAAAGGTGCGGGCGCGCATTGGCTACCTGGGCCATGGCATCGGCGTTTACGACGATCTCTCGGCTTTTGAAAACCTCATCCTGTTCGGCCAGTTGATGAACGTGCCGGATACGAAGGCGGCGGCGAACGCGGCGCTGGAACGGGTCGGTCTGACGCGTGTCCGCGATGGTTTCGCGCGAGAGTTCTCGCGCGGCATGCGGCAACGGCTGGCGGTGGCGCGCGCGTTTCTGCATAACCCCGAAATCCTGCTCTTGGATGAGCCGTTCACTTCGCTCGATGACCGCGCAATCGCCGTGCTGCACGAACTATTGCGCGACGCCTTGGCAAAGGGCGCGACGATTGTGATGTCAACCCACCAGATTCGCGAGGCTATGGAACTGGCGACGCAGGTGGCACTGCTGGAACGCGGCAAGATTGTGCACAGCGGCCCGCGCACGGACGAGATGCTCGCAGATCCGGCATGGTTGTACAGGAAGTACGAAGAGAAACCTCAATGAAGCAAGGACTCCTCGCCGCCCTGTTTATCGCGCGCAAAGATCTTCGTACAGAATTCCGCACGAAGGAAGCCCTCAACGCCAGCCTGTCGTTTGCCCTCGTCGTGCTAATGTTGTTCAGTTTCGCGTTCGATCTGGGTCGCGAAGAGTTCTACGATATCTCCGGCGGTCTGCTCTGGCTGGTCTACGTCTTCGCCGGCGCGCTGATCGTGAATCGCAGTTTCATCCGCGAGGTGCCCAACGATTGTCTGGACGTCCTGATCGCCTCGCCCATGCCGCCATGGGCGCTGTTCCTTGGTAAGGTGATCGCGAGTTTTGTGTTGCTGTTGATTGTGGAAGTGGTATCCCTGCCGGTTTACGGCTTGTTCAACAACCTGCAGTGGACACATGCGTTCTGGAAGCTGCTGGGTGTGATGATGCTCGCGACATGGGGGATTACGGTGACGGGTGTGGCGTTCAGTGCGGTCACAGTGAACGTTCGCCTTCGCGAACTCATGTTGCCCGTTCTGCACTATCCTCTGCTGATACCGCTGCTGGTGGGCGCGATGCAGATTTCGACCGTGCTGATTAAGGGCGACTCGATCGAGTACGGTCCGGAACTCAAGGTCCTGATTGCTTTCGACATGGTATTCACATCTCTGGCGCTCTACCTGATAGAGTTTATTTTGGTGGGATAGGGACTTTGATGCGCGATAAATCTGTTTACATTCTCGGCCTTCTCGGAACGCTGTTGATGGTGTGGAACCTGCACACGATTCTGCTGGTGCTGCCGGGTGAGGCCGCACAGGGTCAGATCGGGAAAATGCTGTTCATCCACGTTCCCGCCGCCATTACGGCGTATTGCTTTTATGCAGTGGCAGTGGTTTGCAGCGTCGCGTTTTTGATCTCGAAGGATTTTAAGTACGATTCGCTGGCCGTTTCGTCCGTGGAAGTCGCTCAGGTCTTTACCTTGATCAATCTGGTGACGGGCAGCATGTGGGGCCACATCATTTGGGGAATCTGGTGGACGTGGGACTTGCGTTTGACCAGCCAGTTCATGTGCTTCATGCTGTATCTCGGTTATCTGCTGATGCGACCCGCCATTGCGGAAGCCACGCAGCGCGCCACGATGTCGGCGATCCTGGCCATCTTCGCCGCGGCCGATATACCCCTGGTTGTGATGGCGATTCGGTTGCACAATGTGCGGACGCAGCATCCGGCGCCCGTACTCGAAACCGGGGGCGTGGATGCCACTTGGTGGCCGCCACTGGCCACAGGCTGGATCGTGTTTATGCTGATGGCCTCGGCGCTGACAATTGTGCGACTTCGTCAGGAAACCGCGCGCCGGGAGATCGATTCACTGCGGCGGGAATTGCACGCGATATGAGGATTCACGACTAATGGACGTCACCAATCTGACATTTCTTTTCTACGGCTATACGGCGGCATGGGTCATCGTGCTGGGCTTCGTCGTGATCCTTGTGCGGCGAGGGCAGCGCATCGATCATGAATTGACGCGTCTGAAGTCGCTCGTCGAAGACAAAGACAAGTAATACGCAAAGACACGTTTCGTGAAGTGGCGGAGACGCTCATCCGCCACTTCACCCAAACGTCACTTCACTACTCTCGCCCGAAACTGTACCCGATTCCGATCGAATACTCCGGCACTACGTCGCGACCGTATTGAAAAAGGTTTGCCACGTAGTGTCCGTCTACCGCGGGGCGCACAAATACGTGGTCAGTCAGATATAAGCGAGCGGCGGCGGCGAAATGCACCTGGAAGTGCGAGGAGTTCGTCACGCCTTCGGACTCGGTGGAACACCCGCTCAACTGATTGCAGTTGGTCTGGCTATAGGTGTAACCCAGTTTCATACCGCCGATGCCGCCATGGATCTCAGGCTCGAATCTCTTGGTGTGCATGGGTTGCCAAACGCCGTCGAAGCTATAGAAGACCGGCATCATGTTCAGTCCTGTGTAGGCGGCGTGTGTTGCTCTCCAGGATATGTCAGTGCCGACTCCAAAACGATCGGAAAAGAGCATGGTGGCGCCGGCATCCAGAAATGTGCCGCCCAGTTTTGGGGTTGTGTAAGGTACTCCGGTTGCAAACGTATCGATCTGCTGATTGCTGGAACTATCCATTGCCGTGCCAGCGCCAAAATATACATTGGCACTCTGGGCCGAAGCGCTTTGCGTAATCAGCAGTTGGGCCGCGAATAACAGCCCCATAGACACAAAAATACCCTGTCGTTGTAGTTTCACAGTAATCTCCTCTAAGTTGGTTTTGCGAGATGCCGCTCAGTAAGCTGCGAACACAACTCACCTCTTGCGGCGAACCGGCCGATTCAGCCGGGATCTGCGGCCCCGCGAGGACCGCCGGTCATTAACCGCCGCTGTTATGTTTTACGTGATCGGGCCTGAATCGGTTTCACGCCGGGAAACGGCGCGCTAAAATTCAAATTCGATGCATTCCGTTTATCTCTGCCTTATCTTTGCCTGCGCGACCTTTGCGCAAGAAACCTCGCCGGGGGCAACGCCATCCGCATCAGCCGTGGCTGCAGTGCCACCAGCAACGACTGATCCGCTCGTGGACAGGCCGGGCCTCTATGCGACATTCGACACATCTCTTGGGCAGATTGTGGTTCAGTTGCTGGAAGACAAAGCACCACAGACCGTACAGAATTTTGTGGCGCTGGCGAACGGCGTCAAGCGGACGTTAGATGCCGAGGGCAAGATGCGGAGCAGAAGATTTTTCGACGGCCTGGTCTTTCACAGAGTCATACGGGGTTTTATGATCCAGACGGGAGACGTTAATGGAACCGGGGACAGCGACTGCGGCGTCGATCCGATTCCGGACGAGATCGATGCTTCGGTTTTGTTCAATGCGCCGGGTCGTCTGGCGATGGCGAATATAGGCAGGCCGGACACGGCGGCCTGCCAGATCTTTATCACGGTCGGTCCGGCGCAACATCTGAACGGGACTTTTACGATCTTCGGCATTGTCGCTTCCGGTCAGGACATAGCCGATAAGATTGCCAGTGTACCTGTGACTGGTGAGCGACCGATCACGCCAGTAACGCTGAACAGAGTCACAGTGGAGAGAAGAGTCGCAAAAGACAATTAGCCTTTTATGAACAAATTCGCAGCGTTCCTTGTCGCGGTAAGTGGTGTAGCAGTCCTTGTTGCGCAGCAGTCTGCTCCGCGGCACTTCGATCTCTACGTGCATTTCGATACTTCTATGGGAGAGATCGTCGCGCAGTTGTATCCGGAGCGAAATCCCGTTACGGTGGAAAACTTCGTCGGGCTCGTGGAAGGAAAGCGCTCGACTTTTGGCAAGGATCTTAAGCTCACTCATAGGCCGTTCTACGACGGACTGGAGTTTCACCGCGTGATCAGGGGCTTCATGATTCAGACGGGACTGGTGAAAGAAGGCCTGCCTTGCGGGATTCCGTACATTCACGATGAGATCGATTCCGCGCGAACGTTCGCGACGCCGTTCGCTCTGGCGATGGCGAACGCGGGCAGGCCGAATTCGGGTAACTGCCAGATCTTTATCACCGTCGCCCCGCAAAGGCCACTCGACGGCAACTATACGCTGTTCGGACAAGTGGTGTCAGGGCAGGATGTGGCGGAGAGAATATCCGAAGTGCCGGTCAAGAAGGAGAAGCCCGTGACTCCCGTGATCATCCGGCACGCTACGATTGAGCGCCGCGCGCGGTAGTGAACGGGAGGTCTGCATTTGTGGCAAGGGATTACACTCGTTTCATGAAGGTCGCTGCCGTCGTTTCAGTTCTGGCCATGGCGTTTGCGCCGCTCGCTTTAGCGGCGTCCGACCCTTCGATAGCCCGCCTGGAGCAGCAGATTGAGCTGCTCGCACATTCAACTGATGCGGTGGTTGGTGTCAGCGCGCTTCACATCGAGAGCGGCCGGTACGTTTCCGTGCGCGGCACTGAACCGTTTCCGCAGGCGAGCGCCGTAAAGGTTCCAATCGCTGTCCAGATCATGGCGCTGGCCGATGAGGGCAAGTTGGCGCTGGACAAAATGGTGTCACTGAAGCCCGCCGATCTTCACCCGGGGAGCGGACGCATCAGCGAACTGCTCTTTCATCCAGGCGTTGCACTTTCTATCGAGAACATCATGGAACTGGCGCTTGTAGTGAGTGACAATTCGGCCGCCGATCTGATGCTGCGCGAGGCTGGCGGGCCGGCGGCAGTGACGGCTCGCATGAAGATGCTTGGACTGAACGGAATCCGCGTAGACCGCTCGATCGCCATCTTGTTGGCCGACTGGGGAGGCATTAAGGTGTTGCCGCCGGAAGCCGATTGGAATCGCGACATGTGGGACAAGTTGTTCGATGCGGTGCCGGAGGCCGAGCATCTCGCCGCTCGCCGTCTGCAGACGCACGACCCGCGCGACACCGCGACGCCTGCCGATATGACGAAACTGCTGGCGCGCATCTGGCGGAGGGATCTGTTCTCTCAGTTATACGCCACGAAATTACTGGAGGCGATGGAGCGGTGCCAAACTGGAAAAGCCCGCATTAAAGGGATGCTGCCGCAGGGAACGGATGTGGCGCATAAGACGGGTTCAGTGGGTGGCGTCGTCAATGATGTCGGTGTAATTACCCTGCCGGGAAAGGGTGGCCACGTGGCGTTATCGGTATTCACGAAGGGTTCGAACCGTCCCGAAGAAGTTTCCGAAAAGGCGGTAGCGGAGATCTCGCGCACGATCTACGATTACTTCGCTCTGTTCCCCGATGCTTCGTCAAATGGGGTGGCGACCGGGGCGCCCCAGTGACTGCAGGTCAGCGCGATCGCTGGGATAGTTCACTCTACGACGACAGACATTCATTCGTTTGGCGCGCGGGTGCGGGCCTTGTGGAACTGCTCTCTCCAAAGACAGGCGAGCGCATCCTCGATCTCGGTTGCGGCACGGGTCATCTGACTGCGACTATTGCGGCGGCAGGCGCGGAGGTGACAGGGCTGGACTCGTCCATATCTATGATTGCCCAGGCGAGGCAGAATTTCCCGGGCCTGAAGTTCTCGCTGGCCGACGCGCGCAACTTCCGTTTCGACGAGCCATTCGATGCGGTCTTTTCTAATGCCGCACTGCATTGGATTCACGACGCAGGGGCCGTGGTCAAGTGTGTCGTGGCCGCGCTTCGTCCGGGCGGTCGTTTCGTCCTGGAGATGGGCGTCCAGGGTAACGTAGGGCGCATTCGACATGCGATCGAGGCCGCACTGACCGAAGCTGGCCGTTCGTCGAAGTGTCCGTGGTTCTACCCCAGCGCCGGAGAGTACGCATCACTACTCGAATCGCATGGATTCGAAGTTCGCATGGCGCAAACATTTGACCGGTGGACAAAACTGGAGCATCCGGAACGCGGACTTCGGGAATGGTTCGAGATGTTCGCCGGCACATATTTTGAGGGCGTACCGGCCGCGGAGCGCGAGAACATGCTGCGAACGATTGAAGAGCGTTTGCACCCCGAACTTTATCGTGACGGCTTCTGGTGGGCGGATTACCGGCGACTGCGGGTTGAATCAGTTCTGCCGTTCCACGATGAGCATTGGTCGGACTCCCGGGCTTTTTAAGGCGATTGCGGAATCTGTCTTCGCGCTATCATCCGGTAAAATCACCGAAGCGATGAGGCGGTGATCCAAAGCATGCAAGACACGATCGACCAATTTAACAGACTGGTGGGCGAACTGTCCGCCACCGGGTTTAGGCGCCCGCGAACACCGAACGAATGGCAACAGTGGGAGAAAGAACGGAATTGCCGTGACTATGGAAAGCTTGTCGATGTGGTGGCGCCTTTTTCTCGAAGCTGCGGCCGCAGTGAGGGCACGGGAGGAGCGCGTGGCGCTATACGGTCGGCTTAGTGCGGACGCACTGCACATTCTGCGCACCTTCGCGCGCGCCGCACCTATTCTGGCGGTGCGGCAGCGCTCCTCCGAGCGAATCACGCAGGGACTTCAGGCCGTCGCGATTTTATGAACGACCGACGACATCCGGGATCTTACGTTCCATATGGCAGCCCTCCATTTCGCGGCTGAAAAGCTGAAGATTGATGTGCAGGCGGTGTTCGATGAGGCAGCCAGGCTAACGTTGTCCCACAATCTGGAAACTGAGATGCACAGGTTCCCGTTATAGCCCAGGGCAAGCCGGGATCTCAGCGCATTTTCTCTGCGCGAGACGACTGTCAAGGGGGAGTTCAATATTGTGCAGGATCGCTATTGAACGTGGGCCGCGCCGATGCGTTCCGCAGCTTTCTGGGCGCTTCTTACGCAATCGGGAATGCCTATCCCGTGGAACGCGTTGCCAATGAGTGAAAAGCCAGGGATCTGCGCCGCGCGGGCATCGATCTCCGCCACTCTGGCGGTGTGGCCCACCGAATACTGCGGCATGGAATCGGGCCAGCGATTGTTGATCGCAAAGATTGGCTCCGCCGTGAGATCCATCAGGCGGTTGAGGTCGTCGAGCGCTGCTTCGCGGGATACGTCGGGGTCGGTTGAGAAGCAGCGGAAGACGGCTTTATCATCAGGCACGCGTCCGGCCCACTTCGTCCCCAGCCACGTGCAGGCCATGATGGCTCGGCGTTCGGGCTTCGGTACCAGGAAACCGAAGGCGTCGAGCGGATGCGGCACATCGCTGCGCCGGTAGCCGAATGTCCAGATGCAACTGCTCGTGTAAGGAATCGCGGCGAGAAGTTCGCCGAGGCGCGCATCCGCGGGTGCGATCAACGGGGCCGCGCGGTTCGCTCCACAGGCCAACACGACGTGGTCGAAATCCTGCCAGTGCCCGGCTACGTAAATCTGCCAGCCCGATTCAGAGGGCGAAACCGCCTCCACGCGCGAACGGATCAAGTTGACGCGGCTTATGAGCGTGTCGATGAGTGTCCCCATGCCATGGCGCATCGTCTTGAAGATCGACTGACCGGAGGGTTTGCGCTTATCGCGCATCGTGCCCACGACGACGCTGCCGTACCGCTGCTCGTATTCGACGAATTTGGGGAGAACACTGGCGGCGCTCAGATCGTCCGGCGAGCCACCATAGACTCCCGCGAGGAGGGGTTCCGCGAGGTACGCCACAGCCTCCTGGCCGAAATGGTCGGCTACGAATTCGGAGACGGAGCGGTCCGGCATTGCCTTAGGGCTGCGGAACATCTCGATGGCCATGCGGAACTTGGTTTCCCAAGTGAACAGTTGCGATTCGACTACGGGCCAGATTCTGGTCGGCACGACCATTTGCAGGCCCTCTGGCAGCGTGACGAAGCGACCGTGGCGCAGAACGTAGGTGCGGCGCCCGGCGTCGTTAGAGCCCGTTAACTCGTCACCGAGACCCAGTTCACGGATAAGCTGCTCTGCCCACGGTTTCATGGCGAGCCAGCTTTCCGGGCCTGTCTCCAGGATGCAGCCTTCGATGTTGACGCTGCCAATGGAACCGCCGGGGGCGGGATCGAAGACTGTAGCGTCGTGGCCGTTGCGAGTGAGGTAGTAGCCGCAGGAAAGGCCGGAAATGCCGCCGCCGATAATGGCGATCTTCATGACCGGGCGCGTTACGGGCGGAATTCGCGGACCATCTGGACGACGGCCTTCACGTTTTCAACCGGAGTCTCCGGAAGAATGCCGTGGCCGAGGTTGAAGATGTGGCCGGGGCGCGTGCCAGTGCGCCGCAGAAGGTCATGAACCTTGGTCCTCAGTTCAGGCATGGGGGCGAAGAGCGCCACCGGGTCGAGATTGCCCTGAATGGCGGAACGGTACGAGATATCCATCCAGGCCTGATCGATGTTGATGCGCCAGTCGCAGCCCATCACATCGCCACCAGCGGCATGGAGTTCACGGAAATAACCGGAAGCGCCGGTGCCGAAGTGAATGACAGGCACGCCGGTAGACTTGATACGTTCGATCAACGCTCGGGAGTAGGGTTGCGCGCAGCGGACATAATCGTCCGCGGCGAGGGCGCCGACCCAGCTATCGAAAACCTGTATGGCGCGTGCGCCAGAGGCCACCTGCATGATGGCGAAAGGGGCGAGCACGTCAACGATCTTGCCCATCAGCCTGCGCCAGAGAGTCTCATCGCCGTACATCATGCGCTTGGTGCGGAGAAAATTCCTGGATGCTCCGCCCTCAATCATGTAGCTGGCGAGGGTGAACGGAGCGGCGCAGAAACCGATCAGCGGCACACGACCAGCAAGGGCACGGACGGTCTGCTGGATGGCTTCGCCGACGTAGCCGAGATCGTCGGTATTTGAAGTGGAAAGCGCATCGATATCTTCGCTCGAAAGGATCGGGTTGCTGATCACCGGGCCTTCGTTGTTGACGTACTTGAGCTTCAGCCCCATGGGTTCCACGGGCAGCAGGAGGTCGGCAAAAATGATGGCCGCGTCGACATCAAGGGCTTCGACAGGCTGCAGGGTAACCGCGGCGGCGAGGTCAGGACGCTTGCAGATTTCGAGCAGGGTCGCCTTGGCGCGGATGTCGCGGTAGGACTTCATGTACCGCCCCGCCTGACGCATAAACCAGACTGGACGTACATCGGTCGGCCGTCGCCGACAGGCGTCGAGAAACCGACTCGTCATGGGAGCCACACGCATGATATTTCTAAAACTCTCCTGTGGAAAAGGGCGTTATCGCTTGTAAGGCGGACGCACCTCAACAAAAACAAAACTAACACAATCTGTTGGTGTTGTGGGGACTTTTCTGTAAGTGGCTTATTTGTTATATGGTTATGGGCGGCCCAAAACCGGCTTTTAGGGCCGTTTGTGCCGCGATGAGTGAGCCGGAAAGCGCAGAGGGAGGCCGCCTCTAAGGGCCGGGCCTGGCCGCGAGGTTAAGGTCGCCAAGAGGAAAGCACTCGGGTTTTGGAACTGGCTGAGACCCCTCGCAGGTTGGTCGGGCGGCACGACTCCGACCTCATATCAATTTTCGGTCGGTCTCTCCACATGATCGATGACTATCACTTCGGCGGGGCCTTTGTCTCGTATCAGTTGTAGCCCAAGTTGCACCCTTACCGCCGTAAAGACCGACAGGTCAGAGTCGATTTCGGACAAACCGCGCGCAGCCAGCATCTTCTCGGGAAGATATTCCAGATGGAAGTCGAAGCGCCCGGTAAGGCCGGTCCTATCGATGACGGGCAGGTCCACGTTTCCTCCAAAAAAACGACCGGCAAATTCGGTCATCGTCATCCCATGTGCGTCATATTTGATGTCCGACCCGTTTGCCTTCCGCGTCCCCGAACCGCAATAAACGGGAGGTGGCTGTCCCTGCTGGGGCCTTTGCACGGGCGTCGCGCCGGGCAGGATGCAACTGCCTTCTTTCAGTGGGGACATCTTGTGCCCGCCTTTCGCCACGGAGAGCGCGTAGACAGGAACCTCCCGGGTCTCGCGATGGGCTGATAGCTTAAATCGGTCCTCAAGAAGCGCCCACATCATCACGCCAGTCAACTGGTACGTGGGCGCGTCGGCGGGGGCCGTCGCCACGATCTCGTATCGGTCGGAATCAAGCCAGTCCGGCCCACCTAAAACCCCGGGCAGATTTGCACTCAGGTTGGGGCCTTCTTCAGGCGCGCTCAATGCCAGCATAATCAGGCCGCGGATACTGGCACAGTGCATAGTCAGCCTGCCGGGCGAAATTATGTCTTTTCCTTCGCATTTATTATTCAGCTTGATCGACGCTACTTCAAACCTGGGTCGCGAAGATGTTTGGGCGGCGATGCGGGACGCAAGTAAACCGATCGACGACAAAACGACTACTGCTGCAACGATGTGCGATCGAGACCTCCTTGTATAGGGGCGGTGAACAATGCCGCCACTATTTCGACAGTAACTGAGATAAGCTGATCCGTATTTGAGCAATGAATTATTCCTTTTAGGCCGTTCAACTCCAGCTTTCAGAATTGCTTTTACTTGACGGGGGCGCGGTTTTTTATGCGAGATCGAACATAGTGCCCAGTCTGCCACCCATTTCTGCCATGGTAACTGTGATAGAGGGCGCAGTTCCAAAAAGCCACGAGACATCCACCGCTGATTTTAGCCAGGGAGCGTGCGTCGTTCAACGGCCTGTAGAAAGCACATTCCTACAAGGACGGCTTCCGAGTCAGATTTGTGGGATCTCGCCTCGGTGATTTCCTGCTACCGTCTTCTTTGCGATGGCTTGGTGAGGGTGTCTTGATGCGCCAAAAAGGGCCATGGCGATGCTTTTCATACGCGTTGAAAAGGCCCAGTAGTACTGCGTTAAGATCGATAGCGTCGGTAATGGCTTCGGCTGGGTGCCACATGCCACGTTGCTGATCCGGCGGCACTTGCACGATGATCGGGCACTTAATCTACACTTACGACCGCATCGACGACGCGAGGATACAGCAGGAGATTTCTTCCACCCAGTATTCCGGATACTTCGGGGACGTTCATATTGTCCATGCGTATAACGGCGAGATGAGTCCGGGTAAGGTGAGTTACCTGGAGGACAAACTGCTTACGATGCCCAATCGGGGACATTATCAGGGCGCAGTCGATCTGATAAATGCCGGGTTGGCGTATTTTTCTGCGAATGGACCGGGCGATATCCGATACGTTGTTGTTACCGCCGCGGACACGTGGGCGCTCGACGGGGAATTTCTGGCGAACACCGTTGCCGAAATGGAAGCGAACGTTCAGGTGCTGGCGACCAGTTCGTGGATGTCGCGACCCTCGGAGCCGCCGAAGGGATTCGCGCTGGACTTCTTCGTGATCGATCTGGAATGGAATCGGACGGCCGCGCTTTTTCCGCTCGACTACGAGAAGTTCTTTCGAGAGCATTCCGATGCTATGGCGCTGCTGTACCTGCCGCCTTATGTGGAATACGCTTTGCAATACCGCTACCACAAGCACTTTCTGGATACCGAGAAAGACAACGGCGTGTTCATCCGGCGAAATCAGTCGCTCAGGAGAATTGTGGAACGCGAGCCGGCGTGCATGCGGGACAACAAGCTGGCATTGGCTGCAACGGGGATCTATCATTCACACCTCGTAAACGAGAAGCAGGCGGTGTTGCGGGGAATGGGTATGGATTTTGGCGAGCACAGCCGAAAGCTGAAGAATGCGGAGTCGCTCGGATATTACAACGCTGCCGGGGGCTAATTTGCCGGTCCTACTTGGCCTGGTTGCGCTTCGCGCGCCGCAGGAGGAACTCAACGCGGCTATCGGCGTCGGGGTGGGAATCGACGACGAAGTGCAGATCCGGTGTCCGGCGAAGGCTCAGGCGCGTCGCCAGTTCGTGTTTCAGAAACGACTTCGCGTGATCGAGACCGGCCAGCACCTTGCGCTCGGCGTCGGAATCGATGGCCACCTTTACATGAGCATGGCGCATGTCCGGGGAGACGTCCACGCTGGTGACGGAGACGTCGGAAAGACGTGGATCTTCCATTTCGAATCCGATGATTTCGGAGAGCTCCTCGCGAACTGCTTCCGAGACGCGCCTGGTGCGATTTTCGTCCATAAAAACCTTTTAGCCGCAGATAAACGCAGATGAACGCCGATAAGGCAAACGCAAAGACGCTAGAGCCATTCTACGTTCGTCCGGATCAGCATTGGC
>CAIKAS010000198.1 GCA_903825445.1 uncultured Acidobacteriia bacterium
CCGAGACCAACATGATGTTCGCCAGCCCCACTCCGCCTATCGCGAGGGTCAGCGCCCCGATTAGTCCCAGTAGAATTTGCAACGCCAGCGCCATGGTGTCGATCATCTTCTGAAATTCATTGAACACAATAATCTGCACTGCGTCTTCATCCCCAGGCACGAAATCATGGACCCTCCCGAGAACTTCCCTAACGTTCCTTACTGCCTGTTTACGGAACATTGGATTCGCGGGCATCCAAACGAAATTCTCCGGATGGCGAATGTCGCGGAATACCGAGGCCGTCGAGAGAGGTATGAAGATGCACTCGTTATCCGGCGTGTTGTAGTTCGAAATCTGTGTCTTCTGCTTTAGCAGCCCGATAATCTGGAACTGTAGTCCGTTGATAGCGATCGACTCGCCGACTGGCGGAATCTCGCCAAACATCTTGTGGGCAGCCTTCATGCCGATCACGGCCACACGCTGTTTGTTCAGATAGTCTTCGCCATTGATCCAGCGTCCCGAATCGAGCGTCATGTTCCGGATCTTTTCGTAGATCGGTTCCACGGCCCGCAGCGTCATATTTTGCTGCCGAACTCCCCTTAAAACCTGGGCGTCCCGGATCATGGTTTCGGCCGAAATCGCGCCTACGAGCGGGACATTCTCGCGGATCAGGTCCACATCGCTCAGGTCCAGCTTGATCTCGCGACCGGATCTTTGGCCGCCTGCCTGCGCGGATGTCTGGCCACCGAAAACGAGGATCAGATCCTGCCCGACAGCCTGAAACGAACTCCGCAGGGCGAAGCCGAACCCTTCGCCGTACGAATAGAGGATCACGAAGCAGGCCACGCCCCATGCAAGACTCGCCATCGTCAGCAGGCTGCGTTGACGGTTGAAACTGAGAGCGGCAGCAGCTTCACGAAGGATGGAAGCAAGCCTCATCTGGGATCACCTCTCATAGCGCAGGGCCTCAACCGGCGTGAGCGCACAGGCGCGCCAGGCCGGAAACAGAGCAGACAGTATCGCTATGACGGTGAGGGTGACAAATGCAACGCCGGTGGTCTCCCAACTCACAGGTAGTCCAGGGAACATGTCCGGCATCTTCACCAGCTTCAGCAGACTCGATAACCCGAACGCCACGCACCAGCCCAGGAATCCGCTGACGAAAGCCAACACCGTTCCCTCAACCAGGAAATCGGCCAGAATACGGCTTCTGGTCGCGCCGAGCGCCTTGCGCAACCCAATCTCGCGCGTGCGTTCCGAGACTGTCACCAGCATGATATTCATCACGCCGATACCTCCCAGCGACAGCGTCACGAAGGCTATGAAACTCAGGAACACCGTCATGGAATCGAAGAGGGCATCGACCTGGCGCTGGTCGTCAACGGTATCCCAGATGTACACGGCGTTTTCATCCGCAGGGTCGAAATCGTGCGCCCGGCCGAGGATTCGGCGAACCTGCCGCTCGGCATCCAGCGGGTCAACCCCGGGTCGTGGTTGGTAGAGGATTTCCGTCAGGTTACCAGGTTGGTAATTCTCTTTTGGAGGCATATCCCGCGCCATGGAACTATACGGCAGGAAGACCTTCTTTTCATCCAGCCCGGAGTAACTGTTGTTCTGGTCCTTATCCGCCAGTAATCCCACGATTCGATAAGGAATAGAGTTCAGCGAAATCTGGCTTCCCACCGTTCCGGGACGCGAGGCGAACAATTGTTTCTTCACATCCTTCCCAATCACACAAACGCGCGCGCCTGCACTCTCCTCGTCCTCTGTGAAGAGACGCCCTTCACCCATCGGCAGAGTTCGCAGGTCGGGATAATGGGCCTCGACGCCGCTCACGTCGAAACTCCCGCTGTTATAGGGGCTGGTTGCTTTGAGTTCGCCTTCCAGTTCAATGGCGACGGTCTTTGCCATATACGCTTCCCGTCGCATAAAAGCGGCATCGGCAAGATTAAGGCGGATGCGACGCCCTGCGCGTTGGCCTCCCGCCTGCAGTTCGGTTCGTCCGCCAAACAGAATCACGAGATTTTGGCCCAGTTGTTTCGTACTGTTGCGCTGACCCTCTTTGAAGCTATCGCCCATCGCGACAATCAACACCATGGACGCCAGTCCCCACGCGATTCCCGCCATGGTTAGAAAGCTGCGCAGTTTGTTTCGCAACAGACTGCCCGACACCTGGCGAAGAAGTTCGGTCAGGTACGTCATTGCAGAATGACTTGCTGGCCTTCATTCAGGCCCTTCAGAACTTCCGTCCTGGCGCCGTTGCTGATGCCAAGCGTGACGGCCAGTTTCTTCTTGCCAGTGGGATCCATCGCGTCGGGGATTTCAACGGCGGTCGATTTGTCCTTGTTGTAGAGCACTGCGCCTTCGGGAATGGCCAGCACGGCCTTGTGTTCTTCCATGACGATCTCAGCGTTGGCTGTCATCTGCGCTTTCAGTATGTGCTTTTCGTTGGAAATCGATACGCGTACTTCGAACGTGGTGACATTATCTTTCTCAGTGCCCATGGGAGAGATTTTCGTCACTCGCCCATCGAACTTCTGGTCTTTGAATGATTCGACTTTGATTCGTGCGGGCTGGCCCAGATACAAATGCCCAACGTCGCTTTCATCCACCTTGCCTTTGACGTAGACCTCCGTGAGGTCGCCCACGGTCATGATCGGAGTGGCGCTGGAACCCACCTGGAGGATAGAACTGACCGCTGTGCCTACTTCGCTGTCGCGTGAAAGTACCACGCCATCAATGGGAGAAACGATAGTTGCGTTGCGGAGATTCTCCTCGGCTGCGGCTACAACAGCCTGCTGCTGCTCGAGTGCTGCCTGATCCCGCGCGATTGCGGCAGAGGCGGAGCCGAGATTTGCTTCCGCGGATTCCTTCTTGTTTGCTGCAATCTCGTAATTCTTCTCTGCGTCGTCACGGGCATTTTGTGCAATCAGCCCGCTGGAGAACATGTTTCTGGCGCGGTCGCGGTCGCGCATCAAAAACGGAAGATCCGCTCCTTTGGCATCTACCTTGTAGCGCTCAAAGTCGGCCTGTGCAGAACGGAGATTCGCTTCGGCTACATGGAGCGCGGCCTGCTGCTGGCGAAGGGCAGGGAGGAGGTCATTCTGGTCCAACTCGCAGATGACTTGTCCTTTTTTCACGAAGTCGCCCACATTGACAGGCAACTTCTGAATGATGCCGCTGGCTTTGCTCTTGATCTCCACCTGTGTCACCGGCTGAATTTTACCCGTAGCCACGACAGACCGGGCCAAATCCAGGCGTTCCGTTTTCGCAAGTTTCTCGGGTTCGATCTTTTCAGGTTTTTTGCCGATGGCCTTGACGCCAAAAAAACCGCCTACACCCACGATGGTCAGAATGACGAACGTCCAGATCAGTCTTCCGCGCTTGCGTGCCGCCATAATGTTTCCCCCCGGACTCGCTCACAACATGGAGGAAGTCCTTCGATTTTCCCTCTGTTCGTTATACGTGCCAGCCGGGGAAAAGTTCGCGAATAATGGGCCGTGTATGCTGTCAGGTGAAGCACCGTACACTTCGGAAACCAACCATGAAGACTCTCGCTATTTGTACAGTTGCAGTACTCCTCTCCGCTGGACACGTTTCGGCACAGGCGCCAAGCCCGGACGCTACCACTTCAGCCACCATTGGCGGCAAGGCACTCACTATCAAGTACTCCGCGCCCTCGGTTCGGGGCCGTCAGATCTTTGGCGCCGGCGGCCTGATCAGCAACGACCCGAACTATCCCGTTTGGCGCGCTGGGGCCAATTCGGCTACCGCATTCCACACTGACGCCGACCTGTTAATCGGTAACCTTTCCGTTCCCAAAGGCGACTACACCATATATGCGCTGGTGGAGGATCCGAATAACTGGCAGCTGATCATTAACAAGCAGACGGGTCAGTGGGGTCTGACTTACGACCAAAAGCAGGATCTGGGACGAGTGAAAATGACTATGAGCAAGCCGCCGGCGCTGATTGAGCGTTACAAGATGACCCTTTCTTCCACGGGAGCGAGCACAGGCAAACTGCAACTAGAGTGGGAGCAGCATATCGCGTCGGTCGCGATAACCGTCAAATAGCTGCGTGTAGCCGCGCAATGGCTTTTTGTATAAGTTATTGATTTTTCTGGTTCTGGATTGTAGCTGGTTTCGTGGCGTGTTAACAATAATCTAATGGCAATCTAATGTCGAAGATCGGTTCGAAACAGGGCAGTTCCAACAAGAAGGTAGCGAATAGCCTGGTGGCGGCCAGCGCTTCTGCCGTCCTTGCCGTTTATGCTGCCGGTTACGCCCGAACACGTTCGGCCGCCGACCAGCTTGAGGCACAATCCGAGGAGCGCCGCCCGGGGTCGCCCGAAGGTCGGGGGCCGGCGTCGGCAACGCCCGCGAGCCCAACGAACGTGGCTCCTTCTTCCGTGGCTTCTGACCAGGCCGATACTGCGATCAGGACTCAGACCGGTGCCGATCAACCTTTGCTCGCGGAAAGCACACAGGCATCGCCAGTCGCGGGGGGGAACAGCGCGCCCGCAACGGCATCCATCACACAGATTTCCGCACAGCAGAACCCAGCCACCGACCAGCCGGAGAAAAAGCCGGAAAACTCCGCCGTCCCCTCCGCGCCACCGGTGCAGATGGCGGTGAACGTTCCACCTCCGGCACCTCAGGTTGTCCCCGCGCCTCCGGCACCCCAGTCCGCTGTTGCCACATCGGCTGCGCCTGAACCTGCTCCCGCTGCGCCACCGGCTCCCAAATGGAAAGACGGCACTTACACGGGTTGGGGAACCTCCCGTCATGGTGACATTCAGGCCTCCGTAGTGATCGAAAATGGGCGCATCGTGTCGGCCAACATCTCCCAGTGCCTCACGCGCTATTCTTGCAACGTCATCGGGCGACTCCCACCGGAAGTTCCCCAACGCCAAAGTGCCGAAGTCGACTATGTCTCCGGTGCAACTCAGAGTACAAACGCCTACTATTATGCGGTAACTGAGGCTCTGGGCAAGGCGAAGTGAACCGGGAAGCGACGCAACAAATGCCGCTCCGAACTGAAGCTGTGATGGGTACTCTCGTGACCATTCACGTCGTTCGCGAAGCTGAGGACGCGAACGCGGCAATCGATCGCGCTTTCGGCTGGTTTCACGATATTGAAACGCGGTGCACAAGATTCGTACCCACCAGCGAACTGATGCAGTTAAACGCCGAGCCAGGGATGCCCGTGTCGGTTAGCCCTGTTCTTTTCGAAGCGATACAGTTCGCGCTCCGCGTTGCGGAAGAAAGCGGCGGCGCGTTTGATCCCACCGTGGGCCATCGCATGGAATCGCGCGGCTTCAATCGGGAGCACCGCACCGGCCAGACGATCACGACACCCGCGTCGGCGGGAGACGTGACTTTCCGTGACGTCGTGATCGATCAGGAAGCTCGCACTGTGACGTTGCGCCGCCAACTGACGCTCGATCTCGGCGCCGTTGCGAAGGGTCTCGCGGTGGATATGGCGGCGCGGGAACTGGAACCCTTCCGCGACTTCGCGATTGACGCTGGCGGGGATGTCTACATGGGCGGATCGAATCCGCGCGGCGAGCCATGGTTGGTTGGCATCTGTCATCCACGATGCGAGGGCGAACTTATTGAAACCCTGAGTGTCTCGGATCGGGCGGTATGCACTTCGGGCGACTACGAGAGGCGGGTTTTGGATGAAGAACATCACATTCTGGATCCCAGAACCGGGAATTCCCCGCGCAGGGTCGCCAGCGTAACAGTGGTTGCGCCGAGCGCCATGCTTGCGGACGCACTGGCTACCGCCGCGTTCGTCATGGGACCGGATGATGGCATTGAGTTTCTAACAGGCATGGGCGTCGAAGGGCTGATTTTTACTCCCGACCTGCATCGCTACGAAACGCGGGGTTTGCGGCTTGCGGCGTAGGGCGAAGAATTTCTTCAAGACTCCGAAAGGTCTGCTCACCATCATTCTGGTACTCCTCGCTGCCATCGCGGCGCCAGGCCAGGGGCTGCGTGACGTGATGCCGGGGCTTGCGAGCGCCGTCGCGATTGCGGGGGTGGTGGATCTGGTGATTCTCCGTTTCCGAAAACGCGTGTGGGAGTTTCCGAGCGGCGCGGTGTTGACAGCCATGATCGTAGCCATGGTGCTGCGCGCGCAGGAGCCATGGTACGTGGTGACGATCACATCCGTAGCTGCGGTGCTCAGTAAATACATCCTCCGCTCGCGACATGCCAATGTTTTCAACCCGGCGGCGCTGGCGATTATTATCAGTTTCTACGTTTTCCATACTGGCCAAAGCTGGTGGGGCGCTCTGACAGAAGTTCCGCTGGCGTTGCAGTCGGTGTTGTTGCTGGCAGGACTTTTCATCACCGACCGCGTCAACAAACTCCCGCTGGTATTGACGTTTTTGGGCGCGTACTTTCTGCTGTTCACCGTGACCTCGTTTGTTGGCGACCCCCGCTGGGTTTCTGAAATTTACCGCTCCCCGGATGTGGAAGCTGCGCTGTATTTCGCGTTCATCATCCTGACGGATCCGCCTACTTCGCCGGCAAAGTACCCGGACCAGATCGTCTTTGGCGTGATTGTTGCGGTGGTCAGCTTCTCGTTCTTTGAATGGGCCGGCGTCGTTTACTATCTGCTGGCCGGCGTGCTGGTAGGGAACGTGTGGGAAGCCTGGCGGCGTGTGCATCGCCGTAGTGTGCGCAGGTTCCCCAACGGTCTGGGAGCTTTCCTGCGCGAGATTAGTCCGTGGAAGGAACCGCTGCACGGCCGACATCGTCACGAAGTGGCAGGGTAGCGGATTCCTGGCCCCAGTGCTGCCGAAGAAATCGGTTCATCGGTTCTGAGAACAGCCGGGCGGTGAGCGCCCCAAACGCCACGGCGGTCACTAAGGTACTCACGAACAGAAGCGGTACGGCTGAAAGCGGTTTTCCATACCGTAGAAAGATCTCAAAGCAGGTGAAGACGACGAACATGTGCGTCAGGTAAATCTCATAACTGTATTCGCCAGCCCTGAGTAGCGGTCGGATGATCGCCGGAATCTTCCATCCGGTCTGAGCAGCGACGATGATGAGCATGCACGTGCCGATTGCGATGATCGTCATGTTGAGGCCGTTACGTTCGAGGCCCCATTTATTCGCCTGAATTGTAAAACTCAGGATGAAGGTCAGCAACGCCGCGCCGCCCACAGCGAGAGTTCGGAGCGCCGCGGACGAAAAGCGGACCCTATGCACAAGCAAAGCTGTAAGACAACCGAGCGCAATCGCATCCATGCTGCCGAGATACGAGTATTCCTCCCACACGCCATTGCCATGAGCCCAAACCGTACGGCCAAATGGGCCGAGCACGACGAAGAACGCGAGAGCGCCGATAAACAGCACGGTGGGTTTCAATAAACGGCACATCAGCGGGAAGAACATGTAGAACATTTCCTCCACGGAGAGGGACCACAGGATATCCCAGTTACCCGGAAGATATCCGCGATTGGCCTCCAGAACGTTGACGCGGAACGTTAGTGCGGCAAGCAACGCGCGCCCGAGTCCCCCCGTTTTTGCTGGCACGATGAAATTCTTCAGGTGTGCAAGATGCAGGACGCTCAGCACGCTGAGCAGCAGGATGAGCAAAGGCGCGATGCGGGCGAAACGCAGTTTGTAAAAATCGAGCACGTTCAGTTGCGAGAGCGAACCCCATCGCCGAAGGGCCGTCGAAGTAATCAGAAACCCTGAGATGGCGAAGAATATCTGAACGCCAAACTGGCCGTTCCAGACCAGGGATGAGACCAGTTGGTCCGGTAACCCGGCCGTATACGGCACCTTCGCAAGACGAAGCCTCATATTGACGTGATTCATCAATACGAAGAAGATCGCGAGAGCCCGGAGCGCATCGACGCCATCCAGTCTCGCCAGGCTGCGTGGAATATTGCGGGGTACGCCCGGAAGCCGACTCACGTTTAGAATTGGCGTTCTACTTCCCGCCCACGAAATCTTCCATCACGGCCTTCCGCAGCAAATTTGGCGGCAGCAGTCCCTGCGAAAGAATGAAATCGTGGAAGCGTAAGACGTCGAATTTAGCGCCCATGGCCTTCTCCGCCGATTGGCGAATCTCCAGCAAGCGCGTGAATCCGTCGTAGTAAGAAACCGCCTGGCCCGGGCCACGGAAAGTGAATCGATCCAGTTCCTCGGTTGCCATCGCTTTCGACAAAACCACATCCTCCTGCATCACACGCATCGCTTCCTCCGGCGTGATCAGGCCTTCCTGCAACTCAGGATCGAGAAATGCCCGTGCCGCGCGCAGCAAGCGCAATTGCAGGGAGACCAGCTTGCCTTCGTCCGGCATATAGGGCAACATGAACCATTCCGAATAAAGCCCCCAACCCTCCACGTTCGTGCTATTGAAAGCGTACAAAGCGCGTGCGAGCGATATGCCGTTCTCCACCATGGAATCGAACTGGAGTTCATGTCCCGGGCGCGCTTCGTGCGCAATTAGTGTCCACGACGCGGCCGCGAAAGTGAAATCGTCGTACTTCAGCGCCTCGCCGCCGGTACCGGACGTACCCATGGGCAGCACGAATTTGCCGCGCTCCCCGTTGTTGTTCAGCAGCGGCGGAGGCACCATGTGGGGCGCCGGCTGACGTGCAGTTTCCGCTGCCGATGCCAACTCAATAATCGCCGGACGCGAAGGCAGCGTCACCAGCTTGTTCTTGCGCACAATGTCTTCAATTTCCGCCAGTCTCGCCTTATAGTGCGGCAGGATCTCATCAGAACCCAGTTGCTCTTTTTTCAGCACGCGAACCACGTCACGATAATCCGAAGACGGCAGCTTCCGCGCGGCGGCGATCCGTTCTGCAATCGGCTTCATTTCCGCCTGAATCGAAAGGAACCCGGCGTGGGCAATCTTCCTGAGTTCCTCTGGTGTGTAATCCACCCCGTACTGTTCCAAACGCAGCTTGTAGATCTCCGGCGGCAGGCGGAAATCGGCGCGCGATTTCGGCAGCACTTCGCGGCGTACGAACGCATCGTATTCGGTCAGCTGGTCTTTTAGTTTTGCCAGTGCATCCTGATAACCCTTCTGGTTGTACTTTTCGAGCAGCAGCGCGATACCAGTGATGTAAGTGTTGGTGTCGGCAAGATCCTTCTCAACGCGGTCCTTCGAGGGACCCAGAATTCCAGGAGTATTCAGGCGTTCGCGGAAACGGGCTTCCGCCATCGCCGTCATAGCGGTGAAGCCAGTCTCTGAACCTGTGTACTTCTTCAAACGTGCGACCGCCGCGGGACGCCGATCTGCAGCGATTTGGTCATCGAGCAACGCCTTAATGCCGGAATAAATCGTCTGGGCGACGTTGGCGTACGGCAGGAAAGCCTTGTAATTGGCATCGTTCTCGCGAAGGTCGCGATCAACCGATTGAATCAGGATCTCCAGATCCTGCCGGACCAGCGGGTCTTTCTCGGCGGTGAGGCGCTTCTGCAGTTCCGCTCGAACGCGGGTAAGATCCGCCGCAACTTTCTCGTGACGGTCCGCCGCGAGGATGGTGATCTGGTCATCCAGCCCTTTGACGCCCTCCTCGGCCGCGCCCTCGGGCTCGTATTTCGCATCGAGGTCAATCAGAAGTTGAGCGTTTTCGTTGCTGCGGACTACCCACTGCGGACGCGGCCGATCCTGCGCGTTCATCAGGACGGCGCAACACATCAATAAGACCGCGAAAAGTGCAAAGCGCATATGCTTCAGGATACGTTACTTGTTAAAAGGCTTCCGAAACCACAGCCAATAATATTGATCGCCTGCGCCGGTGCTCATTTCGAACGTGAATCCCGAATCCTTCGCCAATCGGCGGGCTGTTATCTCAGTGAATGTGACACCTTCCCACGTGTCTGGCTGGCCCGGCCGTTCATAGCGCGCACCATTCACCTGAAACTTGAAATACGATCCCGGCCACAGTACGCGATAGACCTCCCGGCAATAGCTCTCAATCACCTCAACACTTGGAATGTGCTGAAACACGATGAACGAAAACGCGAAGTGGCAGGATTCATCTTCGACGCCCTGCAATGTCGCGCCGTCGCCGACCAGCAGTTCCACATTGACTAGATCCGCCAGTCCTGTGCGCGCGAGGCGGATCATCTCCCCGCTCACGTCCACGCCGACCACACTTCCGAAAATACGTGCCAGCATTCGCGTCATGCGACCCGTGCCGCAGCCGATTTCAAGCGCACGCAGATCCATAGGCGAGCGGGAACCACCGCAGATGCGGCCCATGTCCGGCATCACCTCATTAGCGACGTCGATCTCCCCGGATCGGTAGAACTCCCGGTCGTTCCAGGCCTGCTTCTCCGTGGCGATGAAATGCTGGGCGTTGGCCCGCGCCCGCGCGTCCCAGTCGGTCCGCATTTTCTCCAAAACGCCGTTTTCCATCGGGAAATGTCTCCTGCGAGGTCTTCCCAAATTTAGCATTGGCAACGGACATTCGAACCGAGCTGATTCGGCGCCGAGTCAAATTTCACTCGCGTGCTAACCTGAAATTCGTCAGGTCCCGGGCTCCGTGCAATGGGCGGCTGCAAACCCCGCCAGGTTCGGAAGGAAGCAACGGTAGTGGCTTAACCCGTGTGCCGCGGATTACCCGGGGCCTGGCATAATTACCGCTCCCTCCATGTATCAGGTCATCGCGCGAAAATACCGGCCGCAGTCTTTTGACGACATCCTGAATCAGGATCACATCAAAACCACGTTGCGAAACGCCATCGCGCAAAACCGCATCGCGCACGGCTACATTTTTTCCGGCCAGCGCGGCACGGGGAAAACGACTACCGCGCGCATCATCGCGCTTTGCCTGAACTGCGAAAAGGGACCCACCGATAAGCCCTGCGGCGTCTGCGCCAGTTGCATCGAAATCGCAGCAGGCGGAGCGGTGGACGTCATCGAAATCGACGCGGCGTCGAATCGCGGCATCAACGAAATGCGCGAACTGCGCGAAAACGTTCGCTATCAGCCGGCCCGCGATCGCTACAAGATCTTCATCATCGACGAAGCTCACCAGATTACAAACGAGGCTTTCAACGCGCTGCTGAAGACCATCGAAGAGCCGCCGGAGTGGGCCGTGTTTATCCTGTGCACCACGGAATCGCACAAGATTCCGGCCACTATTGCATCGCGTTGCCAGCACTTCAGTTTCCGCTCGGTGGATTTTCACGATTTGATCGGGCGCATGCGGCAAATCTGCACATCGGAAGGCGTGGAGACGGATGATGAGACGCTGGCCGTGCTGGCGCAATCTGGCGAAGGCTCAGTGCGCGATTCGCTCTCGGCGTTGGATCAGGCGATTGCCTGTTGCGGCAACAAGCTGGATGCCGCCCAGGTTCGCGCGCTGCTGGGCGCATTTGGAATCGACGCGATGGCTCAAGTGACGACGGCGCTCTCCGCGCAGGATGGCGGATCTATGCTGGCGCTGGTAGGCGAACTGGAGCGCAACGGCGGTAGTCCGCAGCATTTTTCGCGCGAACTGTCGCGATATATTCGGAACCTTTTGGTGACGAAGATCTCGGGCGAGGATTCGCGGCTGGTCACGGCCAGTCCCGCGGAAAAGAAGGAACTGGCGCGAATTGCCGGTTCGTTTGGCGAAGAAGATCTCACGCGTTATTTGCAGCTTTCGCTCGATCTGTTCCGCGATTTGCAGTTTTCCATGCAGCCGAGGTTTCATTTGGAAATCGGGCTATTGAAGATGATTCAAGCGGGTAAGCTGGTGCCGATCGAAGAAGCGTTGGCGAACCTTGGCAGCGAACCCCGTGCAGCGACGCCGGCAAGCGCAGCCTCGCGCGCAGCTTCGCCAGTAAGTGCCGCACCCGCGCCTCCGCGCCCGTCACCTTTCGCGGCAGCTCAGGCTCGTCCGGCGCCCATCGCATCCCCGCCACCGCCACAATCAAGACCAGCCGCACCGGCGCAGGTATATGCTGGTCCGCCCTCTGCCAACGACGACTGGCGGGAGAAGCTTCAGAGCGGGATGCTCAAGGCCGGGCTCCAGTTTTCCGCCGATGCCATGGGCCAGGCCAGTGCCGCGCTGGTGAATAACGAATTGCTGATCGCCGCGCCGAAGCAGTTCCAGCTCGATCTGGGCCGCGAGGAAATTCTGGCCGCGCTGAAGCAGATCGGCCACCCTACGCTGCGGTTTAAAGTTGTGTTCGGTGAAGTGAACCCGGCGGCTGCGGCGCCTGCCCCTCGTCAGGTCCCCAAGCCAGTGGCGCAGGATGAATCCACCGGGCGCGCGCTCGGCCATCCCGAAGTACAGCGGTTTCGAGAACTATTTGGCGGCGAAGTGAGAAACGTCCGCAATTTGAAGGAGTCCTGAACGAAATGAAGATGCCAGGCAACATGCAGGCCATGATGAAACAGGCCCAGCAGATGCAGGAAAAAATGCAGGCTGAGATTGCGCTGATCCGCGTGGAGGGTTCGGCGGGCGGCGGCATGGTTACGGTGAATATGGACGGCCACAAGAGCGTGACCGGCGTGAAGATTGATCCCGAAGTTGCGGGAGACGTAGAGATGCTGCAGGATCTGGTGGTCGCGGCCTGCGCCGACGCGGTGAAGAAAGTGGACGCGGAATCGCAGCGCAAGATGGGCGGGATGCTGGGCGGCATGGGTCTGCCTCCCGGTTTGTTTTAAGCACAGCCTGAACAGATAGAACATGCCCGATTTCGCCGAACCGCTGGCTCGCCTCATTACCGAATTCAAACGCCTGCCGGGTGTTGGGCAGAAATCGGCGCAGCGCATTGCATTTCATATCATGCGCTCAGGTCGTGGCGACGCCGCGCAACTGGCAGAGGCCATTCTCGACGTCAAAGACAAGCTCACGATGTGCGCGATGTGCAACAACATCGCCG
>CAIKAS010000199.1 GCA_903825445.1 uncultured Acidobacteriia bacterium
CATCAGCCGCTCGTCGATGGCGAGGAACACATTCGCAGATTCGAACGACCCCGACGCATTGCAGTTCAGCAGGTCGGACCGGCCGTCATGCAGTTCCACGTGGCTGTAGCCGGGGCATTCCACCCGCTCGGCGACATCGTGGTCCTGGAACTTTGCGCTGATATCCGGAACGTATCCGTCGCTCTTCGGGTACAGGTTCTTGCCATTAACATCCGCAAGCCCGTGGGACATGATCACGGCCAGCGTCTCCGTCAGCAAAGAAGGGTTCCACAACAACTTGCCAAGGGGTAGAAGATCGGGAACACATGCGCCGGGTCCGCTCAGCGCCGGGTTCACATTGGCCAACGACTTGACGATGGAGGAATAGTCGTTGTCGTGCCAATCGAAATACCCATAGAATGCGGTGATCTTGCTATCGTAGGTGGGGTTTAGGTTCAATACGCTGGAGATGGAATTAATGTCGCTTGCTGAAGGGCTCATTGCGCCATCGATGTTATCCCACCATAAATCGCGGCGATTGGGCACGTCATAGTTGGTCGTAAAACTCAACTTTTTCCCAAGCCAATCCAGGTCGCCGGCGACTTTTGACCAACTGCAATTTATCGTGTTCTGGTCGCGCTGATCGGCGTTTTCAAGGAGTATGTCCTTGGAGTGACCGGTCGCCACAGGCGTTCCATGATGCGGTGTTCCCAGGGTGATCAGTTCGAGAACCCGCTCTCCGGCCGGCAGCCATTTGTAGTGCTCCTCTCCCTGGCCTTGAAAAGTCGGGTAAAACGACATGTAGTCGCGAGCGATCAGGCCTCCCATGCTGTGCGCCATCAGGACAAAGGGCACATCCGCAATTTGCTTTGAGTAGATTGCCTCATCGATGTGATTGCGGAGGCTTCTGGCGATCTGATCGACGGAGTGCTTGTCACTCTGATAGATAAAGTAGTAAAGCCTGTAGGTGTTCGCGAGGTCGCATTGTTCAGTCGCGCTTCCCTTGCATGCGTGGTAATAGTAGTCGCGGAAGTTGTCCCAAGTGTCGGTTGAGGCCACCTTCATTGCCGGGCCTCCGCTGATGGGCGAATCTTCCCAGCCCACCGTTCCACCCTCGATTCCGTGAATCAGAATCAAGGGTGTTCGAAAGTCCCAGTCAGCGCTGATGGGCTCCTCGCTAACGAGCACCGTATCCTGATCCGTATCGCTGTTGGCGGGGTCAAGATTCCCAGGAGCCTGCAAATTCGTCGGAGGCAGGACCGTCGTCAATTGCGGCTTCAGAGACGGGGCGCTCAGCATGTTGAGGTGAGCGTCATACGTGTCCAGCCTTGCCACGCCCGAGCCGGAGGGCACGTAATGGAGAGTCTCCCCATCGCTGGACCAGAAGAGAAATAGCTTGTTCGATGGGGACGATTCGGCCTTCTCAATTTGTTTCGTGTCGATATCGTAGAGGGCAACATACGTGACCGCTCCCTGCTGGTAAGCCACGGCAAGGGTCGAGTGGCCGGGCCTCCAGGACACACGAAGTATCCGGTCTGCCGTCAACACCGGCGTCGAGTTCCCGCCGGTCACGCTGGCCACAGATAGCTCCTCCTGGGCCGTTCCGGCGCGGGAAGTAAATGCAAACCATCCCCTTGAAACTCCATAGGCGCCCAGGACGCCCTGACGAAGCGCCACATGGCTCATTTTTCCGCTTTTCCAAACCGTCGCTGTCGCCTGACCGCCCGATGCCTGCGTGCCTATCGGGGATGTGCGAGAGGCTGTCCGGAGGTAAGCCAACTGGTCCGGCGACGCCTGTTTCGGCGCATCCACCGGAGCGCACAGCCCTGGC
>CAIKAS010000200.1 GCA_903825445.1 uncultured Acidobacteriia bacterium
ACTCAATCGCACGGTCGACGTTCCCCAGTTTCTCGTACGTTTGCGCCAGAAGACATCGGATGAACGGGTCATCCAAATTGGCCCGGTTCAGGTCCGTCAGCGCCGCGGCATAATCGCCTGCGTAGAATTCCACGTAGCCTACGAGGTACGGAAAATACTCGCTCTGATCGGGAATCCTGCCCTTGTCGAGAATTGCTTTGGCCTCGGCCAGCAGTTTGCGGGCTTCGGTAATCTTGCCGCGCCGCACGGCAATCCTGGCTCGGGCGTGCGCCCATCGGAAATTCCAGAGATCCGTTCGCTCCAGTGGAATTTCCGGTTGCCGAAGTCCCGTGCTGTGGCCCTTTTCATACCAATCCCAGGCGCGGTTCAGGTCACCCGTGTCGATACACAAGCGCCCCATCTCGTCCGCCACTTCGCCCGCACTGTAAAAGTCCGAGGCATTTAGATAGAGTTCATACGCGTCGGTTTCATATTTTCCGGCGCTCCTGCAGTCTCCTGCGAAGCCCCACGCGATGGCCATCGCGCGCCAGGCCAGCACCTTATCCTGGAGCCTGGATGCCACTCTAATCGCCTGACTGAAGTACTGTCGGGCTTCAGCGTATCGCCCCATCAGGTCAAGTACGACGCCGACGCCATTGTTCGCGGCCACCGACTTCGGCAGTATCTCAAGGTCATGGCGAAAGACTAAGAGTGCGTTTTCCAATTGGCCGCGATTCAGCAGCTGCGCGCCGGTCGGAGTCGGATCCTGAAAGGCGAAGGACGGTACTGGCAATGCTAACCCGAGCACGACCAACGCTAAATGAAAACGAAGAGACAAGGTCACGGATGCCGTCCTGCGACCAAGATCAAGATCAATATGTGGCGGCACGCGCGAATTTCTCCGTTCTGACCACGCCGGAGCCCTCCCGTATTACCACGAGTTGGCCACCGGACACATCCGCGATGTTCTCTTGCTGCCCATTCGGCCAGTGAATCTCCAGCTTCGCCACTGTCTCCGCGCCAAGCCCGAAATGCAGCCGACGGTCACTGGACGAAAGATAGGACGACTGAGCGAGCACGACCCGTGCCTGCCTGCGGCCACCGCAAACAGCCACTACCTGTGCACCGATGGCGCTCCGGTTCGAAGTCACGCCGACCAGCAGGACTTTTAACCAGTGGTTGTCGCCAGTCAGATCGTTGCGAAGCAGCGACGGCGGCTCATTCATATTCATGATGAGGATGTCGAGGTCACCATCGTTGTCAAAGTCGCCGATGGCAAGCCCGCGGCTCGAATGAAGTTCCTTCATAGCAGGCCCAGCCAGATCCATCACCTCTTCAAACTTGCCGCCGCCGAGGTTTCGAAACAGAACGCATGGCGTCCTGTACGGACCATCCGGGGCTTTTGCCTCTATCTCGGGATAGACCATGCCGGTGGCGAAGAAGATATCAGGGAGCCCATCGTTATCAAAATCCTCCATGGCGGCGCCCCAGCCCACAAAGCGGGTTTCCACTTCGAGTCCGGCGCGCGCCGTCACATCCCGAAAAATGCCTTTGCCATTGTTGCGATAGAGAATGTTGGTGTCGGCGCTGAAATGCGTCTTGAAGATATCCAGGTTGCCATCGGTATCGAAATCGCCAATGCCGACGCCCATGCCCGCCTGCTCCCGACCATCCTCATTCAGTGCGACGCCGCTTTCCAGACCTCGCTCAGTAAATGTTCCGTTGCGATTATTCCGAAACAGCAAGCTCGGCGACGTATCACAGGCAACGTAAATATCCTGCCATCCATCGCCGTCGAAATCGGCCGCAACCGCCGTCAGCGCATAGCCGGGCTTGATAGCCGAGATACCGGATTTATCGCTCACATCCGTGAATGTCCCGTCCCCGTTGTTGTGGTAGAGACGGCAGGGCTCCTGTGGAAGCCCGCCCGGTCCGCAGTAAACCGGGATGTCCCGCCAATTGCATTCAGGGCTCTTCCCGCGAGGCGGAACTTTATCCGGATCGAAGACGACATAATGCGATACGAAAAGATCCAGCCTGCCGTCGCGATCGTAATCGATCCAGGTGCAGCCCGTGCCATAACGAGTCCCAGGATGGAGCAGCCCGGCCTTTTCCGTTACATCCGAAAAACTCCCTTTGCCATCGTTGTGAAACAGGATGTTCTGACCCCAACAGGTGACGAAGATGTCGTCGAAACCGTCGTTGTCGTAATCTCCCACGGTAATGCCCGACGCCCATACGCTGCGGCCAAGACCGGATTGGGCAGTGACATCCGTAAATGTTCCATCACGGTTGTTGCGATATAGCCGGATGGTCGCTTCGGACGGCGTGGGGCCGGTACCGCGACGGCCCGTGAGGGTTATGATGTCCTGCCAGCCATCGTTGTCATAGTCGATAAAGGCAACCCCGCAGCCCATCGAATCGAGGATGTAATCCGCGCGGCCCTCATCTCCGTAGATCACCGGAGAGTGCAACCCAGCGGCCTTCGCGACGTTGACAAAACCCGCGTGAAAGGGCAGTCCTGAAGGCTTGCCCCGGGGCGCTGGAGTGGCGCCCTGCGAAACCATTCCGCGATACTGCGCAGTCGCCCTGGAATTGAGAACCGGCAGCCCAAGCGCAGAAAGCACGATTTGACGGCGCGTCATCATCATCTATTTCAGGGTCGGGCCGCCTTGGCGGTCACCCAGTCGAAAAGTCCGTCGCTGGACTGTCGTGAATGTCTTATCCGATTCGCGGATCTCAATGAATTGATTCTTCCCCAGACCGGAAAAATTCTGTCGCTCACCAGTGGCGGGCCACCAGACCTCCAGCGCGAGTATGCGCGCGGACGGGCCCAGTCCGATGTGCTGCTCATACGGCGCTGCTCCAAACGATCCTCCACTGCCGACCGTCCGATAAATATCCCGCGCCGGCTGCGCGCCATCCCGCACAGTTACTTTTATGCGGGCTCCAACCGCGACACGATTGGACTTAACACCGGTGAGATGAACGCTGATCCAATCGTTTCCATTACCTGGATTCTCAAACAGACGCGTGTTATGCCGGTCGCCGGGTACGGCGCCGCCCATCACCACTACCAGGTCCTCATCGCCATCGTTATCCATGTCCGCGAAAGTGATTCCGTGTCCTTTCGGCAGAATTCCGGTGCCCGATGAAGCGGTAACGTCCGTAAATCGCTTTCCGGCATCGTTATGAAACATGACGTTCGGGAATAGTGCCGTAAACGACGGGCTTCCGGCGCCGAGATAGAAATCCGGATAACCGTCGTTGTCGAAATCGCCGAAGTTCAGCCCCATTGGCAGCAACACACGATCCAGTCCTGTCTCCGCTGTTGCATCGCGGAACTTGCCATTGCCCAGATTCTTGTATAGATGAAGACTCTCGCCCTTCTGGGGCAGACCCAGATAGCCCGACGCTATATCTTCGAGCGAGGAATAATATCCGGCGACAAACAGGTCCGGCCAGCCGTCATTATCGTAATCGAAGAACCAGGCGCCAAACGTCGGGCCCTGCAACTCCACTCCGGCCTGCTGAGTGACGTCGGTAAATGTCTTGTCGTGATTGTTGTGATAAAGGAAGTGCTGGCCCCTGAAAGTGGAAACGTAGAGGTCCGGGTATCCATCGTTATCGAAATCGGCGGCCACCACACCTTTTACGAATCCCGTCTTATTCACGCCGGCCGACTGCGCAATATCTACAAAGGTACCGTCGCCCTTGTTGAGGAACAACTGCAACGGAGCGTTTTCGTTGCCGACCACCAGATCGAGCCTGCCATCGTTATCGATGTCAGTCCACACGGCGGTCTGCGTTGACGTGACGGGGTCCATCAGGCCGCTCTGGCGAGTGACATCGGTAAACGTGCCATCGCAGTTGTTGCGTAATAGCGACTTACGACGCCCGAATTCCCATCCACCACGGAGAACAAGGATATCCTTACAGCCATCGTTGTTGTAGTCAGTCTGTATGATATTCAGCCCGCCGATTTGATTGCTCAATCCGGCCTGGGCTGTGCGATCGGTGAACGTGCCGTCGCCATTGTTATGGAAATAAGCAATAGGCGCGCAATCGTCCTGGCTTGAGATGACAACGTCGTAGAATCCATCGTTATCGAAATCGTCGACAATCAACCCTCCTGCTACGCCTCGGCGGGTCAGGCCTGAGGCACTCGCCACATCGGTAAAGTGAATCGCGGTTTCCGCTGATCCGCGCGACGCGAGAAGTGCGGGCGGAATGAGGTACTTTGTTGGAACGCTGGCGGGATAATCGCCCGACAACATATAAGTCAGGTTTAAGAGCCACTTGAAGCCCAGGTTATCCGGCGAGCGCGTCAGTGATCGCGTCAAGTAGGTGGCTGCCTTCTCCAGGTCGGCCTTCTGTTGCGGGTTCACGAGGGACTTTTTTATCGGCTGCGGAAAAACAAATTGATCATATAGAATCACACCCGCGCGGTGAAGATAGGCAATAGCGAGCGCTTCCTCAAGCAGCGGCACTTGCGGGGGATTGCTCTTTTGCGCCAAGCGATAGGCAGTCTCGCGAAAGGCGATCGCCTCATCCGTTTCGCCCCGCCACGCGTGCAGGTACGAGACGAAAGCGTTCACTTCCGGGAGAGATGCCGGGTCCGGGTTGGGTGCCTTTAGGAAGGCCTCCAGCTCATTGATCACGCCCGCTACCGACTGAGTGCGCGCCGAGCACACTTGACTGAGGTCGTCTTCCCAACCTGCTGGTTTTGAAAAGCGCGTGAATGCAAAATTAGCCTCGGCATAACCGGCGAAATCCGGCGTGGGAAGTATGGAGGATTGAACGGTGAGCGCCTGGCTCCGGCTGGCGTCGCCGACCGCGGAGCTGCCGCCCGGAGGTTCACTCAACACTTTGAGAACCGCGTAGCCCGAAGGAATCCTGACGATGCCGCTGGTTTGGCCGGGCGCCACGCCGCGAAGTGCGTTCCGCAATTCGGGGCGCAGTTTAGCAGGATCCACCATTCCCATATAACCGGCATCATTCGCGGTGGGATCGACAGATTTACTTCGGGCCAATTCAGCAAAATCCTGGCCGCTCTTGATTTGAGCTGTAATCTGCGCAGCGGCTGATTCAGACTCCACGACAATAATACTGATCGGAATATCGCGCGAATCAGTCTGACTGAATGCCGACGACAGCAGCCACCAGCAGCCCATCAATAGCGGGATCGCCGACAGACGCAAGGGCGAGGGGAAGTATCCGGCGATTTTGTTCGTGGCGGAATTCGTCGGTGCCTTCATCAGTCGGGTGTCCGTGATTATCGCAGGATATTGTCGGCGAACACGATGCTGCGTGGTGATTGACCCACCACAATCAACTGGCAATATAAACGACCGATATCATATCCCACGGCCTAATTGAGGCAACGCATCCCGTGGGGCAATCGAGGTAGTTGCGGGGATTGGGGCCGGCAACGACATAATGACGGCACCCGTCATTACTGTCATCGGGCGGTTAGCTGACGGTTGAGGCGAGTTTTCGGAAGAAAGGAGGCTGGTTGGTGAGCCTGCGAACTGAAGCTGGGAGGCTGGGAGGTAGTGAGAATAGCTGGCATAGCGAACGGGCCGACAGAGTCTTTTGCGGTCGCCACCTGTTGAGCGGCGCCGATTTGGTCCCCGGCGAGGTTCCGCCATACCAGGAGTGCGAGTTCAAAGCGGTCACTTACGCCGACACGCTGGAAAAGTTTCGACATACACACTTTTACCGTGCCCTCCGAAATGCCCATGGCGTATGCGATCTCTTTGTTCCGCATACCTTTTGCTACCAAACCCATCAACTCACGCTGCCGGGGCGCCAGTGACACACGACGATGGCCCAACAGCCTGCTGCCCAAATCACGCTCCACCCAGCGAATTCCGCTGCGCATGGCGATCAGGCACTGAGCATAATCATCGCGGGTTGCCACTGTGGTCAGTATTCCGCGAACTCCGCAGTCGAGAGCCTGAGAGGCAAACTCGGTGGAAATCGTATTTGTCCACAGAACAATTGGTACACCCAGACTCACAAGTCCGGCCAGAACATCCAGCGTGATGCCCGGTGTCACTTCCAGTACGACCAGATCGGGGCGCGTTACCGGGATATGCTCTCGCAGAGAATCAATGTCGGAGCAGATGTCACGAATCACAATGCCACCTATCGCGTCCATGAAAGAACAAAATCCCGCCACAAAGACCGGCTGCGCTGAATAAAGGCTAATGGTGGTCACTGTGTCGCAATCGTTCGGTCTGAACATTGTGAAAACTGCCGGGTCGTCCGTTTGGTCTGCGAGCATAGCTACTGGAAACCTTATCGGACCTTAATCGTCACATTTCGCGCGACGCCAGCCGCGTGAGCGTCATGTCAGCCGAAAACAGGGGCGGACGCCGGCTTTCCTAGGAGATAACCCTGCAGGTCGTCACATCCAGCACCGCTTACGATATCGCATTGTTTTTGAGTTTCGACGCCTTCGACGACCACCCGCATGGATAAGCAATGAGCCAGTGCCACGATGGACTTAATCATGCTGACCGCCGAGGAGTTAGTCTCCACTTCCGACAGAAAGCTCTTGTCGATCTTGAGCGCATGGACGGGGAGGTTTTTCAGATAACTCAGTGATGAGTATCCGGTACCGAAATCATCAATGGCTATGGTGAGACCCAGAGAATTGAGCGCCGAAATCGTTCGGGCGGTTTCGTCAGGCTCACGGATGAACATGCTTTCCGTCAACTCGAGTTCCAGAAGGTTCGGGGGAAGGCCGGTCTCATTCAACACCCGAGTCACGGTCTCAATGAAATCCGGGCGAGCCAATTGGACGGCGGAAACATTTACGGCGATTCCGATACCGGCGCGCGGCCCGGTTTGCCATGCGGCGGCGACGCGGCAGGCCTCGAGGAGTACCCAATTACCAATTGGAACGATCAGGCCGGTTTCTTCAGCGACCGGGATGAATTGTGCGGGACCTATGCCAGGCGTGAATGCAGGCCTCCAGCGCAGTAAGGCTTCAAAGCGGCGGAGTTCTTTATCGACGGCCCCGAACACGGGCTGGAAATTCAGACTCAATTCGTTTCGTTGCAGCGCGTGACGTAAGCCATCCTCGATGCGAACCCTCTCCCGGATCGTTTCACCGAGCGCCTGATTAAAGAACTGCACCCGGTTCCGGCCGCTATGCTTTGCATGGAACATCGCGGCGTCGGCATTGCGCTGAAGCAGATCGGCATCCGCGCCATCGTTCGGGAAAACGGCGACTCCGATACTGGCGCGGACGACGACTTCATTTCCCTTGACCTCAAATGGCTCTTTCAGGCATTCCATCAATCTGGCGGTCAGTATCCGGACGGACGCGAGACCGGTCAGGCTTCCGGCCACGAGCCTGAATTCGTCGCCGCCCGCGCGACCCAGAGTGTCAATGGGCCTTGCACACGTCCCCAGGCGATCGGCAACTTTCTTCAATATCTGATCGCCCGCGGCGTGTCCCAAAGTGTCATTGATAGCCTTAAAACCGTCAAGCCCTATGACAAACAGTCCAGTCAGCCGTTTCTCCTGAGCGGACTGGAAGATCGTCTGTTGCAGTCTGTCCCGCAGCAATCGACGGTTGGGCAGCCCGGTCAATGTATCGTGGAGAGTTTGATGCATCAATTGACGCTCGCTGAGTTTGCGATCGCCGATGCCATATGAAATCAGGGAGAATCCGTTGAGCTTTCCGGTTTTCAGACGCACGGGCGAAATACTGACCGAGACAGCGGAAGACCCGTTTTTTGTCAGGTGGACCGATTCCAGTCGCGTCGCGGCGGCGCCAGTACGAATGGCGTCCAGCGCCTTGAGAGTATCATCCGACCCTCCTGGCACCAACATTGCGAGAGGCTGGCCAATGACTTCGCTTGCGGTGTAGCCGTAGAGCGTCTGTGCGCCCATATTCCACTGGACGATTCGGTATTCCAAGTCGCAGCTAATGATTGCGTCTTCCGACGACTGAACGATGGCGTTCAATTGCGAAATCGCTTCTTCATTCAATTTTCGTTCGGAAAGGTCGGTGATGACACCGATCCATTTTGAGCAATCTCCCGAGTTGTTCCAGAAGGTGGAACCGCGCGCTTCCACGGATAATTCGACGCCATCTTTCCTGAGAATTCTGAAGTGCTCTTTGAATGAATCGCGGGTCTGGTAATGCCGGAGAATTCCTGTATTGACTCGCCCGACGTCGGCCGGGTGAATCAATTTCAGCCAGTCCGAAAGCGAAGTGGGGATCTCGTCTTTCGTCAGCCCTAACCTATGGCGGACGGCACCGAGTAGTTCGAAGCGGTCACGCCGGGTGTCCCAGATGAACATAACCTCATTCGAATAGCGCGCTGCAATGCGAAATAGTTCTTCCGTCCCGGACAACGAATCCTGAGGGCGCCGCGAATTCAGGTCGATGGCGGGGGAGTCCTGACTGGTCACCAGCCGGTGAAAACCAGGATCGCCATTCGGTGGCGATGCCGGAGTGAGACTGAACGTTCGTTGATTTTCCAATGGGAAGTCGGTTGGCAGGCCACCGGAGTTCTCCGGGCGCCAAACTTCCGTTTCCGTGTTGCAAACGTTCATAAGATTGCCAGGTACAGTTGCCCAGGCCCCGTTTCTCCGACGAAGCCGCCGTGGCAGTTTTCTAATTACTCCTCATCGGACGTTTTTCCCGTTTAGGCCGCGCATTCGAAAACGCGCAATTTTGAGACCAGGGTACTGCGTTTGAGGCGAAGCAGGTCCGCGGCCAAACTCTTGTTGCCCTTTGCTCTCTCAAGTGCCTGATCGAGAAGGGTTTTTTCGAAATTGCTCACAGTCCGGGCGAAATCGATCCCTTGGGTGGGGATGGATACCGGCTGGGCCACAGGCCTGATGCCGGCTGGCCTTGGAGTGGCCGAGGAAAGGGGAAAATCGCCCGGGATCAGGAACTCCCGGTCCCCCGAAATCACAACTGCTCGCTCCACTGCATTTTCGAGTTGCCTTACGTTGCCGGGCCAATCGTAACATGCGAGTGCTTCGAGTGTTTCGTTGTATATTTGCTTCACGGGAATCCCTTCCATGCGGCATACTTTGTCGACAAAGTGGCGAGCCAGGAGGGCGATATCGTCGGGCCGTTCGCGCAGCGCGGCAATCTGAAGAGGCACTACGTTGAGGCGATAGTAGAGGTCTTCACGGAACTGTTTACTCTTAACGCGTTCCAGCAGGTCCAGGTTGGAGGCAGCGATGACGCGCACGTTCACCTTAATCGTCCGGGAAGTACCGAGGCGCTGCACTTCGCGCTCCTGAAGCACACGAAGAAGCTTGGCCTGAAGTTCGAACGGCATGTCGCCGATCTCATCGAGAAACAGAGTTCCGCCGTCGGCTTCTTCGAAACGACCAGCCCGGTCGTTCACGGCGCCGGTGAAAGCGCCTCGGGAATGGCCGAACAGTTCAGCCTCGAGAAGATGTTCCGGGATTGCACTGCAATTCAGCGCCACCCACGGTTTGCGGGCGCGGTCGCTGGCCATGTGAATGGCGCGGGCCACCATCTCTTTGCCGGTCCCGGTTTCACCTGTGATGAGGACAGTACACCGGCGGCCAGCCACAAGTTTTACCATCCGGGCGACATCCTGCATCGCAGGGCTTTGACCGACAAGCCTGCGGCGCCATTCATCCACATCCATGTGGGAGGCAGCGCGGCGTGAACGAACCTCGTCCGCGGCATTGTCCAGCAACTCCGCTAGCTGAAATTCGTCCATGGCAGCGTCCACAACCGAATAAGCGCCGGTGCGCGCAACGCGTAACGCGTCGGATACCGCGCTTGAAAGGAGGCGGAAAATGACCAGTACGCCGGCGTTCGATTGCGTGATGGAATCCAGAAACTCGGAAGGGTCCAGATCGCCATTCGGCAATTCCGCGACGATGATGTCACACTGATGCGACTCTGTCAGGCAGATCGCGTCCGGAGCGAATCCGATGGTGTGGTAGTCCAGTCCGCTCAGGGCGGCGGCCTTGCGCACGATCTCGCCGTGAGATTCTGACCCGAGAGAGATGACTTGTATAGAGTGGCTCATTTTAGTAGTTTTTAGTCCTGTTCGCTGTTGATTATTGTTTTCGAAGAGTTGTACGGATCGCCGACAAAAGAACATCGGGCTGGATCGGCTTCGTGAGAGTTACACATGTGCCCGCGACATTAGCTGCACCCGAAGGCACCTGGTCGCGTGCGCCTGAAATTGCTATAACGTTCAGATCGGGCCGGGTTCGGCGGAGCTTCCGAAAGGCTTCCTCTTCTGGTGTGACCAGATCCGTAATTACAAGATTGACCTTACCGGAATTCGCCAGCGTGAGCATCTGGCTGCCGCTCAGGGCCTCGAGAACGTCGTAGCCAACAGTGGCGAGCAAATGGCGGATCATGGCACGAACTCCGTCCTCACCGATTGCCAAAAGAATCAGAGGGGCGGACGGTGGCGGTCCCAATACCGCTCTCACGGCCGCCGCAAGATCATAGGGTTCGAAAGGCTTTTGAAGAAACACGGCATCAGCATCGACCTCATTACGAAGCGCTGCGACGTTGTCGGTGTACCCCGACATAAAGAGAACCTTCGTCGCCGGGCTAATAGTGCGAAACTGCCTGGAGAGCTCGCGGCCAGACATTCCGGGCATGACCACGTCGGTGAGCAGAAGATCAACCGGCGTCTCCTGGTTCTCACACATACTCAGCGCGGCGACGCCGTTTTCCGCGGTGAGGATACGGTACCCGGCACCTGAAAGTACGGTCACCGCGAATTTTCGAACCGCTTCCTGATCTTCAACAACCAAAATCGTTTCGTTGCCGCGAAGGCCGTCAACCACGACGGACTCTTCTTCCGCCGCGGGTTGGGTCGCGTCAACACGGGGAAGGTAGACCTTGACTGTGGTTCCCTTTCCGAGTTCGCTATAGACCCAGACCCAACCACCGCATTGTTCGGCGATACCGTACACAGTGGCCATCCCGAGCCCAGTACCCCGGCCCTGTTCCTTAGTGGTAAAAAATGGTTCGAAGATGTGTCTCCGGGTTGCTTCGTCCATACCAATTCCCGTATCGCTGACAGCCAGCAATACGTAGGGACCGGGCACAATACTCTGCCGGCCTTCCACAACCCGCGCCTGAAAGTCGACGTTGGCAGTTTCGAGCGTGAGGCTGCCACCATCGGGCATGGCGTCGCGCGCATTGACGGCGAGATTCAGAAGGATCTGGCTGAGTTGGCCCGGATCAACCTTCACGTTGCCGAGATCGGGGTCGAGCACTGAAGTAAGCGTAATGTTCTCCCCGATCAAACGCCGGAGCATTCGTTCCGTGTCGCGGACGATGGAGTTCAGATCAAGAAGACGCGGCTGGACCAACTGTTTGCGGCTAAACGCCAATAACTGTTGCGTCAGGATGGACGCTTTTTCACCGGCTTTTCTGATCTCCTCCAGACCAGCACGAGTACGCGCATCAGTTTCAGGTCCACGAAGCAACATGGTGCTGTAGCCGTTGATAACGGTCAGTAGGTTATTGAAGTCGTGAGCGACGCCACCGGCCAATCGCCCAACACAATCAAGCTTTTGCGCTGTATAAAAGCGTTCCTCCAGCCCCTTATACGCTGTGATATCCTGAACCGTGCCTATCAGGCGGAGCGGATTTCCGGCGTTGTCAGCTTCCAGCTCAGCGCGTTCGCGAACATAACGGTAACTCCCGTCGGGGCGGAGAATTCGGAAATCGATGCTGTAAGTTTCGCCCGTCAGGAAAATATCTCTTAGAGCGACCTCGACTTTCTCCTTATCCTCATGGTGAACGCAGTCCAAAAACTGTTGCCGGGAAGGAACGAAGTTATCTCGCGAAACACCGTAGATTCGATAGACCTCGTCGGACCACTCAACATTTCCGGTCACGCAGTCCCGTTCCCAATTGCCGAGCGCTGCCATCTTTTGCGCTCTTCCCAGGCTCTCTTCGCTTTTCTTCAACGCCAACTCAGCGCGCCGCCGGTCTGTAATATCGCGGGCGACAACCAACATGACTCGTTTGCCCTCAATTTCCGTGGGGAATGACCGGATCTCGATGCTGACGCGCTTTCCGTCCTTGCGGAGGACGGTGAACTCCTGGGGCTCGACGAACTCTCCGGCGGCGCTTCGCGCCATGCGGTTGATGGCCTGCGGAAGTTCCTCATCCGGAATCAAGCCCAATGTCAGGAGGTTTTTTCCGATTAATTCATGACGGGAGTAACCGGTTAATCTTTCCGAGGCGCGATTTCCGTCGAGAATGAGGCCTGTGAGGTCGTTCAGAAAGTACGTGTCAGGCGCAAACTCAAAGATGGTCTTGAGTCGCGACTCGCTGGCTCGCAGAGCCTTCTCTGCTTTTTCGCGCTCCAGTTCGGCGAAGGTGCGTTGAGTTACATCACGGGCCACGGCAAGAATGTGGCGTTCGCCGTTCAGGTCAATCAAGCGGGCCGAAAACCAGTAAGTCCGAAGCTGACCACTGCCCGAGAAGTGCAGCTTTGTCTCGAGGTTCTGGACCGCCCCCGTCTCCAACAGATTCGAAATGAGGCGGATTCGTTCCTCTTCGTCGCAGAAGCCAAAGTCCACAACGGTTCGACCAATCATCTGTGCTCTGGTGCGACCTGTCAGTTCGAGCAGCGCATCATTCACGTCCACCAACACGTCCACCGATGCCCCAGCGCTAAGCTTGCTGATGCTGGCCGGGTCCGGAATGGCGCGAAATATAGTCTGAAACATTTCGTCGCTACCCGTCCAAAGGGGTCGATTCAGCGCCGAGTTAGATAATTCCTGAGTGGAGGGAGTCAAGGTGGACCGTGTAAGTGGTGCGGATTCTCGTCGCTGTCGTTTTAATTCCGCTAGCGTTAATAGCAAGCACAGAACCAAATCAAGGATTGCTAAGAAACGTTTATTCTAAAAGAGTTTTAATTAAATCGGAGTGACTTGCGCCCCGAGATATTTCGTGGGCTACGACTGGTCGTGGGTTAGTACTATATCTCGTGGCTTCGTGGGATAAGGGCGGCGATAGTTTACGCAGAGGCGGCGCGGGGGCGTTGGATGCTGAGCTTCTTCATTCGGCTTCGGAGCGTGTTGGGATGGAGCCCCAAGACCCTGGCCGCTCCCTTTTCGCCCTCGATAACCCAACGGGTTGTCTTTAGAACGCTAACTATGTGCCTACGATCAATTTCGTGCAGGTGATGGGCGCCGGCGGTCGCGGAGGTTACGTCCTCAACCACGCTTGACACTACAGAGGTAGAAGTTTGGACCGCAGGGCGACTTACGGGAGAACGGAGGACATCTTTGCCCAGTTTGAGAACCGGACCGGTGGACAATACAACCGCTCGCGCGAGAATATTTTGTAATTCACGAATATTACCGGGCCAATCGTATTGGACAAGGCGCGCGAGAGATTCATCGGCTACCGACTCGATATTACGTCCGAACTGCCGGTTGTAATTTCCGATGATGTACGAAACAAGCCCCGGTATATCGCTCCGCCGTTCTCGCAAGGGCGGGATTTCGATAGGGACAACATTTAACCGAAAGAAAAGGTCAGCGCGAAACCGCCCTTCCTTCACCTCATCTTCGAGCCTTCGATTTGTGGCGGTAATGAGGCGGACATTAACGCGAACCGTCCTGTTGCTGCCGACCGGCTCGAACTCTTGTTCCTGCAGGACACGCAGCAGTTTGACCTGCGTATCCATAGGCAACTCACCCACTTCATCGAGGAACAGAGTCCCTCCGTCGGCAAATTCGAAGCGCCCGATACGGCGATCTACCGCCCCGGTGAACGCTCCTTTAACGTGGCCAAATAACTCACTTTCCACGAGGCCTGCAGAGATTGCTGCACAATTGACCTTGACCAGCGGCTTGTTCTTCCGAAGACTGACGGAATGGAGAGCGCGCGCCACCAGTTCTTTGCCTGTACCCGACTCGCCGGTGATCAAAACCGTAGCATCAGTAGGACCAACGCGACGGATTTTGTCGACAACTGCCAAAAACGCCGGACTTATACCGATCATTTCCTCGAAATTATGCTCAGATTTGATCTCATCTATAAGGTAGGCATTCTCCCGCTCGAGTCTTGCTTTGAGACTGGCGATTTGCTCGTAAGACAACATGTTATCGAGCGCCAGAGATACCTGAAAACAGATCCTCTCGAAGAACGCGGTCTGAGAGATGTCGAACACTTCGGGGCCACGGCTGGTGAGGGCGAAAACTCCAAATGTCTCACCTTGAGTTCCCAGCGGTCCCGCGACGTACGAGCGAATGCCGCGCCGGAACATTTTTTCTTCGCCGGGCAGCAATCGATCGGGATCCAGCTCATTACGCTGCAGCAGCGACTGGTTGCGAAGCACCCAGCCGACTGGCTCATTAGGAAACGCGGATTCATCGCCGTCGGGACTCGAAATATTATGTATCGCACCGTCCTCCAGCATCGTTTGATCGAGGGTCCCCGATTCGGAATTACGAAGAACGATTACGATCCCATCGCAAGGCAAAGTGCGCTGAACCGCCTGAAAAATAGCGTCAAAAAGGGACTGACGATCGAGTTTCGCCATCACCGCATTGTTAATATCGAGCAGCGCAGACCGATGCCTCAGGGTTTGTTCGCGCTCAGAGCTGAGGGCCGCAAGTTCCCTCTCGATCCGGCGACGCTCCTTCCTGTCGGCAGCATCGCGGAGTTCCCTCTGCACGGCCGGTATCAGCCGAGCCAGATTCTGCTTCGAGACATAGTCTGCGGCCCCTGCCTTCATCAGATCGACCGCCCGTTCTTCCCCGATCATAGCGGAGACGATGATGAAGGGAATCCCAAGTCCGGATTCCTTCAGGACTTGTAAGGCCTGGGTGGCGTTGAACTGGGGCAGCGAATGGTCGGAAATTATCACATCCCACAAACGGGACGAGAGAGCCTGGCGCATTTCGTCGGCCGTCTGTGCGCGTTCGACATGGGGAGTAAAGCCAGCGAGTCTGAATTCGCGGACGATGAGATCGAAATCCCTTCCGGAATCCTCGATGATCAAAATACTCGGTTGCCCGCTCATGAGATTGAGTTACCACCCAGAGTGAAAAATATCGTGGCGCCTGCATCCACAGCCCCTTCCGCCCACACCCGGCCACCATGCCTGTGAATAACACGCCGAACGGTGGCGAGTCCGATTCCTGGACCTTCAAATTCATGCGGGGGGTGAAGGCGCTGGAACGCGCCAAACAGCTTGCCAGCATACTTCATATCGAAGCCTGCGCCATTGTCGCGAACAAAATAGACGGTTCCATTGGATTGTGTTGACACGCTGCCAACTTCGATATTCGCCACCTTCCGTTTGCCGGTGAACTTCCAGGCATTACCCAACAGATTGTTCATCACGGTCCGCAGCAATAGTTCATCTCCGCAGACTTCAAGGCGGTCCGCGACACGAAATTCCACAACCCGCTGTGGATCCCCCGTCATCAGGGAGGCGCCTGCCTCGCGCGCTATCTCGCTTAGGTTCAGATTGCTTCTGTGTAAACCAGCGCGAGAGACGCGCGACAATTCCAACAGCGATCGGGTCAGAGTATCGAGTTGACCGGCATCATTCCGGATGTGGCTTAACCACTGTTTCCCTGTCTCGTCGAGGTGATCAGCGTAGTCCTCCGAGATGATTCGACTACACGCGGCGATGCCCTGTACGGCCGCGCGAAGATCGTGCGCTACCGAATAAGAGAAGGCCTCCAGTTCCGCATTGACCGCGTCCAGTTGAGCCGAGTATTCACTGCAACGCACCTCGCAGGCGCGCAAAGCTGTTATGGCCTTTCTTCTTTCCAACTCCGAGGCAGCGCGGACGGAGAAAATTTCAAGTGTGGCTTTAACGGTTTGCGGATCGCGAATCGGTTCCCGGGCAGCTACCTTTATTAGACCCAGAACACAGCCGTCAGTTCCGTAAATCGGCGCACCGGCGAACGACCGGGCCTGAAGCCCCGCAAGTTCGGAATCGAGGGGAAATGACTGCCGCACATCGTCCAGATACAGAGAGATGCCCTGACTGATGACCAGAGCGGACGGCGTGTTGGCGAGGGCGCAGTCAATGGATATAGACTCTCGACCGTCGATGAAGGCTCCAAGGGATTTCAGCTCGCCGCGATCCTCCGGCCGGCGTTCACAGACACTGACAAGATCGACTCTAAGGATATCCGCGAGATTCCTTGCGAGGTGGGCAAAGAAATGCCCCTCGTCCGTTACGGAGACGGACTCGGCAATTCCGGCGATCAGTTCTGGTGTGACCAGCATCGAGAGCTCGCGACCGGAGCTGGAACTCTCAGTTCCACAAATCCCCTAACTAAAGAAGAGCATAACACCGGCGCGAATTCCAAGGTTGCTAACGATGGTTATATTTGCCGCCCTTTTTAATCCAGAACCCACTTAAATAATTTTCAGGTTTGAGACCGTGGGGACGTTACGGGGATATGCCCGCGTTTATCATCCCAACACTGCGACGCACTGCCGCATCGACTCCGCCTGGGCGTTTAGTTGTTCGGCTGCAGCCGCGCTTTCCTGGGAACTGGCTGCAGTCTGCTGAGTTACCTGAGTCATTTGTGCGAGTGCCGCGGATACCTGGCGCACGCCGTCCGCCTGTCGACCGCTGGTCTCGCTGATCTCCTGGATCAGCACGCGCACCTTCGTTGCGTCCCCGGTGATTGACCGGATGGTTCCGGCGAGCCGGCCGAGTTTAAGATTGCCTTCCCCGGTTCGGGCTATCGATTCCTCTATGAGCCCCGCTGTATCACGTGCGGCATTGGAACTTCGGGCCGCGAGGTTGCGGACCTCGTCCGCAACCACCGCAAACCCCATTCCGGCCTCACCAGCGCGGGCCGCTTCCACCGCGGCATTCAGGGCAAGAATATTGGTCTGAAATGCAATTTCTTCAATAGCTTTTAGAATGCCCTTGATTTTGTGGCTTGAGGTGTCGATTTGGTGCATGGAAGTTTCCATTGCGCTAAGGTCGGAGTTCGCTTCCACGATTTTCTCCTCAACCAGGTTCATGAGCTGCGCGGAGCTCTTAGTATTTTCCGCATTCTGTCGCGTCACCGAGGCCATTTCCCGACCGGCTGCGGAGGTCTCTTCGATGGAGGCAGCCTGTTCCGAACTGCCCTGCGCCAGGGACTGGCTGGCGGAGGCGACCTGTCCGGCGGCCGAGGCTATCTGATCCGTACCGAGGAGCAATTCCTGTACAGTTGCGCGGAACGTCTTATCAATTTTGTTTACCGAAATGAAGGCCTGTAAGCCAGTTGCGACGAACGATATAGCCAGAACAATCCAAATCACGAGGCGTTCGGTGGCGAGAGAGGATGCCTCTTCTGTTGCCGAAGCACGGGCCTGACTCGCAAGCAGTTCCACGATTTTATCTATCAGATCCGTCGGCGCACGATCTTGCCCCTTGACCATGGCATCTGCAACGGCCGGCGCGGCGCCCTTCGACGTTACGAACGTACTGAGCGCTGTTTCATAAGAACGACTCATCGCATTGTGAGCCCGAAGGAAATCATCCACCATGTTTCGGACCTGAGAATTTGTGACGGAGCTTCTAAGCGCTGCGCCCTGATCCTGTACATCTCTGGCCCGGGCGTGGAAGGCATCCGAATACTTCTGAAGTGCATCCGGATCGGAGCCACGGAGCAAAGTATCCTTCCATTCCTGGACTTGCTTCTTGAACGTGACCTGCATAACGCGGGCCGCCGCCTGTTGGGCGACATCGACCCTGAGAATTTTCTGGTATGCGTCGTCAGCGGCCTTCAAACGAAGTACCTGGACGATGGAGGCCCCCGCGCCGGCGAGCCACGCAATGGCGACGACCAAAATGATTTTTTGCGTGAGTGTTAGTTTGTTCACAATCGGTTCCGTCCTGCTCAACCATATCGGTTAACCGAATTGTAATTTTCGGCGTAATCAGGCAACCGGTCCGGTCGTTGTCCTGGACCCGTAATCGAACTGCGAAAGGTCCAAGACGTGTTCAGGCGTAAGCAAACCTTCCGGCACGGGTTCGTCGAACTGTAGTCCCACAAAGAAGCCGGTGGACACGCGAGAGCAGCTTCGAACCGTCGCGGCGATCTCCAACTGACCGGCGAAGATGCGCACGGAGTCGCCCTCGCCGAAAGAAGCCGACATAAACAAGTTTGCGCCAAAACCTGAAAAGTCTTCCAGAACGGCTATCTCTGCCTCATGCGCGCCCCGTCTGTTGTTCCACAGGACAGCAACCAACTCGGAGCAGAGCAGACGGTTATGTTTGCGTCTCTCACTGTTAGCGCGGTCCTTCGATCCGCTATTTTGACTGTTTTCGTTACTCATCTCTTACAACTCATCGGACGCTGTACGCCAAATCGGGATTTAAGGATAGGGCGCCGAAACCGCGCTATTCGTCCGATATGGTTGAACGAAGCTATGTACAACACTTCCTATTTTGCCGATTCTCTTGAAGCCCGGGTCCTCTCAGCCACTCCGATTGAGTTGGTGCAGATGCTCTACGACGGGGCAATTGACGCCATTCAGTGCGCGCGAAGGCATCTGGCTGAAGGCCGGATCAAGGACCGAAGCAGCTCAATCAGCAAAGCAATCGCCATCCTTGCCGAACTCAGGGGTTCTCTGAATCACGAAAAAGGCGGCGAACTCAGCGCAACGCTGGGTGGGCTCTATTCGTACATTCAGCGCGTCCTTCTGGAAGCCAACTTTCACCAGAAGGAGGACGGGCTGGCGGAAAGTGAACGCCTGTTGAAGACCGTCCGGGAAGGCTGGGCGCAAATCGGCGGACAACCTGGCGCAAGCATGGCGCCCACAAACGGCGCCTCTGCGGACCCGTGGCGCATTGACACTGCTGCATTGGATTGCACTGCGCATTTCGCGGCAGATCAAACAGCGAATTACACAGCGCGATCATTCCAGCTTTGCGCATGAGTTTCGTTGGCGAAAAATCGCTAAACGTTTAGAATGCGACACGTCCGCAGACCTGGACGAACCCGCCCGCGCTGAATACACAGATACTTAGGCGCGCGGAAACGTTTGTCAGCCTGGGAAGTTAACCTGCATCTCTTTTGTCACGAAGATCACTGTCGTTATGGTGCGCCGCCAACGCGTTTCACCGTGCGACGGAAGGCATTCCGGCGTAAGGGAGCGAGCAGGAAACATGCAGATGAAGTCGTATTTTGCAAATTCATTTCAGGCAGCTATGGGAGCGGCCCGCCAGGAGATGGGGCCCGATGCGGTTCTTGTGACGAGCCGCCCGACATCGGGAGAGACGCGCTCTCTGGGTGGGTACGAGGTTGTGTGCGCCAGTGGCTTGCCGAAACCAGAAGACTACAGCCAGAGTGCAAGAGACATTACTGTCGCGCGAGCCGAAAATCGGACATCCCCTAGTCCGGAGAGCATTACTTCCAGCGGGCGTTCTGGTTCCGGATTGAATAACCTCGCGAGCAGAGAAGGCACACTGGATGCCATCCTCACCGAGATGCAGGAACTGCGGCGCCAACTCCGCTCTTCGCAACAGGCTAACTGGCGGTCGTCGGAACAACCGCGCTGGATAGCCAGCAGCCCCGAACTTAGAAATCTATACGGCGAACTGATGGATGCCGAGGTGGATCCTGACCTGGCGCAGCAGCTCCTGGGAACGGCCATCAGGGAGCCCGAAGATTCCACGGGCGCGACTGAGCAACAGGGCCCCGGACTGTTGACAGCGCTGACCAGGCAGATCCGAACCAGTGTCCGGCTGGATTCCGGACTCGGAGGATCGTCCACCGGAGCCAGGGTCGTTGCATTGATAGGTCCTCCAGGCGCGGGCAAGACAGCGACGATTGCCAAAATTGCTGTCCAATTCGGACTGCCTTCGCGACGGCCAACGGTGATCCTGTCTGTCGACACCCTTCGAGTGGGCGCATCAGAGCAACTGCGCACCTATGCCAGCATCATGGGCCTGCGTTTCGAGGTTATCGAGACCAGTCGGGGGCTCGACCAGGCATTAGAAGAGCACCGGGGCAAAGGATTGATCCTGGTCGACACGCCGGGATTTGCGTTCCGGGATCTGGAAGGGGGGTGTGAACTGGCTGGTTTTCTGGCCCAGCGTAACGACATTCAAAAGCATCTGGTGCTGCCAGGCTCCATGCGTTGTTCAGATATGAACCGTATGTCGGCGGCCTACGAGATCTTCGCCCCATCGCACCTGATCTTTACACGGATGGACGAAACCGAAACGTTTGGTCCCGTATTAAACGAGGCAATCGGGAGTGGCCGGCCGCTCTCTTTCTTCGGCACGGGTCAACACGTGCCGGAAGACCTGGAGTCAGCGAATCACGCTGGCCTGTTGAACCGCCTGCTCCGGTCGCAGGCATCACTTCGAACTGCAGCGGCGGCGGCCTAAAAATATGTACTCTCTTGCAACTCAAACCGAAACTGTTGAATCGGCGGAGGCGCGCCGTGAGCAACTCATTCTTGAGAATCTCCCTCAAGTCAATCTGATCGCCCGGCGTTTCCACGACAAGGTTCCGCAAAGCGTTGGTCTGTCGGATCTGGTCTCAACCGGAGTACTCGGACTGATCGCGGCGGTGGACAATTTCGATCCGAGGTCGGGTGTCAAGTTGAAAACGTACGCGGAATACAGGATCCGCGGCGCCATTTTGGATAGTTTGCGCGACATGGACTGGGCGTCTCGCCATCGCCGCAAGAAAGCCAAGGATATTGAATCCGCGCTCAACCGCGCGCAGCAGCGCCACGGGCATGCTCCCGCCGAGGACGAAATCGCGAAAGAGATGGGGATCACGCTTGAGGAATATCAAGCCCAACTCATCGAGATACAGGGGCTGAATATTGAGAGCCTTGAAGTCGTCACGAGAGAAGGCGGCGACTCGCTTCTCTCCGTACTCGCCGACACACGGGAAAAGCTGCCATCGGAACTATTTGAGCGTTCGGAACTGGAGCGCGTGCTGGCGCAATGCATCGAGGCCATGCCGGAGAACGAAAGGCTCGTATTGTCGCTTTACTATTACGAGGAATTGACACTGCGCGAGATCGCAGAAATTATGGGGCGACACATCTCACGGGTGGCAGAACTCAAATCGCAGGGAACCCTCAGACTACGTGCCGAGATGAGAGCCAAGTGGCCGACACGGGGCAATTGAAATGAGTGCAGGCGCGAACTCACTAGCTGAACTGGTGGGGAACTGGTGCGAGGGATTCGGTAAAGTGATGGAGGCCATGGCCGACCTTCACGTATCGACGGAGGTAACTCCCTCGCTTCCCGGAAATGAGAGCGGGATGCTCTGGTGGAAACAAAGCCTGGACGCTACGCCGGGAGCGACAATCTGGGTCGGCGCCGCGGAGGAGACCTGGGAGTTCTACGGCCAGCGCCTCCTTGCCGCCGCGGGTATCGAGACCTTTACCCGCGAGGAATTGCAGGACACGTGGCTTGAGGTTGTCCGGCAATCTCTGGGCGGTTTGGCCACCTTCATAGGCTCTCAACTAGGCCGGGATGTAGCCTGCACCGAAGGGGCAAAAGAGGAACCAGCCCGCGCGAGGGCACTGGGCTGCCAAATCAAAATCCTCGCGGACGATCAGTCTCTGCCTCCACTCGGCTTCTACACCAACCGGGAGATGCTGGAGGCCCAATCGCAAATATCCGGAGAATCACAGTCTGCGCTCGTCCAGTCAACGGATGCGGTCACTGACAGCGGGGAAGGCGTGGAACTCTCGAGCCGGGCATCCAGCACTCTAAATCTCCTCATGGATGTTGAAATGCCGGTAAGTATTTCATTTGGGCGTACACGGGCGCGCATCCAGGACATTCTGAAACTGATCACGGGATCCATCATCGAACTGGATCGCTCCATTTCTGAGCCTGTGGAAGTAATCGTAAATAACTGCGTTGTCGCGCGTGGCGAAGTGGTGGTTGTGGATGGAAATTACGGTGTTCGCATCCACGAAGTGATGAGCAAGCGGGAGCGATTACAGGAAGGCCGTAAATTCCTCTTGCCTGTGGGGTCCCACCGCAAATGAGCATATGGCTGTCCGGACCACTTTAGCAGCAGAATCGATTCGGCAGGAATAGAGAAAGATAAGTGGCCGATAAGTCGGTTTGACACCTCGTCCGGGCCACCAAGCACCTGCCACACAACATTGACCAGGACAAATATCTCCAACGGAAAACCTATGAAATCGCAGATGACGATCGGTAAGAAATTCTCATTGACGGCGGGACTGCTGCTTGTGCTGATGCTGGCACTGGGCACGGGGGCTCTGCTATCCATCAATTCGCTCAGACAATCGGTCGATACCATCGTGACTGATCCGCTTCCGGGCGTTTACAGGATCTCGCACGTTGACTCCCAGATTTTTCAGTTGCGGGGTGATACATGGAAGCACATGGCAACGTCCGACTCCAACAGCCAGGCTGCCATAGAAGCTAATGTCCGAAAGATCGGCGAGACTGTGGAGACTGATCTTCAGGATTATGAAAAAACAATCACTACCGAAGAAGATCGTAGTCTATACGGAAGAGTCGAGCCGTTATTCCAACGCTACCTTCAGGTAATTGAGAACGAAATACTCCCGTTGAGCCGCTCGGGAAAGTCTACCGAAGCTCAGGCGAAGTATATTCAGGTGGCGGATCCGATTCACAGCGAGCTGAAAACGAATGTCACCGCACTGGTCGATCTCAACCGGAGAACCGGAGAGTCCGATTCCGTCGCAGCCGAGAACGTGGCGTCTACCGGGCGAACTTTGATATTTGTGATCCTGATGATTGCGATGGCATCCGGTAGCGCGCTGGTTTATTTCATCGTTCGAAGCGTAAACAGCGCACTTCGGTCCGCCGCGTCAAGCCTGGCTGAAGGAGCCGAGCACGTGGCAAGCGCAGCAGGGCAGGTTTCTTCTGGTAGCCAGTCTCTGGCGCAGGGTTCGTCTGAGCAGGCTGCATCGCTCGAGGAGACCTCCGCGTCCGCCACGGAGATCAACTCCATGGCTCTGAGTAATGCGGGCAAGTCGCGCACAGCCGCGAACCTGGTGGGGCAGTCCCAGTTGAGGTTCGAAGAAACCAACGTGGCGCTAAGCCAGATGGTGGCGGCGATGGGCGAAATCAATACCTCCAGCGAGAAGATCTCGAAAATCATCAAAGTCATCGATGAGATCGCGTTCCAAACCAACATTCTGGCTCTGAACGCAGCGGTGGAGGCCGCGCGGGCCGGGGAAGCAGGCATGGGATTTGCGGTCGTCGCCGACGAGGTCCGCAATCTGGCGCAACGTTGCGCGCAGGCGGCTAAGGACACTGCGGTGCTCATTGAGGAATCGATCGGAAAGTCGAATGAAGGGAAAGTGAAGGTAGACCTTGTCGCAACCGGCATTCGCTCCATTACAGAACAATCGGTCGAGGTAAAGAGCCTGATCGACGAAATCAGCCTCAGCAGCCAGGAACAAGCCAAGGGCATCGAGCAGGTGACCAGGGCCGTGATCCAGATGGAGCAAGTGACTCAGGCCACTGCGGCAAACGCTGAAGAGAGTGCGGCCGCTGCACAGGAACTGAATGCGCAGTCTGAGACTCTGGTTGCTGTTGTCAACGACCTGAATGCGATCGTAAACGGGAGCAATCAGTCTGCAAGCCGACACCGTCCGGAACGTGCCACTACAAAAGAGCCGGCCAGACGCCCGGTGAGCCTTCACCAGCCGAAGCCGGACCACTCAGATAATCTTGCGAAACTGCAAACCGCGGTCTCTCCCAGGAATTCCGACAAGCAGCCTGTTTCGCCTGGTGAATTTGTGCTGGACTCAGATTTCACCGAGTTCTAGTCTGCCTTAAGACAACGGACAGGGCGGCGAACCCCGGCTGTTTGGCTGCGAAATTCGAGTGGAGACGCGTCTCAGCTAAATGCTTTCGCACGAATCGGACACGGAACGACGTCTGCCCGAAAGAAAGTCATCGGTGTGCCGCGTTGAGGTTCAGGAACTCGACGCGGGGGCGCCAGTCACTAGCCAGGCAGGGCTACAGGAAGATACGTCGCCGTATGGAGCGGGCATCCGGGTCAGGAAACCGATACCTGTCGGCCAGCCAGTCAAGGTCCGTCACAGCCGCGGAACGGCGATCGGGGTGGTGCAGCGCTGCCAGCACCAGAGTCCGGAATACTTCGTTGGAATTCAATACGATCACCATGGGAACCCGCCGGGTAAGTCGTAAGAGAAGCGAAGGCGATTCCGCACGGGAGACTATCGTGTGGCGCCGGTTGTTGCCGGTTTGCCGACGGATTGGTACCCGCCAATCCTCGTGACCGATGAATTACCGACAGTCCCTGAATTAGAGATGCGCAGTGAACGGAAAACACTCACCAATGTCCGATACGGTAGCTTGTACGACCTTAATCCACAGAAAAGGAAATAACATGAAACTTCGGAACACATACATTGTGGCGGCCGCCACGTTCTTCCTCGGAGCCGTGCAGATCGTTTCCGCCGATTCCACGAAACGTCTCACGCCTCAGGAATCGATCTCCGCGGCTGTGAGCAAGCCCCAGCCCGAATACCCGCAACTCGCACAGCAGCTGAAACTTCAGGGCTCCGTAACCCTGAACGCCTTCGTGTCTGAAGACGGCACCGTGGATCACGTGGAGCCGGTCACTGGCAATCCCGTCCTGCTGCGGTCAGCGGAAGACGCGTTGAAGCGCTGGAAATTCAGCAAGCAGACCGAAGACGGCAAACCCGTAAAATTCGTCGCCAACGTCACCTTCAACTTCGGAACAAAATAGGAAGCTCTATGGCATCCCAAATGAAACTGAGCACGAAATTGATCGGCGCCACGGGAACGATTTCGGCGCTGGCGATTCTGATGGGCGCTTGCGCAATCTTCTGGATCACCGATCTGAACAAATCGATGCAGCACGCGGTAAACGTGGCAGCGAAGCGGCGCGTGATCGCCTATGAAATCTATGCCTCTACGCTGCAGATGCAATCGCTGGATCGCGCTATTATGCTCCGCTCGATCATGCAGCAATCCACTGGCGCCGACGACAACAAGCGCGAATATTCGGACGTCATGACAAAGGTTCGCAAATTGTTGCCAGAGTACCAGGTACTGATCGAAGACGAGTCGGCGCGGCGCGGCTTTGACAGCGTTCAAACGGACATGAACGAGCTCTTTCAGGCGCATGACGAGTTGGTGGAGTACATGAACCGCCAGCAGTTCGACCAGGTGCAGAAGGTTTCAGACGAAAAAGTCACGCCCCGCGCGGAGGCGATTATTACGGCTTCAAAGGAGCTTGTGAACCAGGAAGCCTCGCGTATGACTACCGCTACGGAAGGGGCGGCGACTAAAGCCGCGACCGCGACCTGGATCTCCGTGTTTTTCAGCCTTGTTTGCCTTGCTGTGAGCGGAGGGGCCATCGTAATCGTGCAACAAATCAGCAAAGCGCTGACGAATCTGGCCTCCGCGATGTCAGGTGGCGCGGACGAGGTGGCCACGGCCGCAACGCAGGTAGCTGCCGTTAGTCAGGCACTTGCGCAGGCTTCTTCCGAGCAGGCCGCCTCGCTGGAGGAGACGTCGGCGTCCGGTCACGATTTGGCATCGATGACGCGCAAGAATGTTGAACACACGCAACGGGCGTCGGAGTCGGTCCTCGAAACAGACCGGCAACTGAAAGTCGCCAATGAAACGCTGGGCAACATGGTGGGATCGATGGACGAAATCAACGCTTCCAGCAAGAAGATCTCGAAGATCATCCGCGTCATCGATGAGATTGCCTTCCAAACAAACATTCTGGCACTAAACGCAGCCGTAGAGGCGGCGCGGGCAGGAGAAGCCGGGATGGGATTTGCGGTGGTGGCGGACGAAGTTCGTAATCTTGCTCAACGGTGTGCTCAGGCTGCAGGCGACACATCCGCGCTGATTGAGGAATCGATTCAGAAGGTGGATGGCGGCAGTTCGAAACTCACTCAGGTGGTGGCGGCTATTGAGGGAATCGCGAAGCAAGCGGCTGATGTCAAAGTACTGATGACTAGCGTCAAGGACGGAAGCCAGGAGCAATCGCACCACATCGAGCAGATTTCCGCAGCGGTCTCGCAAATGCAGAAAGTCACCCAGAATACGGCTGCAAGTGCCGAGCAGGGTGCGTCCGCGAGCGAGCAGATGACCGGCCATGCGCGATCGATGAAAGCCTCCGTAAGCGAGTTGCAGGTGCTGGTCACCGGTGAGGGTGAGCCATCTCACGCTCGGCGGCGGACCGTTCAAAGGTAGACGGGCGGGGTGCGGAAGAGTTTGGCCAGCGCACGGCTACGCGCGGGCAGGATTGTGCAGGCGTCTCCAGGTAGTAACAGCGGACTCGCCTGCCAGTTCCTCCAACTCACGGTTCTCTTCCGCGGTCCAGTCTTCGCGGCGCCGCTGTTTTAGGTTTTCCAGCAAGCGAACCCGCCGGCGGGCTTCCACCATGGTGCGTGTCTGCTTCACAATCACTACCTGAAGCTCTTCGGCTTCCCTCAGAAGCTCGCGCTCCCGCCTGGCGGCCCATATGCCGGCTTGTTCCAGATCGCAAAGGTCCGTCCCTGTGACTTGAATGTGGGGGCGACTCATTAGAGCGATGCGCGGCGTTGCTCCAGGAGGTGATGGGCACAACAATGCCGCCTGGGAGTTCACCCGGCGGACGGAGCACTCCTCGATTTCCTGTGCGACCCTCTGCAGATCGGCGTTTGAACGCCTTAGGGCAGCCTCCGCCATGTTGAGTTGGGTCTGCCTCCAGGTTAGCGCGCGTTCCAGGGGGAATTGGAATGCTTTCATTTTTCAGTTCTACGCATTCAATTTTTGCGCCAGCTGGCCGATGCCCGCCAGCGTCTCTTCCAGCGGCACGTTTTCCTCGGAATCCTGCTGGAGAAACTTCATGATTTGCGGACGAATCTGAATACTGCGATCCAATTGCGGATTTGTGCCGGACACGTACGCGCCGAGTTGAATCAGGTCCTGGGTCTGATGGAATGTGGAGAGCGCCTCGCGGATCTTGCGTACCGCTCCCTTTTGCTCCGGTCCTGAAATCTTCGACTGCAGGCGGCTGATGGAATTCAATACATCGATCGCGGGGTAATGCCCCGCTGCTCCAAGCTGCCGCGAGAGAATGATATGTCCATCGAGGATACCGCGAACCGCGTCGCAAACAGGCTCGTTGAAATCGTCACCTTCCACAAGCACGGTGAAGAACCCCGTGATGGAACCGCGGGCGAAATTCCCTGCGCGCTCAAAAATGCGGGGTAACAGACTGAAGACCGATGGCGTGTAGCCTTTTTGACTGGGAGGCTCGCCGGCGGCCAAACCAATTTCTCGCTGGGCCATTGCCAGACGCGTGATTGAATCCATCACCATCAATACATCGGCACCCTGATCGCGGAAGTACTCGGCAATAGCCAGACCAACAAAGCAGGCTCTAACGCGGACTGGCGCGGGACGATCAGATGTCGCGACAATCACAACTGCGCGTTTCATGCCTTCCGGACCGAGTTCGTGTTCCAGAAATGCCTTCACTTCCCGGTTGCGTTCCCCTATCAGAACGATGACGCAAACGTCGGCCGAATTCTGTTTTGACATGGCGCCCAGCAGCGTACTCTTGCCGACTCCGCTGCCGCCAAAAATTCCCATTCGCTGCCCTTTGCCACACGGCAACATACCGTCGATAGCTCTCACTCCGGTAACGAGTTGTTCGACTATATGCTCTCTTTCGAGGGGGTTGGGTGGAGACTTGTAAAGGTCGTAAAACTCTGCAGGCTCAATGGGCGGCTTACCATCCATAGGCAGCCCCAGCCCGTCGAGCACACGGCCCAGCAACGCCGGTCCCACGGCCACGCGGGCCTCGTCTGCGCGCGCCACGATGCGATTACCCAACTGGAGGCCGTCCGTTTCTTCGAGCGGCATAGACAAGACCCGGCCGTTGCGGAAACCGACTACCTGGGTCCGAATGTTCCGGCCGGAGTTGGTCTGGATTTCGCAGAAGTCGCCAATTGCGGCAGCCGGTCCCACCGATTCGACCAGCAGGCCAATAAGCTCTGTCACTTCGCCCGTCCAAACGACGGGATCCGTGCGTCGGAGCTTCTCGAAATAAGGATTCAGATCAAGGGGAGAACTCATACGCCCTGCCCCCGCAGACGGTCTGTGAGACCTCGCTCTATTTCGCGCAATTGCGTTTCGATGGAGATGTCCAGATTACCCCGATTCGTTTCGAAGGTAAGAGTTCCTCGCTCCCGCGCAGGGTCACCTTTCACTTCAACCTGCGAGGCAGATGACGATCCCGTCAGGCATCCTTTGACGACTGTCTGATGGTCGGGATGTACGGTGACTTTGGTCACTTCCTGCTGTCGCAACTTTTCGAGCCCCACGCGAACCAGACCGCCTATGGTGTCCGGATCGATACTCAGTTCCCGATGAAGCACGCGCTTGGCTATCGCAATTGCCAGTCGCACGACGTCGGCCTCCGCTTCCATGCGGAGACGCGGCCGCAAATCGACAACTTGCTGAATAGCGATGCCAAGATTTTGCAGTACCTTCTGAAGTTCCGCTTGTGCCGCTTGCCTTGCGGCGCCTTCGCCTTCCTTGCGCCCGGCGTCACGCGCCTCTCGAATGCGTTGTTCAATCTGAGCTGTCGTTTGGGTCTGTTGGTCGGTTGACGGTCCGTTAGGTTCGCCAGACGTATTTCGGCTCGGCGTGGGGGAAGTCTGGGTTGCGCGATTGATGCCCACGATGGTCCATGGCATTGCTTGGGCAAGCGAACCAGAGTCCCGAATTAATTTAGACGACATATTGTTCACCGGCGGTACCGCGCAGACTCAGAACACCCTCGGCTTCCAGGCCGCGAATAATCGCAATGATTTGTTGTTGCGCCCCCTCCACGTCTTTGATCTTGACGGGGCCCAGTGCATCCATATCTTCACGAATGGTTTCCGCTCCGCGCTGCGATGTGCACTGCAGCAGATGATCCTGAATCTGGGTTCCTGTTCCCTTTAGAGCGAGCGTCAGAACTTTGCGGTCCACCCGCGCGATTATTTCTTTTACTCCGTTGGGATCGATCAGCAGAATGTCGTCGAAGACAAACATCAAATGACGAATGGTGTCCACCAGCGCCTGGTCCTGAGACTCTATCGAGTTGAGGATGTCCTTCGCAGTTTCCGAGTCCAGACGATTGAACATTTCCGCCACGGCCCGCACGCCGCCATAGGATTCTCTGCTGAACTCTCCTATTGCGTTCATCTTCTGGCCAATGACCACAGCGATTTTACTGATCACCTCAGGAGATATCTGATCCAGACTGGCCACCCGGAGAGCTACATCGCCCCGAAGATGCGGCGGCAAAGACGCGAGCAAGGCAGCGGCCTGCGACGGATTCAGATGCGACAGGACCAGAGCGATGGTTTGGGGATGTTCATTGTGCAGGAACTTCGCGAGCTGTTGGGGGTCGGCCTTTTGCAGGGCATCGAAAGTGGCCACGTCGTCGCCAAGCGCTTTCATGAGGCGATCCATGAGTCGCTTCGCCACCTCGGGACCAAAGGCGTTCATCAGCATATTCTTGGCGTAATCGACGCCGCCCTTGTTGACGAAATCGCGCGCCGAGGTGAGCTGATAAAACTCCTCGAGAACTGTTTCGGCCTGATTGGGCTGAACCTTTTTCTGGCGCGCGATCTCGCGCGCCACCAACTGGACTTCGTCCTCGGTCAGCTGTTTTACCAATTCGGCGCTGGCGGCATCGCCGAGCATGATCAAGAGAATCGCAGCCTTCTGTACTCCTGCAAAAGTTTCGGCCTGAGTAATCGGGCTGGGCGCAAGGTTCGCAATCATCGCTTCAAAACATCCTTAACCTTTGTCGTGAATCCAGGCCTGAAGAATACGCGCGGACGAGGTAGCATCCTTCTTCGCGTTCTCCTGCAACTGCTTCACGAGCACTTCCGCCTTCTTGGTCTTGACCGGCGGGACTTTTATCGCGGCGAGCATTTCCTGCTCCGCCTGTTGTTGTTCCAGCTCTCTGGCCGCCATTTGGGCTTGAATTTGTTCCGCCGCATTCGCCGAGCTCAGAGCGGCAACGGCACTCTTATCCGGAAGGCTCTTGGCTGCTTCAACGACGGCGGCGGCCCGCTTCTTCTTTCTGCGTCTCCGCGTGACGAGGACCAGCATTGCCAGAATCGCGAACAACACGACGCCGGCACCTGTCGCTATAGGCAGGAAGAGAGGCTGTTTGCGTAATGCATCCCACTGGGATGGAGCGGGATGCGCCGGCGGAGTAGTGCCGGGTGTCTCCGGTGGCGTCTGATTCAGCGTTTCCTCGAAGGGCAAGCTTTCCACCGTGATCTGATCACCGCGTTGCTCGACGAAGCCGATCGCCGCGGTCAACACATCGCGAACGGATTTCATCATTTCGGGCGATGGCGGAACCAGAACTTTGTGCAGTGATTTGCCGCTGCCCTCCCAAGTGACCGACTGGTCCATCAGAAGAGCTACTGAAACGCGCTTCAACGTGCCTTGCGGCAGTTTCGTGGTACGGGTGATACGGCTGGATTGGTAGGTGACATTCTCCGTACGGCGGGTGGTGGAGTTACCAGAAGAGCCTGCGCGGGCCGCAGGACGCGGGAGATTGGATGCTGTGCCCGGAATGCCGCCTGCAGCGGTAGAACTGCCACTGATCTCCTCGGTCTTTTGCGACTGCAGCATTACGGAATGGGCCGGATCAAATGTCTCTTCACTCTGCTCGCCGCTTGAGAGATCACAATCCACGTAAACACTGGCTCGATAGCGGTCATGCCCGAGCAGAGGATCGAGCGTAGTATTGATCTTCTGCAGAAGGTCGTGTTCCACTTTTTGGCGGTAATCGAGGGCGGCGTCGCTGCTCGCCTCGTCGGGGGAAGTGGCGGCGGCCCTGCTTAACAGATTGCCCTGCATATCCAGAATGGATACGGCGTCCGGGGACAACCCTTCTACCGCGCTGCCTATAAGGTGTGAAATCGCCGTCACGTTCCTGTCGGACAGATGAGCGCCAGGTTTGAGCTTCACCATGACACTGGCTTTAGCGGGTTCGCGTGACTCGAGAAAAACTGACTCCTTAGGAAACGTGATATGAACGCGCGCCTGTTCCACCTCCGCAAGGGCACTGAGGGAGCGCTCGAGTTCTCCCTCAAGCGCCCGCGTGTAGTTGATGTGCTCGACAAACTCCGTTGCGCCCAGATTGGCTTTGTCGAATATCTCGTAGCCGATACGCCCGGTCTTTGGCAGCCCCGCTGCAGCCAGGTCCAGCCTCAGTTCGGCTAACTTGCCGGAGGGAACGGAAACAACGTCGCCATTGGGCGAAAGGCGGTAATCTGTACCAGATTCCTTCAGTTTCTGTAATACGGCAGCGGAATCTTCCGCAGCCAGACCGGTATAGAGCGGCTTAAAATCCGCTTCTGTTTTCCAATGAGAGAAAGAATAGAGGCCCGCGCCAACGATCGCCACCGCAGCGACTATAGTGAGCCGCTGGCGCATAGAAAGACTGGCGAGAATTTTTCTGAACTGTTCCATCTGTATGCTGTTCCGTATACCGTTTGCAGTAGCCGTCAGACTACATCTGCATCTTCATGACTTCCTGGTAGGCGGAGACGATTTTATTTCTGACCTGGAGTCCAAGGTCAAACGTAAGTGAAGCCCGCTGGGTGGCAAGGGCCACAGTGTGAAGCTCTTCGTTATCACCGTTCAGAAAGTTTTGCACCGCCTGATCCGCTTCTTTGCCAGGTCTTTCCACGGACTGAATGGCGCCTTCCAGGATGGAAGCGAAGCCGCCCGACTGGCCCGCCTGTGCGGCCGAGCCGATGCCCGTGGCGCTGCCGACAGGGTTTATCTGCGGAACGCTGCCGGATGACGACAACAGGGATGAGATGGGGAGAGACATAAACTATCGCAACAAGTCGATCGAGCGCTGAATCATGTCCTTCACAGCCGACATGGAGGCCACGTTGGCCTGATAGCCGCGAGAGGCGCCCATCAGGTTCACCATTTCTTCGGCCGGATTGATGCGCGGAAGCGCAACAAAGCCATCCGGGCCTGCATCGGGATGGCCGGGATCGTAGTGGCGCTCCGGGTCTCTCTGGTCCACAACGATGTCCGAAACAGATACGCCACCCGGCGTGCCGTTCATCGCGGATGCAAATACGGAGGAAAACGGCGAGGAATCGGCCTGAGATTGAAAGACCACATCTTTGCGCCGGTAAGGCCCGCCATCAGGTGTACGCGTAGTTTCGGCATTCGCCAGATTCTCGGTCAGAAGTTCTGCGCGCGTGCGCTGTGCCGCCATACCGGAAGCGCTCACGGAGAGGCTGGAAAAAAGACTCATCCGCTCCGGCCCTCATCGATCGCCGCCTTAAGCTGAGAGATCTGGCCGCGCATCAACTGGCTCGCAACGTTGAAGCGGAGGGCATTTTCAGAAAGCAATTGCGCTTCCCGGTCGAGGCTGACATTGTTTCCGTCGTTGTTGGTTTTCAGACCCGCGACTTCGATCGCCTGGGGCTGCTCACCGGTCAGCAGGTTCTGAAACTGACTGCGAAAGTCCAGATCCCTGGTCTTATAGCCAGGCGTGTCCGCGTTCGCAATATTGGACGTGACAAGCTTTTGCCTGGCATCGACCAGATCCATATATCGTTCGAGGCTGTTCGCGATATCGGATCCCGACGAATCGAAATTGATCCCAACTGGCATTGGTCAGAGAGAATGCACGCGGTATACCAACCGGACCGTCGAGAGCGCATTCATAAGTCGCTGTAAACGCTGGTGCAGACAGAAGGATGCCAGAGCTCCGCGATCCGAGGAACCGTCGAATTCCAGGCGGTAGCGAATTCTCGCCACTCGCGGAGATTCGGGTCCACCGGACAGGGGTTCCGGAAAAATGACATAGATGCGTTCGATAAGGGGGTTGAAGGCTCCGGATGGCAAAACCATCCAGGCGCAACAGGATTCAGCGCGCTACGGGCTTACAGGAGAGAGCAAACAAAATGTCGTTTTCGATCAATACAAACATCGCATCGCTGGACGCGCAGAATTATCTGCGGATGGACAGCAATTTTCAAACAGAAACAATCAACCAGGTGACTTCCGGACTTCGCATCGTCAACTCCGGTGACGACGCGGCCGGACTGGCCATCGCCAACGGACTTCAGGCGTCTCAGGCTGTACTGACGCAGGGAATTCAGAACGCAACCAACGGTCTTGCAACGCTGCAGACCATCGACAGCGGAATGAACAACATTTCGCAATTGCTGGATCGGGCCAGCACACTGGCTGCACAGTCCGGGTCCTCGTCGTTCACCGGCGACCGAACCGTGTTGAACCAGGAATTCCAGAGCGTGCTCTCGGAAGTCAATCGTGAAGCCCAGGCAATCGGCCTGAACACCGGCGGCGCGTCCGCAACAAACCTCGGCGTATTCATGGGCGGCGGAACCGCGAGCGGTTCCAGCACCGCGATTCAGAACGGCTCTGTCAATGTGGACCTCTCGCACTCGACAGTGGATACCCAGAGCCTCGGATTGAGCGGATTCTCAGCAACTGGCAATTCCGCCACCGATATCGGCACAGGCGCAGGCGCAACCTCCGTCGCGAACATCCTGGCTAGCAGCGCCAACGCCAACACTGAAACGCAGCCTGGCTACACCACCATGTACTTCTCAGGCCCCGGTTTCTCCAGCACAAATGGCGCCAATCGCGTGGCGATTTCGGTGAACCTGAACGGTGTGACCGACGCAAACTCGCTCGCCACCGCCATCAACTCGGCGATTCAGGCCACCGGAAACGGCGCCACACAGCAGGCCACGGCGTTCAAGAATGCGAACATCCAGGCGTCCGTCTATACGAATCCCAACACCGGTGCTTCGAGCCTGCAGTTCACGTCATCTAACTCGGCCTTCCAGGTGGAAGCCGGCGATCAGATGTCGAACGCGCTGCTGGGCAACGTTGTGGGCAGCACAGCGGTCGGCCAGAGTGTAGCCGCGAAGACCTCTACCACGAATGTCACGGCGATGCTGGCGAACAGCGCCAACGCCGGGGCCGAGACCGTCAATCTTTCAGTCTCGGTGGGCGGCACCGCGACGCCCGTTCAGTTCACCATCGGTGCAGGTGAAGCGCAGGCTACAACCCTGACGAACCTCAACGCAGCTTTGACCACGGCCGGCGCCGGCGTCACAGCGGCACTCGACGGCAATGGCAAGCTCCAGTTCACGGCGACCAACACGAACCAGGCCGCCAGCGTTAACGTGCAGGTTTCCGGCGATACGTCCAACGTACTTGGTCTGGGCAGTTTCGCCACGGATGGCAGCGCCAACACGTCTTACACACACATCACCGCGGCCTCGGCTCTTACTGCGGCGGACAGCCAGAACATTCAGATCGCCATCGGCAATCAGGTTGCAAATCTGGGTTCGGTCTCAGTCGGCGCGGCCATCGCAAACTCTATTGGAAATCTGAACACCGCGTTCCAGAGCAATGCTTTGACCCGCGCGGCTGGTCTGACGGCCGTAGACAATGGCGGTAAGGTCGAAATCGAATCGAACAACAACACAGCCTTCCGCCTTAACGCTTATGGCGCAGGCACGAACGGTTTCGGTTTCACCGGCGCTGGCTCAGTTGACTCGTCCGCCGTTGGCGGCGTGACAGGTACTGCGGAGACTGGTTCTGCCACCCCGAGTCTGGACGCGCAGGGTACTTCCACCAGCGGCTTCCTGAACTTCAGCGGCATGACGGTCGCCGGCAACAGCCAGACGGTCACACTGACAGCTCCCGACAGCAGCGGAGCCGATCACTCGATCTCGTTTAGCCTCTCGAGCACCGACGCAGGCGATATCGATACTGCGCTCAGCACCATCAACAACCAGTTGCTGCAATCCAACGACTCCACACTGCAGAGCATTGTGGCCGTTAAGGATCAATCGAACGGTGTCGACGGTATCAGCTTCGAGAGCAGCCTGCAGCACTTCTCCGTATCGCTCGGCACGACGTCCACCGGGACGGCGAGCGCGGGCGTTATCCAGGGCATCTCAAACGGCACCGGCACGACCAGTCAGGGTGGAGCAGTGATCGCGTCGCAGTCCAACGGAACGGGTTCCACGGCGGACATCAGCACTCTGCAGAATGCGCAGAATGCCGTAACCGCTCTGGGCAACGCCGTGACATCTCTCGGTCGCGCTCAGGCAGCTGTTGGTAAGGGTGAAAACCTCTTCAACTACGCCACGAATCTGGCACAAAGCCAGGTGACAAACGAGGCGGCTGCAGAATCGGGCATTAAAGATGCCAATCTCGCCACCGAAGCTTCCAACCTGAGCAAAGCGCAGATTCTGGTCCAGGCCGGTACCGCAGCTTTGGCGCAGGCCAACTCCGCCCCGCAGGCCATTCTGTCCCTGCTCCAGGGCCACTAAACGTCGGGTAGTACTGTTGCGGGCGGGCGTTCCCCATGAGCGTCCGCCCGCATTTTTTTTGCTCGTGCCCGGATCTGGCGGTCCCGTGGCAAGGGTCGCGGTTGTCGTTTCTTCAAACATCATGACCAAGTTCAGGAAAAGCCGGGCCCGCAGCGTCCGGCATCACAATAACGGCCGCTTCGACACGGAAGCAATCTGCCACGATATCCCGCTCCGCGATCTGTCTGATCCGGCGACACTTTATTCGCTTGGGGTCCAGGCTGCAGGCAGGGCGGATTATCAGTTGGCCGCCATCCTTATCGCCCAGGCTATCCGGTGCGGCGGGCCGACGTCTGCCAGATACAGTGCGACACTTGCGGAAGTCTTTGGCGCGCAGGGCCAGCACAGGCAGGCGGTCACTTGTTATCAGCAGGCGGTGTCCGACAGGCCGGCCGATATCTCTCTTCATTTGGGACTGGCGCGGGCGCTCATCAACGATTCACGGCCAGCCGAAGCCGCCGGAGTTCTGTCGCGAGCTATTGCTCTGCAGCCAGACGCGGCAGAAGGCTGGGCATTGCTCGGCGCCACCTTTAACCTGACTGGCCGGCACCGCGACGCTTTGGATGCACTGCACCAGGCCGTTCAACTCCAACCTATGGAAGCCACCTTCCACTTCGATCTGGGCATGACATCTTCAGTACTTGGTGAAGCACACAAGGCTGAGGCCTATTATCAGCGCGCATTGCAGCTTCGACCGACGTTTCCGGAGGCTTTCAATAACCTGGGAAATCTGTTACGCCGACGCGGCGCTGGCGAAGAGGCGGCCAGATGTTACAGGCGCGCGCTGAACCAGCGGCCGGATTATGACGATGCCCGCTATAACCTGGGTCTCGCCATGCAAATGCTCGACCTGCCGAAAGAGGCAGAGTCCTGTTATCGTACCATCATCAGGCGACAGCCGAATCACCACCCGGCACAAAATAATCTTGCGAATTCATTGCTCGAGATGGGCCGTGCGGATGAGGCAATTGAACGTTACCAGGACGCGCTTCGATTGACACCGGACAACCGGGAGTACCGCGTCAATTTGGGTATGGCGCAATTGCTTTCCGGGAATTTTCCGGAGGGGTGGAGGAACTACTGCGCCAGAAGTGTGCAGCGACGGAACGCCGCCCCGCTGTGGCAGGGCGAGCCGCTCCAGGGCCGTACTATTTTGCTTTCCAGTGAGCAGGGCTTTGGTGACACGATTCAATTCGTGCGTTATGCCAGTCTGCTGAAGGAACTGGACGCACGCGTGTTGGTATCGTGCCCCTCGTCACTATTGCAGGTGCTAGGTACGATGCCGGACATCGCCAGTCTGGCCGCCGTCACCGGTGTGCTGCCATCCAGCGACTATCAGATACCGCTCCTTCATCTGCCTGGGATTTTCGGCACGCTGCCTGAGACAATTCCTGCCAAGATACCCTACCTGTCGGCAGACCCCGGCCGCGTGCTGGCTTGGGCTACGTCGCTGAATATTCCGGAATCACACCTGAAAGTGGGCATCGCGTGGCGCGGCAGTCCCAGCCATCGTAACGATCGCAACCGATCCATTGCGCCGGAAGAACTATCAGCACTTGCAGGCGTGCCCAATACCAGCTTCATTAGCCTTCAGCAGGGCCTAAGCGATGGAATTCGCGGGATCCTGCCCTTTGTACCCCTTGGGCGGGAACTGACTGACTTCGCTGACACCGCGGCATTGATGGTTAATCTTGATCTGGTGATCTCGGTAGATACCGCTGTGACGCACCTTGCCGGAGCTATGGCCGTACCGGTCTGGACTCTGCTTGCATACAATCCGGACTGGCGATGGATGCTCGACCGGGACGACTCGCCCTGGTATCCGGGAATGAAGCTATTCCGGCAGGAACAGCGTCGGGACTGGAGCGGAGTGATGCAACGAGTGCGCGACGAACTGATCCGGTTTCGCCGTTAGGAACCTAATTTTGAATCACCCAACACTGGCAGGTCATCAGACTCGGGCCATGTTCAGGTGAATCAGGCATGCATGCTCATGGAGTGACGAGGGGCAATGGCCGCCACCTGCAGCTCATGCATCAGGCAACGGCTCTTTTCGAGCTGGGCGATCTCACGATGGAGGGAACCCGTTAATGCCATAAGCCGGGCTTCAATCTCACAGCCCATCCGGATGACGTGTTCGATGCGCGGGCGAGCGGCATCATCGGGACTTCCCTCTTCCAAAAACCGGTGAATCAGGGCACCCCTCCGAACGAACATCGATCCCAGTGCTTCCATCGAGCCATCTGGCAAGATCACCATCTCCGCAGTCAGAGTCTCGATGGCGGACAACAGTTCGCTTTGTGTGGCAGTCATGGCTAATTCACCTGTTGAGTGACCTGGGCACCATAGGTGCTGTAATCCAAAGCCTGAATGCTGGATGTCAACAGGCTTTGCTGCGATTGCAGTTCGGCGACGCTGGCATCGGCTGCTTCGAGTTGCGTAGATAGCAGACTCTGCATTGTGTTGATTTGCGTCGTCATGTTTTCGATTTTTGTGGTCAGTGCGTTGCTGTCCGAAGTCCAATTGGTCTCCTGCGCCTGAATGGAGCCAGTAACGGGATCGCTGATCTGAGTAAAGTCGGCCTGGAGCGCCCCGAGTCCGGACGTTGCCGAACCAAGGAACGAAAATGCGTCGTTGAGCTGGGAGTCGCTGAAGGCCGAGATTTGACTGGTGTCGAGAGACATTTGACCCGTCTGGTCCAGGCTGATTCCCAGATCCGCAAGACTCTTTACAGACCCGGTAGTGCCTCGGGTATTGACCAGGTCCAGCATTGCCTCCCTCACCTGCCAAATGATCGAATTGCCGCTCAGGGCTCCGGCGTTCGTTCCGATTTGGCCGTTCACTTGTTGAGTAAGTGCGTTGTAGTCCGTCACCAGGCTTTGCAGCGCGGAAGTCAGCTGGCCGCTTTGCGGGCTAAGCGACACAGTTGCAGTCTGGTTTCCGGTAGTCGTACCGGTGATTGTGAATACCATTCCCGGCACCAGGTTGTTAATGGTCGTCCCAGGCGCACTTACATTGATGCCATTTAATTGGAATACCGTGTTGGCACCCTGGTTCTGATCTGTCAGCAACTGAGTATTTGCTCCACCTGGGTCATCCGTAAGACTAAGAGTGGTAGCGCCTGGATTGTTTGCCGAAACGGAAAGGTAATCGCCGTTAGAGGTAGTCAGAATCTGAGCAGTCACTCCGGAATTTGTCGCGTTGATCGCATTCTCCAAACCTGTGAGATTATTCTGGCCGCTCGCGAGGGTAATCGGGTAGTTCGTGGAGCCAACAGTGAGTTGCAGGCTACCGGTGGCGGAAACCGGCGTGGTGGTTCCGTCACCATACGAATTGATCGAACTTTCCGACGCCGCGTGCGCCACGGAAGTGACATTCGAAATCGTGTAGGTCGTATTGGCAGTCGCTCCTGTCGCACTCGCCTCCACCACTGACGGATCACTGCTGTTCGCAGTCAGCGCCCGGGTGCTGCCCAAATTGCCCAGTGTGCCGAGATCGGTTGCGACGTTGGCTACGGCCGAGCTGAGGCCGGAAATATCCGCCTGTTCCTGAGTGATGGTTGACTGCTGGTTCTGAAGAGCCTGGAGCGGGATACTGGCAGTTTGGACGGACCGGGTGAGGATCGATTGAAAATCCGAAGCATATTGGCTGATGCCATTAAGAGTTAGCGGCGTGACTGTGCTGGACATGAAACCTCCTGTCGTGCTCTTTTTGTTCCAGTGCTTCTCTTTTCATATCGGCCACTTCTCCCGGATCATCCGGCACCGTATCCCTGTTCAATACTTCGCTGAGTTGGGCCATCACGCCCGGTACGTCGCAGACCGAAAGCGCCGCCACGAGGTTTTCCTGGCGGACAAGTTCGATCTCGCGGGCGCAGACCGGAATCGAGCGAGGGGCGTTGATGCCGATTTTCACCCTCGAACGGTGGATAGAGAGAATATGGATCTCAATATCATTGCCGATCAGGACAGCCTCGCCCCGTCGCCTTCGCATCACGAGCATGCTGCTGCCGCCTGTACAAAGAGGTGTCGATGTGAGTATGAGCCCTCAGATGAAATTGCCTGGACCGCTTTGCGATTCCCCAGATTGACGACTACCGGCGCCATCAGGTTAGCGGTAGCCGGAAGTCCCTGCTGTAGTGTCACAATGGCGAGGCACAAAACGTCGTCTCCAATGACAGGCTGACGATCCATCGGCAGCATCGCAGCTCGCCTGTCGTCCGTCCCCACCGTAAGCCTGTAATTCCTGTCTACTACCAATATCGGAAGCGTGAGGAAGCATAAGGCCGGTGTCGAAAGGCTTTGCAGAAAGACAATCGGCTTCATGGCAGGACGAACGAGGAGGAGAAAGCGGCTGTTGGATTCAAAGCCGAAAGGTCCACTCTCGAATTGAACGATGTCGTTCTCCGAGTATTCTATTTCGCCGTGGTATTTAGTTAAGCATTTTGACATCGTGAAATCTCTTATCTCGTTGGCGCCGTCCGTGATCAATTGTCTTTTCACTGCTGCCTGCTGCGCAGAATGACCACATCCACACGCCGATTCTGTGCGCGGCCAGGTTCAGATTCATTGCCGGCTACGGGATCGTTATCGGCATATCCGACAATCGCGAATCTCGACACCGGAAGCCCATCGGCGCCAGCCATCACATTGAGTAACGCAATGCCACGGGCCGCCGATAGTTCCCAATTACTGCGAAAATGCACGTTGTGAACGGGCACGGAATCGGTATGACCTTCGAGAAGGACAGGATTTGGAAGGGGCCGGATAACATCGGCGACCTTACTGATGGTGGCCAGCGCCTGAGGATAGATCGTGTCCTTACCAGACGGGAAAAAGGCTTTCTCTCTCAGACTGATAACGACCCTCTGCTCCTCGATACCGATTAGAACGTCGCCATTCGCGATTTCCGGAGCCAGTTCGCTTTTTAGCCGATCGAAAGGGAGCGCCATGTCAGGCGAGGCAGAGGCCGCCTGCACAGTTGACGCGGTGTGGTCCGGCGTCTTTGCCGTGGCGTTCCCGCCGGGCGCCATCGCGTACATGACCACAAAACACGCGAGCAGGAGTGTGACCAGGTCAGCATATGAAATCATCCATCGGTGGGCACCAAAACTGCACTGAACTCTGCGGGATTTCATGCTTCAACTCCTGATGCAGCGGCGCGGACCAGTTCATGTGCTCTGGGAGTGGCGGCCGTCGGGCGAGCCCCCTCAATGAAGTTTTCCATTTGATGTCGGATCAGGTTAGGGCTCAAGCCCTGAGCGACTATCAAGACGCTCTCCATAATTAACTCCCGCCGCTGGCTCTCATCGCTGAGTCTCGATCTGATCTTCGCGGCCAGAGGCAGCAATAACAGGTTGGCCAGTCCCACTCCGTAGAGCGTAGATACGAACGCAATTGCTATGCCTTTACCCATGTCTCCGACATTCGCAAGATGGCCCATGACGCGGATCAATCCGAGCACGGCACCGATGATTCCGATGGTCGGCGCGTATCCGCCCGCGAGTTCGAAAACCTCCGCGTCGGCTTCGGCGCGTTCTTGTGTCATGCGGATATCGGTTTCAAGCTGACGGCGGATCTCATTGCTCTCCACGCCGTCCACAGCCATGAGCCATGCCCTTCGTGTGAATGAATCTTCTATCGCCGCTGCATGGTCTTCAATAGCAACCATACCGCCGCGGCGTGCTATCCAGGCGAAGCGAAGAAGTTGCTCCGTCACCGCATGGTTGTCCCAGTGCTCCGCAAAGAATGCGTTACGGCCTCGTTTCAACGCGGTAAGCAGCCTGCGCGCCGTCGTGCTGATCAATACCGCACCGAGCGTGCCGCCGACGACAATCAGACCCGCCGTGATCTGAGCTAAATCGGCTATACTGCCGCTCTCAAGCACAATCCCGGCCACAATGCAGGCCGAGGCGACAGCCATCCCGGCGAAGGTGGCGTAATCCGGATTTTTTTGACGTGAGGTTTTCATGGCTGATTCTGTCATTTTCGTTACGCTCCAGTACTCAGTGAGACACCCACTGCCGGAGGACGGCCATATTCTTGCAGGTGTGGTCGATGAGAGTTATTGAGGAAATTGTTATGCGGCATCTTCTAACCCCTTCCAGTCTGTATGCAGCCGCAATTGTGGACGCGTGGAGTAAAGGCGACGCAGAGCGACTGAACCAGGAACTGACGCAAGCCAAGGCCCTGCGTTTTGAAGGCGTTACGGACACCGGCGAGTGCGAGCGCGGCGAAGTTCTTCAGGCCATTGCGGACGCGATTCAAGGTGCCGGCAGACCTGGGAGCCAGGACCGATGCTCCACTTACATCTCGATGCTGCGGCATCTTGCGAACCCTCGCGACGAACAACTGATCGAATTCGGTCATAATTAGGCCTGTGGTTCTATGCCCGAACTTCCGGCATTGCATCAATCAGAAACGCCTTCTTTTGGTTAGAATTGACGACCCGGCCGCGGAACTTGGAGCTGCCGTTGATTTCGCAATCCATAAGCTGGTCAGTGCGATGATCGAGTTGCAATAGATCGCCGGGTTCCATAGCCAGCAGGTCTTTCACCCGCAAAACCGGACCTTTGATGATGGCGTCCAACTGAGCCTCGGAATTCTGCAAAAGCCTGAGTACGCGCTGTTGCTCCGCTTCGGTAGGCTCCGTCTTGCGAAGATTCCATTGCTGGTCGAATTTCTGCCCGATCATTTTGATATTGATCGATGGAATCGCCAGGTTCAGAGTACCGGAATTCTCCCCAATTCGAATTTCGATGGCCACCGCCACTACCGCTTCATTCGGCGCCAGTATCTGGAGCATTTGCGGTTCAGTCGCAACTGCTTCGATCTTGAAATCGATTGCAGTGACACCTTTCCATGCTTCCTTGAGATCGTTGAGAATGATCCGGAACAGGGTCTCGAGCAGGTTCTGTTCTATCTCAGTCAGTTCGCGTCTGAGGTTAGCGGCCGTGCGGCCCTTGCCGCCGAGAATCATCTCTATGATCGGGAAGATGAGCGATGGATTGAGTTCGATAAGCGCGTTTCCGTCGTAGGGCCGCAGGCTAAGAGACACCAGACATGTTGGGGACGGCAACCCTTCCAAAAACTCGCCATAGGACAATTGCTCTACGCTGACAAGGTTGACAGTTAGATATGACCGAAGATACGCGGAGAGGCTTGATGCCAGATTGCGCACGAAGTTTTCGTGCAATAAATGAATAGCGCGGACCTGAGACTTGGCAATCCGGTCGGGGCGTCGAAAATCAAACGCCACGGCTTTTCGGGCCGGATCTTCGCCAGCGCCCTTTACCTTCTGAAAGACTGCGTCGATTTCCTGCTGAGTTAGTTGCCGGCTCACAAGTAGGACTCTGCCATTGCTTTATTCACGTGATCGGTTCGCGATCATCAGGTGAAAGGCAATTTCAGGGCCGAAATCCCGAGCGATGTAAGACAGACTGTCAGGCACCTACCAGGTGAAGCATGGCGGACGCAATCCTCTGCAAAGGCAACACTTGTTGAGCGGCGCCGAGGCGAATAGCTTCCCGAGGCATGCCAAAAACGACACAACTTTCTTCGTCCTGAGCAATGGTTGGCGCGCCGCACTGGCGAATTCTCGCTAGTCCCATCGCGCCATCGCCACCCATTCCCGTGAGAATGACGCCGACCGCATTGGCAGCGGCTTCTTCGGCGACACTTCCAAACAGAACGTCAACGGAGGGTCTCTGATAGCAGACTCGCGGACCATCCTTCACCACAACCTTGTATCCCGCTCCGGCCCGTCTGAGCAGCATGTGGAAGTTCCCAGGCGCGACCAGCACCCGACCTGTACGAAGTTCGTCGCCATCCTGAGCTTCCTTGACTTCCATGCGGCAAATCTGGTTCAGGCGGTCGCTGAACGCCTTTGAGAAGCCGGCTGGAATATGTTGCGCAACCACTGTTCCGGGAAAGTTAGCGGGAAGCTCTTCGAGGACCTTCCTGATCGCCTCCGTGCCTCCGGTGGACGCCCCAATCGCGACAACGGCTGAATCGCGCAGATGCAGTGTTTTTGGTTCCGATCGATTTGCCAACGCGCCAGTGGGTGTTGATGCCGGCTGCGCGCCGATTACGCGAGGCCGCACTTTGGCTGCTGCCGCTGAGCGAATTTTGTCGGCGAGGGTCTTTTTCAGGTCGCCCACGGAGTAGGGTCCGGCGGGCTTACCCAATGCCTCGGCAGCGCCTTCCTCAAGCGCCCGCAACGCTACTTCGCAGGATGCCTGCGCCAACGAACTGATCACCAGTACCGGCATCGGTTTGTAGCGCATCAGTTTGCGGAGGAACGTCAAACCGTCCATGCGCGGCATCTCGATATCGAGAGTAAGAACGTCCGGCGACAACTTGAGGATCATGTCGCGGGCCACATAGGGATCCGTGGCCGTGCCCACCACCTCGATGTCAGGTTCTCCCTCCAGACATTCCGAGAGGATCCGCCGGACCAGTGCCGAGTCGTCCACTATAAGGACTTTGATCTTGCGATTCATTAGGGGTCCCGGCTTAGACGATCGTCAGACCGATGGCCAGGTTTCCTTCCATGAGTTCGAAGCTGCGTTGAAATTGCATGCTCCGCAGGGCAAAGTCGTCTACAACCGACACCTCGGGCGTCGATATGGAGAAACGGCCCGCAGGGTCATTCCGGCCCAACACCGCCCCGCAAAGAATGTTCGCCAATTCTCCGAGAGCCGCGCGGATTTGGTCTTCCGGCGCTGAGCCATCTTCCGTCCCCAGAAAACTCGCTGCTAAGGTGGCTGCAGTTACGTTTGGGACAGAGACTGCCAGAGCGCCGCTCCGAGAGCCCGAAAACGAGACGTGCGCGGACAAACACGGCCCCTCGACCGGGTCTGCGCACGGACCCAGCACGGATGAGAAGAACATTGCCTCCAGCACTTCTTCCGTGACACCTTCGAGCAGGCGCTCCATCTCAGGCATGGACGCACTCCAGTACTCTTTCTAGCTGATCGCGGAATTCGTGCGGCCTAAACGGTTTTACGAGGTAGGCCTTCGCTCCCATGCTCAGCAGGCGGTCCGCGCGATTTGCGGTGGCGTCGCTTGAAACCATTACGACAGGCACGTGACAGAGATCTTTGTCTTCCGTGATGCGTCGCAGCATCCCCTCGCCATCGAGCCGTGGCATATTGACATCGCTGATCACAATGCTGACGTGGTGACTGTGCAGTATGGCAAGCGCTTCCTCGCCATCGGACGCAAAATAACACGCATCCACGTCGAAGCCGGAAATTCCCAATATCCGGCGAATGACTGTCTGCATCGCGGAACAGTCGTCAACTATTAACACTGAGAATGCCATTTCCACTCCTTTCCATTACTGATTCCTGACCACCCGCCGTGCGCAGCAGGAACCGCCCCGAAGCGACTTCCAGCCGGACCGTCCTCGCGTCGCTTCCGCCCACTGCTTCCGAACTGATCATTAGTCCGGCCTGCCAGAGGATTTTACGGACTGCCAGGCAATTTCGCTTGCCAATATTGAACATGCCTGCAGCGTCCATGACCTGTGCTCCGCCGGCAGTGCGCACCACGAGCCGTTTCTTTTCGGCTCCTGCCTGGTATGCCTGGCGAAACAAGAGCGGCACGCCGGTATCGGCGAACATGTAGGGATTCTGCTGCGCCTTGACTTTATCGAGGCTGGACTCAGGCAGCATGAAGTGGAGCAGGCCCGCAACTTGTGAGACAGGATCATGAATTGCTACCGCGATGCAGGATCCCAGCGCGTATGTAATCAACGAACTGTTTGGCTCGTTGGTGACGCGGCAATCCGCCACCCCGACAACTACCTGCCCGCGCTGTTCCGCCATAGGCCGCCTTTCCCGTTTCTATATAACGCTGGTTTCACATAGTCCAGACCGTGATCTACGCCACCGAGACCTTCAGAGTGCCCAATAAACAGGTACCCGCCGGGTGTCAGTGTCGATGCCAGCCTCTTGGCCAGAGCTTCCTGTGTTGGTTTGTCGAAATAAATAGTAACGTTGCGGCAGAAGATTGCCTGGAAGCGGGCAGCAGGCATTGGATCAGTGACGAGATTGAATCGCTGGCAATGGACGCGCTCGCGGTATTCGGACTTGACCCGGTACTTTCCCTGCATCTGCCCGTTACCCCGCAAAAAGTATTTTCGCGGCCAACCCTGGGGCAGTGCCTCCACCGCACGCGCTTCGTAGACGGCATCGGCTGTCGCGCGAAGCACGCGGGTGTTGATGTCGGTGGCCAGTATATTCACGTTGGCCTGAGGACCGAGACACTCCATCAGAGTAAAAAGAATGGAATACGGTTCTTCTCCTGTGGATGACGCTGCACTCCAGATTTCGACGGGCGCATTCGGCGGCAATTGTTGAATGAAATCGGTGCGGAGAAAATCGAAATGAGCCGGCTCACGAAGAAAACTCGTGAAGTTGGTGGTAAGGAGGTCGGCCATCTCGAGCATCGCCTGTCCGCTCGGGTCCGATCCGACATGGCGAGAATACTGTTCGAAGGACTTGAATCCAAGTCGCCTCAGTTCCTTGCCCAGTCTGGACACAACCAGGCTCTGCTTGCCGTCTTTGAGGTCGAGGCCAAAGTTCTGGTAAGCCAGGCGCCGGATCTGTTCGAATTCAGACGAGGTCAGCGTCGGCGAGGCGGAGTCGTACGTCGCCGCTGGCTGCCCGGTGGGTGGCGGCGCGAAAGTTGTGGTCATGACAGGCATTGTTATCCCACGCGAGACGGGTTGAACAAAGCATTCATGTCCAGAATCAGCGCCACACGTCCATCACCCAGAATCGCGCCGCCGGCCACGCCCGATACGTTCTTCAGGGTTTCGCCCAGGCTCTTGATGACGACTTCCTGCTTTCCGATCAGCGTATCTACCATCAGGCAATACTCCATCCCGTGGCTTTCCGTTAAAATCAGGAGGCTTTCAAGCGGATCCTCACTGGACGCTTTTATGCCAAAGCGATGGTAAAGGCGAACGACCGGCAGCACACGCTCACGAATGAGAGCAAACTCGCGCTTCCCTTCGATCGTCGACACCATTCCTTCGACGGGGCGCAACATTTCTTTGACAGCAAAGATCGGAACAATATAGCGCTGCGTTCCGACCCCGATGACGAGGCCGTCAATGATGGCAAGCGTGAGAGGAAGCTTGAGTTGAAAAGTGGTTCCCTTGCCCAGTGCGGTTTGAATCTCAGTGCGTCCGCGTAATTTCTGGATCTGGCGCTGCACGACATCCATGCCAACGCCGCGTCCTGAGATATCCGTGACTTTCTCCGCCGTTGAGAAACCGGGCTCAAAAATCAAATTGTAGATTTCACTGTCCGAGAGATTCGCCCCGGGCTGGACAATTCCTTTGTCGATGGCCTTCTTTAATATCTTGTCCCGGCTCATCCCGCGGCCGTCATCAGTAATCTCGATCTGGATATGGCCGCCCTGATGGGAGGCGCGTAATTCGATACGGGCCACCGCAGGCTTACCAGTTTTCAGACGCTCTTCAGGGGTCTCGATGCCATGATCGGCTGCGTTACGAATCATGTGCATGAGCGGATCCGCCAACTCTTCCACAATGTTTCGATCAAGTTCGGTGTCTTCGCCAAATGTAACCAGCTCAGCCTGCTTTCCGGACTTGCGACACAGATCGCGGACCAGGCGCGCCATCTTCTGGAACAGAAGGCCGACCGGGACCATTCGCATCGACATGGCGGTTTTCTGAACCTCGGCCGTAATGCGTGACAACTGCGCGACATTTCGCATGAGGGCCGCACTTTGGAGTTTTGCGAGCTCCGGGTTATGGCTGACCAGCGACTGCGCGATCACCATCTCGCCGACGGCGTCGACCAGAAAATCAAGCTTGGCTGTATCCACCTTGATGGAACTGGCGACAACACCGGAGCGATTGGTTCCGCGAGCCGACCGGGAGTCCTCCACCGCTGCTTCCGGCCCCGCCTGCATTGGCTCCTGAGAGAGGTCAGCCGCATCGACGGCTCTGCTATTATCACTGGCTGGTGTCAATACACTGGCCAGAGCTTCCAGGTTATTGTCAATCTGAGTGCCGCCGTTATCGCTCATCACACTGCGGATACCTGCAATGAGCTGCTCCGTGGGCGCCGCTGCAGAGGTGCTCCCGTTCTCTATCCGTGTCACTTCGCGGCTCAGGTAGTCCGCCGCCTCGAGGATGACATCAACTACCGCTGGATCGAGCTTCAACATGCCGTTACGAGCCAGATCCAGCAAAGTCTCGGTCTCGTGCGAGACCTGTCGAATATCCTGGAACTCCAGAAAGCCCGCAATGCCTTTGATCGTGTGAAAGGCCCGAAACATCGAGTGGATGGGATCGACACTTGTCGGGTCCTGCTCGAGCGCCAGTACACTTTGTTCGATGCCCTGCAAGTGCTCGCGGGCCTCTACAACGAAGTCAGCGACGAGTTCGGGATCGTCTGCGATACCGGCCGCGGCTGGTGCCGGCGGCTTGGGCTCGTTCACTAATCCCACGGCCTCCAGGGTTTCCTGCAGGCTCTGAACTCCTGCCTGAGCGACTCGTGAAAACTCCCCGGGCTTCGCCTGGCAGGACAAGAGATCACGTCTCAGTTTGGCACCTTCCGTGGCAATGTCTTTGAACCCGACACTGGACATTTCGATGATCTGGTTAAGCAGACTGAACCATCGAGGCTGACTACCCGCCATTTCAGCATCGTCACCCATCACAACGTGAATAGCCAGGTCGTTCACGAGTCGGTGGATGTGTTGTAAAGGCTCGACTTCGATTTCCGTTGTTTGCATATCAGGAATTCCGATCAATCAGGACTGCGAGAGAAGCCGAACCTGGCGACTAAATAAGGCCGCCCTGGTTTCGACAGGCCACAGCATTTGCTGCTCAACTGGACAAATTAACGAATCGCCTAGTTCACAAGGGCGTCGAGGCCTGTGATCTCGCCGGCATTGAGAACTTTTTCAATGTCGAGGAGAATCTTGACTTTGCCCTTGCTCTTGGCAATGCCGAGGAGATAGGGTATGGTGACACCTTCGCCGAAGTCCGGAGTGTCCTCGATTTCCGATACCGCTACGTTCAATACTTCCGAGACGGAATCGACGATGACGCCCATTAACATGCGGGAGCCTTCGCGGGCAACATCGACGACAATAATGCAGGTGCGCTGTGTACGCTCAGTGGAGGGCATACCAAACTTCAACCGCAGATCCACGACGGGGACTACCTTGCCGCGCAGATTGATGATTCCCTGGACAAACGATGGCGTGTGAGGGACGCTCGTAATATCCTGCATCCCCATAATCTCCCGAACGCTTAGAACGCCTATGGCGAATTCTTCCGCGCCCACGTAGAAGCTAAGGTATTTTTCAGAACGGCGTTCCAGTATGGCCGTATCGTTGTTGGTCTGTTGAATTGCGGCTTGCATTGGTCTCCTGCGCTCTCTCAGTTAAATGCTGCTTATCGGTCACTTCTCAGGCCACAAGTGCAGAGGCATGTGAATAGCCCCCGCGCTGCGTGGTTTGCTCTTTGCTGGGTGTCAGGCAAACGCGAATTTCGATCGTCTCTTCTCCACAACGAAATGGCAAAACGATCCAGCTGCTGCCGCCTAAGCTGCGCGAGGTGAAATTGCGGCCATAAATAACGGTGGGAATACTCAGTCCCATCGGTCCCAGGTATTCCTCGGCGGCAGTTTTGAAATTCCCGACCACCATATTGGCAACTTCGCCAACCGCGTCCAGAACCTCCTCGTTCACCGAACCAATCTCAGTCATCAGCAACCCGTTGCAGACCTGGCAGGCTAAGCCGGCCGAACAGGAGATGACGCCCGCGCCGGACCAGGGTCCGGCCAGGCCGACGAAAGCCATGACGCCATCGGATATAGCCGGCGCCGTCAGTTCCGTTCGTTCGTCGCCCGCACTCAACTCGATACCGAGCATGGTTGTGAATACTTCGGTCGTAGCCAACCGCATATGTTTTACAATTTGATTCGGTTCCATTGCGTTGTGTTTATCCTGTTCAGGTATGCGTTTTAGATAATGCCCGTGAGCTTTTCTTTGATCTGCTCGGCGGTGAATGGCTTTCGGACGTAGCCGACGGCGCCGAGCTGAACGGCCTCGAGCACTTTGGCCTGGCCACCTTCCGTGGTGATCATGACAACGGGTACGTCCTTCCACTCGGGGTTGGCCTTGAGCACTCCGAGAAGCTGGAGCCCGTCCATGTTGGGCATATTGATATCGGAAAGGATCAACTGAACCTTGTGAGATCCAAGTTGCTCGACAGCTTCAGCGCCGTCTCCCGCTTCATAGACCTCTCCCAGAGGTATCTCGGCCTGTTGCAGGACGCGTCTCAATATCTTGCGGATGGCCGCCGAATCATCAACTATCAGAACGTTCATTTTGTCTCTCAGCCGACTTATCGGACGACGGGGATGTTTTATCCGCCGGAGAGCGATCCGCTATGCAGCTGGGGCGGGGAGGACGTCGAACAATGTGGTCTGGGGAAATCTGGCCTGTGCCGCAAGAGCAGCCTGCATCTGCGTCTGCGCTTGTGTCAACTCTGTTATGGCGCTGGTCATATTGACATCCTGCAGACTACTCAGTTGCGTCTGAAGCTGCACACTATCGTTCTGAAGGTTGTTCAGTGAGCTGGTGACCTGATCCTGTGCGTTCCCGTAGAACGCCAGCTGATTATTCATGAAGGTAGACGCGGTCTGAAGCGCGGAAATGGAATTGGTGATGCCGGTGCTGTCGTTGTTGAGCAGCGCAGTGCGCAAACCGTTCAATGCCGCGAAGACATTATTAGCGGTTGGATTTCCGCTTGCGTCGGTGTCGTCGAATATTTGATTTGCCGTCAGCGATGCCGAAAACTGAGTGGTCCCATCGCCCTGTACCAGGTTGGTATTTGTGGCCGTCGCGAGCAGGTCCACACCTTCCGGCGCATTTAGGTCGAGTTGGTACAGCGGTGTTTGCGTCTGGTCGCCGCTGAAGACGAAGTTTCCGTTCACCGTCGTAGTGCTGTTGTTGACCATCTGCTCCTGGATTGCTTCGACGCTCTGAGCCAGAGTGGCCCGCGTAGTTGCTGTCTGATCGGCACCGGTCGCCTCGGTCGCTATGACGGAAGCGTTCTGGAGCAAACTTACGGAGCTGGAAAGAGCTTGTTGGGCCGCAGTTACGGTAGTCTGAACTGAATTCAGATTGTTCTGAACGTTTTGGTTTTGCTGTATATCAGTATGCAACTGCAGGATGGGACTGAGTTCGTCAGGTGCGTCCGACGCTGAATTGACCTTCAATCCCGTCGAAACCTGTTGCTCCGCGGTATTCAGCTGCGTTTGTATGGTATTGAGCGAAGTCAGAAACTGCTGGGCTTCGGAATTGATTGGAAACATGGTTGGCGCTCCGGTTAACTGATCATGTTGACGACGGTCTCGGTCAGACTATCGAGAATACTGACCATCTTCGCTGCCGCTCCATACGATTGCTGGAACTGCAGAATTTTGATTGCTTCCGTATTAAGATCCACACCCGAGCTCTGTTGCCGCAGATTTTGAGCCTGTGTTACTAATTGCTGGTCGGTTGCCTGATTGTTGGTGGCCGTTGAAATAGCCGAGCCCACATCTCCCGCGATGTTGCCATAGAACTGGGTGAAACTCATATTGTTGATCTCGTCAGCCGGATTCTGAGGAGAAGACAGATTGGCCAGCTGAAGCGCTATTCCGTTGTCGATTTCAGGCGGCCCGGGCTCAATAGCAGCTAATTGGCTCGAAGTGATGGCCGGGTTGACGGAAAGGGTGCTCGCCACGGACGTGGGACTCCCTGGGGTATAACTGAACAGCGGAATGCCGGAAACTGCGGGAGCACCTGTAGCAGGGTTCGCGTCGCTGATATTTCCCGATGTTAAGAGATTATTGACTACATCGGCCACTCCCTGCGCAAGTTGGTTGAGCGATCCCTGTTGCGAGGAATCACCCTGCAACTGGGCAAGCACCGCGCTGGCTTGCAGGATGCCCCCTACCTGTCCCTGCGTAATTTCAGAAGTGATGTCATTCCCGTTACTGTCAAGTACCTGAGGGCTGGGAGGGCCGGTCGGGATAGCTGGAGGCGGGTTGGTGGGCACCGCAACACCAGAGCTGAGTGCGTACTGAGTTTGTCCCATGACCAGCGGAGTCTGGCCTGCCAGAAGAACAGTCATGCTACCGTCCGGGGCGGTCAGCGTAGTGATGGGAACCAGTTGCGAGAGCTGTTCGAGCGTACTGAAAGTGTTGGCATCGACAGACGGATCTTTGCCGCTCCCGCCAATTTGCGCTCCGTTGTCCCGGGCCAATTGGGCCGTCAGCGTGTTTACCTGGCTTACCAGCCCATTCAATTGCGATTGGGCGCTGGTGGCGGCTTGCGAGACAGTGGTGCTCTCCTGCTGAAATGCCTGGGAAACAGACTGCGCCGCGTTCAACACTCCCTGCTGGGCGGTGCCGTTCGTAGGATCGCCACTCCACGCGGAAAAAGACTGGAAGAGCTGATTCAGCGCGCCGGGTATTCCCGTTGTGCCTGTGATATCGAAGCTGCTCTGAAGGGGCTGAAGAGTGTTGACCTGCTGGGTCCATGTACCCAGAGAGGTTTGCGCACTTTGCACAGCTTGTTCGGCATAGACATTTCGCGCGCTCACAATCGGACCGGTGGCTACCCCGCCCACGGACCCCTGAGATATGTCGAGCGGCATCGCCTCGACGGTTTGTGTCTGCTCGACGTAGCCGGGCGTCGAAACATTGGCGATGTTGTTCTCCGAAACGGCGAGCGAATTCTGCAGAACCTGCAGAGAATTGGCTGAAATGCTCAGAGCGGAAAACAGGCTGGCCATGGTTCAGATGGTGAGGGTGAGAGGCGCGCGACCGGGGTTCTGCGCGAGAGCGACTGAGTTCGCATCGCTGGATCGCGACGCCTCCAGAGCACGCGATGCTTCCAGCATGCGGTGCAAGAGATTGCTGTGAAACGACGCCGCGCTTTCGAGGAGCCGTGAAATGACATTGACGTCGTTGCGCACTATCGCTGCGGACTCCGCGGAACAGCGTACCTTTCCGCCGGATTCGGCGATTACGCTTTGCACGTTTGTAAGCGATTCAAATGCGGACAAAAGATCGGAACAAGAGGAATCAATATTCTGCGGGTCTGGGTCCTGCAGTAATTCACGCGCGTGGCCCAGCAGCTCGCGTACCTGCGCCATGAGTTCTTCCGCCCGTTCTGGCGCGGCTCCGCTCATTGCTCAGTACTGCCGGCCGAGATAGCCCGATCAACCAGAGTACGACTCAACGCCGCGGAATCGACGGAATAGGAGCCTGACTGGACAGCGGAGGCGATTTGGCTGACTCGCTGAGCCCGGCTGGCTGTGTCGGTTTGCAGGTTTTGAGACAACCGGGTCAGGAACCCGGAAAACTGAGCCTGATCGCTCCCGGAAGAAACCTGGCTGCCCGACCCGATTTGGCTGGACGAGCCAGTGGCCTGAGATCCACCAACACGCTGGGGCTGCGTGCCGGTCATGTTCACCTGGGAATTCTGATCTGTAATTCGCATATTCTTCCTGATTGGCGGACTGGCCGCCACGTCTCCTGTCTTCTAAGCAAATTTCGGGCCATCCCGCCAGCATGGTGCAAGATGACCTTCTAATGCTCCATGATAGACACTTCGGCCACTTTAGATCGGGTTTCCGGAAGAAAATACAGCGAAATTCCGGCACCGTAGCGAGATTTCGTCACCTGCCATCACGGAGGCATGATGTCCGATAAGGGAATCGAAGCCCCATGCCATCTCCCACGCCCTCAATTGACCAAAAGCCCCGTCCTATCATCATCAAGAAAAAGATTGTAAAAGGCGGAGGCCACCATGGCGGAGCCTGGAAGATCGCCTATGCCGATTTCGTCACAGCGATGATGTCGCTCTTTATCGTCCTTTGGCTGATGAATTCGAACGCCAAGGTGAAAGAGGCCGTTGCAGGATACTTCCGCGATCCTGCCGGAACCGGCAAGCTGGCCGGAACTGACAAGGAGGGGAAAGGCAAAGCAACCGAGGCCCCCGATGACAATATGGCAAAGCTTAAGGAACAGCTTGAAAAATCCATTCGGACGCTTCCGGGGTTTCAGAACATCAAAGACCAGATCGCGATCAACGTCACTAGCGAGGGCCTGCGGATTGAGCTCATGGAGACGGATAGAGGGCTGTTCTTCAGGAGCGGCAGCCCGAGCCCAACGCAGGAAGGGATTGACTTGTTACAGCGACTGGCTGAGCAGCTGGGTACGTTGCCGAATCGGATCGTGATCGAAGGCCACACCGACTCAATTCCCTACGCTGGAAACGGCACCTATAGCAACTGGGACCTCTCATCGGAGCGGGCGAATGAAGCGCGGCGCCTGATGCAGGCTGGCGGATTGCATGACAATCAGGTCATCGCAGTGCGTGGTTTCGCCGACCAGCAGCTTCGCAACCAGGCCAACCCGCAAGATCCCTCCAATCGACGGATCACACTCATTGTGCAGAAGCCCGCCGGCATCAAAGCGGCCAGCGCATCCAGTGGTGCAACGGCCCAAAAGCAGCAATAGAAGAGTTGTGTTCAGTTTCGATAAGTGGCGTCACGCCGCAGCAGAAACAGAGCCAACAGAGCCGCCGCTCTTACACTTGCTCTCCATTTCCGCAAAGGTTGGGCGAACTGCGGACGGCACTGCGCGGCGCGCGAACTCCACCGCGAGCATAGGCGCCGATCCTTTGATGAAAGCCAGCATTCCCACCCGCATCACGTGATAGTAACGAGCCTCCGCATCAATGTTCCGGGCCATTCGGGAGGCCATCGGCCCGAAGAAGCCATAGCACATTAGAATGCCCACAAACGTACCCACCAGAGCAGCGGCGACCTTTCGACCGATCTCTTCGGGGGGACCGCCAAGCGCGCCCATGGTGATGACGACGCCAAGTACTGCGGCTACAATTCCAAGTCCGGGCAGCGCGTCCGCCGTTGTGTGCAGCGCCGCGACTGGATCGTGTTCTTCCTGATGGTGGATGTCCATATCCAGTTCCATCATCTGGTCCAGTTCATACGGATCGATCCCGCCGGTGATATGCATCCGCAGCGTGTCGCAGACGAAGTGCACCGTGTGGTGATTGCTCAGGAAATTAGGGTATTTGCCAAATACCGGGCTCTTCTCAGGTTCGTCGACATCCGGCTCAAGCGCGTTCAGGCCGCTCTTTCGCGCATAGACGAAGAGTTGGTAGAGCATCTGAAGGTTTTCCAGATAGAACTCTCCATTCTGCGTGTTTCCGCGGAAGACTCCCGCCAGACCTTTGAGCAACCGCTGAAGGGTGGGGAAGGGCGTCCCGATCAGCATGGTGCCGATTGAAGCGCCAAGAATAATCAGCAACTCGGCAGGCTGCACCAGCACGAGCAGGGGGCCGTGCTCCATGAGGTAGCCACCCAGAATGGCTGCTATGACGACGACGATCCCAATGATTGCGAACACGGTTAGTGGTAAATTCCCTCAATTCGCATATCGGTCCTTATAGTTCGACATTACGGACCAAAACAGAGAGATCGTACGCTCACGACGGGTGCCTGACTCACATATCGGTCGTATGGTGACGGGAACTCCCGTCCAGATAGTGCCGGGCCTGTGCGGGCATCTACTGCGAGGCCGGCCGGAGAATGCCGTTCAGATGATTCCCAGACCGATGGGGCGTTCCCGGTAGTGGCGTGCTGAGGACTCGCTGAACTTTTCGCAGAAGCATAGCATCGGCTCGCGGTAGTCCAAGCGCGGCCCGGACGGAGTCCGTGTCACCGCCGCGGTTGTACATTCTAAGGGCCTCACTTCGTTTATTAACGTTGATTGACGATGGCGGGGAAAATGTTCCCAGTGAGGCGGCCCGCCCCTCTTCAGCGACGGTCAGTTCGTCCACTCTGAGTTGCAGGGTAATCACGAGGTCACGCAGGGTGGCGATTTCGGCGGAATAATCCGGCCTGAGGCCGTTGCGTTCACGTTTCGATGACAATCTTCGATAGAGGATAGCCAGTCCCCCTGCCGTTGCGACGACTCCAATCACAGAGGCGACTTCAATCCAGTTCAAAGTCAGATTCATTTTCTTCTTCCTTTATTCCTTCGGTTAACGCACCATACCGAGTGAGGCAACCTTCAACTCGGGGGCGATTTCGTTGTGCGAGAGTACAAATAAGTTAGGCAGTTTGTTTTCCAGGATCTGCCGCATGAAATAGCGCGAAGCTGAACTGGTAATCAGAACCACCGGCGCTTCAGGCTTGGGAATCGATTTTTCCACGCGCGACAAAATATCGCGCAAAGTTTCCGGCGAAGCGTTCAGGTGACTGGTTTGGTCACCGTGCTCCACCGCTGTTTCTATGCTTCGCTCCAGGCTTGCATCCAGAAAATATGCGGGCAGTTCGCCGGCTTTGTTCAGGTATGGTCTCACAATCGTTCGGCGAATCGATTGCCGGACAAACTCAGTGAGAAGCACGGGATTACGAGTGGATCCAGCGGCCTCTCCTGCCGCTTCGAGGATCGACGATGCGTCTCGAATGGAGACACGTTCCCGCAGAAGATTCTGAAATACCCTTTGCAACGCAGGGAGTGAGAGCAATTTGGGCACCAACTCCTCCACCATTTTTGGATTGTCAACGGCGGCTCGGTCGAGTATTTTCCTTATGTCCAGGCGGGAGAAGACTTCGTGCGCGTAGCGCTTCACAAACTCAGAGATATGTGTGCCAATGACCGTCACAGGATCAACCAGCGTGTAGCCTGCGCTGCGCGCATCCTCAGCCTGATCGGAGCGTACCCAAAGCGCGGGAATGCCAAAGGCCGGTTCGCGTGTCGCAATACCTTCAATCTGACGGCTCGGCTTACCCACCGCGATCGCAAGTTCGTGCCCGGGCGGGACCTCCATGCGAGCAATCTCCACGCCCTTAAGGCAGATGGCGTATTCGTGTGCTTTAAGTGAAAAGTTATCCTTAAGCCGCAACGGTGGCATGATGTAGCCAAGGTCGGTAGTCAGCTGACGCCGGATGGCGGCCACACGGCGTAACAGAGGAGACTCGGCCCCCCCTTCGAGCAGCCTCACCAGGCCCAGACCGACATCGATCGCGAGCGGTTCTACCTTAAGCAGATCTTCGATGCTTTCCTTTGCGGGTGCCGCGGGTGCGTCCGTAGTCGGTGAGTCAGGTTCAGTGAGCGCAGTTGCCCGCATCCGCCATGAGGCGGCACCCAGGGATGAACCGAGCACCAGAAATGGGATTTTCGGTAAACCAGGAAGCGCGGCGAGCGCTACCAGTACTCCCGCCGTGAACATCAAAGGCTGCCACTTGCCGAACACCTGAGTACTGAAATCGGCGCCCAGTCGGTTATCCGAACTGGCGCGCGTAACAATCATGGCGCCGGACACCGAGATCATAAGAGCGGGAATTACAGTTACAAGTCCGTCCCCAATAGTGAGAACGGTATAAGTCTGGATGGCGCGCTTCAAATCCATATCGTGCTGGAATACACCAATCAAAAAGCCCGCTATGATGTTGATGCTGGTGATCAGGATGCTCGCCATTGCGTCCCTCTGGGTAAAGCGGGACGCGCCGTCCATGGCGCCATAGAATTCCGCTTCAGCCGCCAGGCCTTTGCGGCGCGCCCGCGCCTGACCCTCGTCAATGAGGCCGGCGTTCAGATCCGAATCGATCGACATCTGTTTACCCGGCATCGCGTCCAGTGTGAAGCGAGCCGTCACTTCTGAAATGCGCACCGCTCCATGGTTAATGACTACATATTGGATGGCAATCAGGATCAGAAATATTACGGTGCCGATAACGTAGTTGCCGCCTACCACGAAATTCCCGAACGATTCGATAACGTCGCCGGCGGCGGATGTACCTGAGTTGCCGTTCAGCAGGATCAGCCTGGAGGACGAAACATTCAGCGCCAGCCGAAACAGAGTCAGGAGCAGAAGAGTTGTGGGGAACACGCTGAATTCCACGGGCTTCGTCAGGTATACCGATACCATCAGTACGATCACGGACAACATGATGTCGATAACGAGCAGGAAGTCCAGCAGGAATCCCGGCATAGGTGTGATCAATGCGAGAATGATCGCGAGCACTGCCAGCGGCACGGCAATCTCCGCTGCGGCAATTTTGGAAAACTTAGGGAATATCTTGCCGCCAGGGGCGGCTACTGCGTTCGGTTGTGCTAATGACGTCATTATTTATTTCCTGTTGGTCACCCGGAAGATGTATGCAAGGATTTCCGCAACTGCTCGATAAAGATGTGCCGGGATCTCCTGACCCACATCCACGGACTTGTAAAGCGCGCGTGCCAAAGGCGGATTCTCAATCAACGGCACCTGATTGGACAGGGCTTTTTCACGAATGCGCAGCGCAAGATAGTTCTTGCCTTTGGCGACCACCAGCGGGGCCGCCATGCTATCCGGGTCATACTTCAGGGCCACGGCGAAATGAGTGGGGTTCACGATTACCGCGGTCGCCGTCGGAACTTCCTTCATCATGCGGCGACGAGACAGGTCGCGTCGCAGGGCGCGAATCTTAGCCTTGATCTGGGGATTACCTTCGGACTCCTTCGATTCATCCTTAACTTCCTGTTTTGTCATTCGCATGCCGCTCATGTGCTTGCGTTTCTCACGGAATAACTCAACAAAGCCGAAGACGAGGAACAGGCCCGCGGCCTTCCACAGCAAACCCTGAAGGATTCCGCATATCTCGTCCATTCCGGTGCGAACATTGGAGAGGGGCAGGATGATGAAACGATCCAGCTGCGCCGATACCACTCCGTAGATCGCCATGCCGAACAGAGGCAGCATGATCAAGGCCTGCATCAGGCCGGCGAAGTTCTGTGCAGGCATTTGGCGAAGTTTCGAAAGAGGATTCAGGCGCGTGAAATCCGGTGTTAGCTTCTTTACCGAGAACCCCATTTTTGTGACGCCGAGTTGCAGGGCGAGACCCAGAACGACGAGCCCGGCACCGCCGACTATCAAGGGCACGAGGCAGCTGAAAAGAACGTCGCTGCCCAACCTCATCAATTCCGCTGAGTTCACATCCGTGGAAAATGCGCGACCGAGAAAAGTACGGAAGATGCCCGCTATGTGGTTCATGCAGTCGATGCCCTTGTACTGCAGCAGGGCGACGAAGAGACAAAACTGCATACCCGCGATGAAGTGGCGCGCAGAGGGTACCTGACCTTCCTCGCGCGCCTTCTCGACACGTTTCTTTGTCGGTTGTTCTGACTTTTGCGGGTCTGCCATGGCTGTCTAACGAATGAGATCCGGAAGCGCCCTGAAAAGTCGGACAGCATAGTCCTGATAAACGCGGGGGAAGACGGCAGCCGTCGTGGCGAGAATCAGCAGGGCAGAAACAATTTTTGCGGGAAACGCCATGGAATTCAGTTGCAGATGAGAGTTGATGCGGCCAAGCAGCGCAAGCGACACGTCAATCATGACGAGTAGCCCGATCACCGGGAAGGCCAGGCGCAGGCCGGTCGAAAATATGGTCGAGGAGAGTCGGATGATGCCGTCGACTGTTACTCCCGAGATGGCGAAGGATCCGGGTGGCTGTGTTTCCAGACTGCGAGCGAAGATACGCACGATTTGCCGGTGCATTCCTGTTGCGAAAAACAGCAGGCCCGCCATCGATTGCGCCATGACGACGAACATGCCTGCATCCGCCTGGGTCGTCGGGTCGACCGTGGACGCGAAAGAGTGCCCCGTATGCAGGGCTATCATCTGACCAAAAAGCCCAAAGGCTTCAGCCAGAAAAGCTACGACGAGGCCGATTGTGATTCCCATAGCCGCTTCCGATATCAGCCAGCCCGCCAACATTCCTGCGCCGGGAGTTGCGTGCAGAGCCGGCCACACGGGATATAGGGCAAGGGTCAGTGTTAGAACCAGCGCGATGCGAACAGGCTCGGGGCTTCCGCTGAGGCTGGGTATGGGGACAAATACCAATGCGCCTGAGATTCGCGCCAGCACTACCATGAATGCATACAGCGTAGTCAGCTGCAGGGTTACCTCATTGCCCATAACGGCCGAGGTTCCCGAGGATCAGAGTAGCGTAGGCGATGGCCTTATGGAGAATCCAGGGCATCGAGAATACGAGCGCCGCCAGCACGGCGACAAGCCGGGGAACAGTGCTGAAGGTAGAGTCCTGTATCGAGGTCACAATTTGCAGAAGACTGATCACCACGCTGGCAGCGAGACCTACCGCCAGAATGGGCGCGCTGAGCATTAAAGTCACCATGAGCATGTCGCGGACGATCTGGACCACGGAATCGGGTGTCATCAGGTATGGAAGCCTTTCATCAGCGATCCGATCACCAGGTTCCAGCCATCCACAAGAACAAACAGCAGTATTTTGAATGGGGCTGAAATCATGACCGGCGGCAGCTGCATCATGCCGATCGAAACCGTGACCGAAGCAACCACCAGATCGACAACCAGAAAGGGAAGATACAAGATAGCCCCGATTTGAAACCCGGCTTTCAGTTCGGAGAGAATATACGCCGGCACAAGCACGCTCATCGACAGGTCGTCGTGATTTCGTGGCGTCGGCGAATGTGTAATCTCCAGCATTAACTGGATATCTTTTTCACGGGCAAACTTTACCAGAAAACCGCGCATCGGCTTGGATCCGGCGTCGAAAGCTTCGCTGACTGTGGCCTTCCCCTGCTCCATCGGTTCCCAGCCCTGGTGGTAAACATCCAGTGCGACAGGCTGCATCACGGCGATAGTCAGGAAGAGCGCTAGGCCAAGCAATACCTGATTGGAAGGAGTTGTTTGCGTGCCTAGCGCCTGACGGAGAAAGTGCAGCACCACAGTAATTCGCAGAAACGGCGTGATACACATCACGACTGCTGGTAACAGCGTCAGCAGCGTCATCAGGATGATGATCTGCATTGGTGCGCTGATGGATTGGCCACCTGCATTCAGACTGGCGCCTAGCAGAGGACCGGCGGGTGGCGCCGCCGCACTCGCCGGCATCAGCGCAATCGCAAGCACCGAGGATGCTTTTAGTAATGTCTTTAGATTCGTGTTCATGGTCTGTGATCCGCCGAAATTCCGGAGTCGACGTGGGCCCATGGTGAGCTTTCCACTACCTGGCAACCTGTGGGAGACGAAGCGATCAGGATCGCCCGGTCTCCCATCCGGATCAGATGCAGCGCGGTGTTAGGCGAAAGCGGCAGACGTTCCACTCGTTCCAGGAATTTGGTTCCCGTGCGTCCGGAAATGCCTTTCACGTGTGCCATACCTCGCCCCTTGAGCCACCAGAGCGAGCCCCCGAGCAGACCGAAAACCGCCAATACCGCGAGAATCTGTTGAAGCCCCTCCATATTTACTCGTATTGCTGGAAGTCCGCCAGCCGTATTCCCGTCGTAGTTTCATTGACAACGATCTCGCCGAAACCGACAAGCTGCCCGCCGATTCGCACGTCGAGATTCTCGCCGGCGGACCGGTTCATACGAATCACTGAGTCCTTATCGAGTTCAAGAATCTGGCGCACCGTCAGGAGACGCCGATCAAGTTCCACTTCCACGTCCAGTGGTACGTCCAGATAAAGTGATACTTCTTCAATCGCTGTCAAGTCATTGCTCCATTACCAGGTGTCCAGTCATGCCCGACGCGATTACTGCTGCGCCAGGTTGATGGTGTCCTGACTAAGCTGGTTCATCGTAGTGACAACTTTGCCGTTCGCTTCATAAGCTCGCTGCAGGACGATGAGGTTTGTAAATTCGCTGGCAATATCTACCGTGGATGCCTCGAGTGATCCGCCGAGAATTTGTCCGCGGCCACCCGTATTTGCGGTCCCGATCGCCGGCAGGGCAGTCGCGGCGGTTGACTGGAAATCGTTATCGCCTACTGCAGTCAGCGAATCGGGATTTCGGATCGATGCGAGCGCCAGCTGCGCCACTACCGACTGGGTGCCGTCCGAGTACTGGGCCATCACCTGGCCGCCGGAAGCCATGCTGACATTCAACAGCTCGGCCGAAGTCTGACCGTTCGAGGCATTCGCCGAAACTCCGGACGGCTGGGAGACCTGAGTGATCGTGGGATTTCCACTGGCATCGTACAGATTCCAGTTGGTACTCAAGTCAGCCGCGTTGTCGGAGAGTCCGGTAATGCTGAGAGGAATTACGCCATTGGCTGCGGACGGCGTTACCAACTGGCCACTTGCATTGAAAGTGAGAGTTCCCGGAGATGCCAGCAGGTTCGTCGGTGTGCCCGGCGTGCCGGCCGTGGTGGTGTTGCCTGGAACAGTGATCTGGTAATCCCACTGCAGGGGATTGGTTGCGTCCTTAGTCATGGTCAGTGTCATGGTCACTTGATTCCCAAGGGAATCGACCGCCTGAATTGGCGTGGAGAAGGTCCCGTCCGCCGCACCAGGAGTCGCGGAGGCGTCGAGGTTCATGTTTACCGAAACATCCGTGGTAGCGACTGGCTGCCGGATCTCACCCACTGGAATCTGAATATTGCCAATGGCCCCGTTGGTGTTTATCTGGCCACCCGATTGGTTCCAGCCCTGCACCGCCTGCCCGGTCGCGGTCAGCAGATTGCCGGAGGCGTCTACCTGAAAGGTGCCGTCGCGGGTATACAGCGTATTGTTCGTCGATGGATCCTGAACAATGAAGAAGCCGTCACCCTGAATGGCGGAATCGAGCGGCCCCGTACTGGACGCGATGGCCCCCTGCGTGAATTGGGTGATGGTGATCGGCGGAGCGACGCCCATACCGACCTGGGTAGTGCCAAGCCCGCCCTCCTGTGACTGACTTAACAGATCCTGAAACGACACCGTGGTGTCCTTGTAACCCGTGGTGTTAAGGTTGGCGAGATTATTGCCCACCACATCAATTGCAGTGGATGTGGCGTCGAGCGCGGATAATGCTGTTGAAAGTGCTGTAAACATAGGTCTGCAGTGTTCCTTTTAGTTGCCGTTCTGTGTGGTTGTGCCGCTGGTGCTGGTGGTGCTGGGCGCATCGCTGCCGCTGGTTGGGTTGGCCGCGCCGGAGGTGCCAGTTGTGCTGCCGGTGGCGGGCGTTGAGCTTGCTGCCGCTGTGACTGACTGCGCGAGAGTGTCCGTATCCGTACGGATCTGCATGGTCTGTTCAAGCTGACTGAACTGTGCGAGTTCGCTGACGAACTGTGTGGGGTCTGCTGGCGTCGTAGGATCCTGGTACTTCAGCTGAGCGACCAGCAGTTGCAGGAACGTGTCTTCGGAAGGCGCTATGCCCCCCAGTGACGATGTCGAAGAAGAAGATGAGGTGCTGGGCGCCGTAGGGGCCGTGCTTGCTGCGAATGATGCGAATGGGCTTAAGGATGTTGCCATTATTTGCTCCTGTTAAGTTGGCGTGAGGCCATTGAAAGATTGAGTTGCTCCAGCCACGCAGGGCGCTTGCCCCGTCCGTTCTGACCGGATTGTTGTTCATCCCCCGACGATTGCTGGCCGGTGTTCTGCTTCTGACCACCGTCGGATTCGCGTTCGTCGGATGTTCCACGCCGGTCCGCGCCGCGATCTGAAAGATTGGAGCCTGCTGATCCGGTGGGCGCAAACGCTTCGGTGCTATAGCCACTCTGATTAAGCTTGCCGGTCAGACTTCCCAGATCGTCACGGAGGGAGTGTGCCAGCGTTTGGTCGGGTGTCCGCACACTCACCAGAATTTCGCCGGCGCGTTCCGTCAGCCGGATCTCCACTTTCTGATCGTTTCCAGACGGAACACTCAGCGAAATTTGATGGGCAGGCCCGACAGCTGGGTTGTCGTCCGCCACTACCGGCGCAGCAGACGCGGGGGAATCGGATGCTGCTGTGGTGGGTGCTTTCGGCGTCGTTGCGATGGAATTACCCGGGCTACCTTGAGCGCTTCCTGTCCCGACCAGACCCTGACCGTGGATCAATGTTGAATCGATGGGTGCAGTCATAGGCTGCGGGTCCACGTGCTTCGGGTCGGTAGCAGAATTGGCGTCGTGATTGCCTCCCTCATGACCATCTCTCTCGCTGTTTTGCTGCGCACCGGAGTCGGCACCGGGGGCTCGAGTAACGCCGTTCGTTGCTGAAACTCCGCTGCCTGCCGGTGTCCCAGCCGCCGATGAAGTGAGTTGGTCCCCGGAACGGTTCGGTGATTCTGTACTGCGCGGCTCGACCACTGACATCCGGGAATTCGGAGCCAAGTTGTCGGGGATACCAGTTGTTACTCCTGCCGCCTCTGGTGTTTCTTTGGCAACGGAGTTGCCTGCAGACATGTCCGCAGATTGGATGTCGCCGGCCGCTGGTTCCTTGGGCAGCTCAGCTGGAGGCTGAGGAGAACGTACGCTGGACGGCACTGGAGAGTGCATCTCAGGCCTGACCGCAAATTCTGTAGCTCGCGATGAGACTACGGGCGACTCGGGCTGCGATGGCATTGCGCTTGAAACAGCTGGCGGCCCTTCGGTGATTGACTCCGCCTGACGGAGTCGCAAAGCGAATGCCAACTCGCCGTGAGAATCGCCTGCAGTTCGCGTGCCTGTTTCCACCCGAGGTTCGTCGAGGCTTGTTGTGATCTCGGGCTGGCTCGATGACAGCGATTGCGAAGCGGTAGTTGAATCCGCCGCGAGTGGCAGTCGAATGGATGTCGCCTGGGGCGGTTCCGGCTGAACGGGCACTGTCTGGCTTGTTGTTGCCAGATCCGATGCGGTCTGAGCTACCTCACCAGGCGCGGACTGCGCGGCTACATTCGCCTGTGGCGTAGATCGTGCGTCGCGGGCAACGGCCTTCTCTTTTACTGCCGGCGCCGCTTGCAATTGAATCCGAACGGCCATCTGAGGAACTGCCACCGAATAGAGCGAGGTTTGCGAGATGAGGGCATTCAGTGACGCGCGCTTTGCATCAGCATTGGTATCGCCCTCGGCGTTATTCGGAGTCGTACCGCCGTCGGCGCTGTTGCTTGCGTCGGTCTCGGTGTCGGTTCCGCGCTGGTCTGTTGCGGAACTGAATGAGAGGGGCAGGCGGAGCGGCGACTTGCTGTTAGGTTGTGGTGGCAGATTTGCAAAGGGCAGCGCTGTCGCATCGAACAGATCGCCCGGACTCTTCTGGACGACATCTTTCTTAGCTGAGCCCGGCGCCTTGGCGCCCGAACCAGGCATAGTTATCGGTTCATCAGCTGCCTGCCCCACGGAACTATTCAGGAAAGCGAGAAAACCACCCGCAGATGGAATCTGCGTTGCGGAGCGTCCGGAGAGTCCCCCGGTCAGTGCCGGTGAAATCGACGCGAAAGGCGCGCTGGAGTGAATCGATGTCAAGCCACCGTTAGGGCATTTAGTTTGCCAGAATATTCCACCCGGACGCTAGCGCGCCTAATGTGCCTGGCTTCAGAAAGTTAGCCCCGCGTGGCATACCCGGAGTGAATAACGTAAAGAACGGTACGGCACTAGCGGAATATCGACGCCACGGGCCCGATTGTCGAAATCTAAACGAAGCCGAGGCGCTCCTGATTCGCTTATCGTCCATTTTCTTCAATGTTTTGGCCCGACATGGTTTGGCGCGTTGCGTGCATTACTTCGGACCGAAAGTATGGATTCTCTTTCCACCATTGCGGCCAGCGGGATGACATCGCGTATGCAGTCGCTTGATATGTTGGCGAACAACATTTCAAATACTGAAACGGGAGGCTACAAGACAGACCGCGAATTCTATAGTCTGTACACGTCACCTGAGGCGATGTCCGGCGACGCGCAGGATCCCGCCACGCTCCCGATGATTGAGAAGAGTTATACCGACTTTTCTCAGGGAAGCATGCATGTAACTTCCAACCCGCTTGATATGGCAATTCAGGGTCAGGGGTTCTTCGCAGTGAACACCCCCGCCGGCGTATCATACACGCGCAATGGCGCCTTTCAGCTTTCTTCGAATGGAACCTTAGTCACGTCCGATGGTTTCTCCGTGCTGGATCCGTCGGGGAAGCCGATCCAACTCAATCCGTCGCTTCCAGTAGAGGTCACAGGAGACGGAGCCATAACACAGGGCGGGCAAAGCGCAGGTCAGATCGCGCTTTGGAATTTCGCGAACCCCGGGAATCTCGTAAAGCAGGGCAACACTCTGTTCCAAAACGCTGATCCGAGTGTCAAGCCGACGGCCTCCACCGCTCAGATACAGCAGGGCAAACTCGAAAGCTCCAACGTCGGCAGTTCCGAATCCGCCGTACGTCTGGTAAGCGTCATGCGCTCGTTCGAGATGTTGCAAAAAGCGGTCAACATCGGAGCCGAGATGAATCGCCAGGCAATTACTGAAGTAGCTAAGGTCGGATCTTAGTCAATCGCGGGGTTGGTGGAGATGGAGACACAGGGCATGGAATCGGAAGAATCTAAGAGAACAACCAGGAAATGATCAGAGCACTTTACAGCGCTGCCAGCGGCATGTCCGCTCAGCAGATGAACGTTGACAACATTGCAAACAATTTGGCCAACGCCAACACTACGGCTTACAAAGCGCGGCGGACTCAGTTCCAGGACCTGGTGTATCAGAACCTTGTGCAGCCGGGAGCTGCAGCGGGACAGCAGAGCACTGTTCCGACGGGCCTGCAGATTGGTCTGGGCGCCCGACCCTCCGCCAACGAGATTCTCTTTTCGCAGGGAAGTTTCTCAGAGACGGACAATCCTCTGGATTTGGTCGTTCAGGGGTCGGGATTTTTTCAGATTAAGCAACCATCCGGTGAGCTTGCCTACACCCGCGACGGCTCCTTCCAGATCAACAGCACCGGTAACCTGGTAACGTCCAGTGGAAATCTGGTTGAGCCGCAGATAACCATACCCGCGCAGGCTCAGGCAATCAACATCGCGGCCGACGGGACCGTCAGTTATACGCTGAGTGGCCAAAGCACCACCCAACTCGCGGGGCAAATACAGTTAGCAAACTTTCAGAACCCCGCCGGCTTGAATGGCATTGGCGGCAATATGTATCTCCCAACCGATGCCTCCGGCCAGCCTGTGGTTTCGAATCCAGGCACAGAAGGAGCGGGCACCCTGATGCAGGGCTACCTCGAACAGTCCAATGTGAACATCGTCGAGGAGTTCGTCAATCTGATCGCTGCGCAGCGCGGCTACGAAGCGAATTCAAAAGTCGTCAAGGCGGCCGACGAAATGTATCAGCAGGTCAACAACATTACGCAATGATTCCGATAATACCTATCCTTGTGCTGGCGAGCGCCTCTCCGTGCCACGCCATCGCAGGCCAGCAGATTATGGGAAGCGATCTGGCCGCCGCATCTCCGACGTTCGCCGCTTTACCGGCGGACCTGTTGGCCGGATACGCACCGCAACCTGGCTCGCAACGCGTTTTTAGTGCCGCGGAACTTATGCGGATTGCCGAGGCCAATGGAATTGGTGCGGCATCCCCGGCGCCTATATGTTTTGAACGGCCGACCGCTCCGCTTGAACAGGCGAAGGTTGGGCAGGCCATGCGCGATGCCCTGGGGCCCGGCGACTTCCAGCTCCAGATCGTTGAACTCAGCAAATACCCGGCACCGGTCGGGCGGCTCGTTTTTCCACGCGAAATGCTGGGGCCCCAGTCCCCACAAAGCATTGCTGTCTGGAACGGCTATGTCGAATACGATGGCGGCAGATTTCCGGTTTGGGCACGCGTTCATCTGACCTCGCATCAACGCACCGTGACTGCGGTCAGAGATCTCCGGCCTGGCCATCGTATCGCGGAAAGTGACGTGCGGATCGAAGAGACAGACGGAAATCTGCCACGAACTCCACCCTTGACTTCTCTGGACGCCGTGGTGGGGCGTAATCCGCGGCATTTCATAACTGCCGGCACAGTCGTTGGCGCGCCGGATCTTGCGGAATCCGCTGAGGTGGAAGCCGGAGACGTCGTAATCGTTGAGGTTCAAAGCGGGCCGACTGTCCTGTCCTTTGAGGCAAAAGCGGAGTCGGCTGGGCGACGTGGCGACACAATTTCATTGCGCAATTCGTCCAGCGGGAAATTATTCCGCGCCTGCGTTACGGCCAGGGATCGCGCACTGGTCGAATGTCACTCACTGGAACAATCCGAATGAAGAGCAACATACCGGCAATATCGATTCTGGCTTTGTTCCTTGCGGTTCAGGGTTCAGCCGGCATTCTTCCCAAAAAGAAGCCCCCGCAGCCCGCGGCACTGGACAGGTATGCTTCCGAGGCGGCGCAACAGGCGCAAAGCCAGTCCCCAACCGAGGGATCGCTGTGGACTCCGCTCGCTCAGTTCGCCGACCTTGGCCGCGATTTGAAGGCCAGCCAGGTCAACGATCTGGTGACGATTGTCGTTAGTGAACAGGCATCGGCAGTGTCCAGCGGCGCGACGCAGACTTCACGCAAGTCCAGCGTGGCCGCATCCATAACCGGCCTGGTCGGGGTCAAGAGCGCGGCCAGTGCTTTGGCAAACCTGGCCAATACGTCGAACGATACCGAGTTGAATGGCAGCGGGACCACCAGTCGGCAAACCGCTATTACAACAACGATGAGCGCCCGAGTCACAAAGGTACTTCCGAATGGCTACATGCTGCTCGAGGGCACGAAAAATGTGCAGGTGAATTCCGATTACCAGACCATTACTGTGCGGGGCATTGTCCGGCCGGCCGATCTTGCGTCAGACAATTCCGTCCCATCGAATCGCCTGGCACAAATGGAAGTCACGCTGGATGGCAAGGGCGTGATTGTCGATGCAATCCACCGTCCCAATATTCTCTATCGGATTCTTCTGGGGTTACTGCCCTTTTAGGCTTCCAGCTCATGACGCGAATTACACCACTTCTGCTGGCTTGCGCTCTGTGTGCACCCTGTATCGGATCGGCAGCTCGTCTCAAGGAACTTGTATCCATTGAAGGCGTGCGAGACAACCAACTTGTTGGGTACGGACTCGTAGTGGGCCTGAACGGCACGGGGGACAGAAAGCAGACACTTTTCTCCACACAGAGTCTCGCCAATATGCTGGCTCGAATGGGCGTCACTGTTGACCCGACTCAAATCACAGTAAAGAATGTAGCCGCCGTTATGGTTACTGCCACTCTGCCTGCCTTTATTCAGCCTGGCGCAAGAATCGACGTGACAGCTTCGTCGATCGGAGACGCCGCGAACCTGCAGGGTGGATTGCTTGTCCTCACTAGTCTGAAGGGTACAGATGGACAGGTTTATGCAATTGCTCAGGGTTCGGTGGTCACGGGCGGCTTTGTGGCAAGCGGCCGCGCAGGGACAAGCCAGACGGTGAATCATCCGACCGCCGGCCGCATTCCCGAAGGCGCCATCGTGGAACACGCTTCCCCTCTGCCGGATCTGTCAAAGAATCTGCACCTGCAGCTTCGCGACATGGATTTCACCACTGCGTCGCGAATTGCGGAGGTCCTGAATAAGAAATTTAGCGATGGCAAGCCCCTGGCCCGCGCCGACAATGGAAGGGTTGTCACGGTCCCGGTGCCGGCGGAATGGGGTAGTCACCCTGCTGATTTCATCGCGGAACTCGAGAACATAACCGTGGATACGGATGCGCCATCCCGCGTGATTGTAAATGAACGCACAGGCACGATTGTTATGGGTAAGCAGGTTCACGTTGCGCCGGTCGCCATCATGCATGGCAACCTGAGCGTCCAAATCCAAACCACTTACTCCGTTTCCCAGCCACTGCCAAATTCACAGGGAACCACCCAGGTGGTACCTCAGGAGAAGGTCGGCGCAACCGAAGAGCGTGCCCGCGATGTTGTTCTGCAGAATGGCGCCACGGTTGAAGACCTTGTTCGCGCGTTGAGTGCTATCGGCTCCACTCCCCGCGACATCATCGCGATACTGCAGGCGCTTCGCGCTGCAGGCGCGCTCGAAGCCGAAGTAGAGGTGATTTAAGAAATGACCGACAGTATTGCCAGTTCTGCACTGGCCAGCATTTCCGACCCGGTTCCATCAAAGAGCAGTAACAGCCCCGCAAAGATACACGAGGCCGCTGTACAGTTTGAGTCTATGCTCATCGATCAGGTTCTCAAATTGGCGCGCGAGGCGGGCGGCTCCTCATTTACTGGAACCGAAGATGACGAGGCGGGACAGACCGGATACGAATTGGGCGAACAGGAGTTTTCTAAAATGCTGGCGTCCGCCGGAGGTCTTGGACTAGCTCCGATGATCGAGGCTGGCCTGCGAAAGAACTCGGCAGCTGCAGGGCAATGAGGCACAGCGCAAAGGCTTCGACCTGTCTGTCGCTGGCCGTCTTAATTGGCACGACGCTTTCCGGAATGACATGGGCTCAGCCCATCGCCCGTGCCACGGCCACTCCCGCCAGCCCGAAGCCGGCTACAACTACTCTTCCATCCGCGCCTTCTGCGGCAGATCAGCAAATGAGTGCCCGGCAAAGTATGGAAGAATCTATCGCCAGGCAAAAAGCGGCCATACAGACGCAGCTCGGCAACGCACCGGCCGATGGGTTCTTTGTCACAGGATGGCTCAGTGCCCCGCCTACTCTATCCGTGGCTGCGGATTGCACACCAGCCAACCCTGGTGAAACCGACGCCGCCATCAAGGATGCCGCTGATGCGGAACATCTGAATCCTGCCCTGATCAGCGCAGTAGTCCGGCAGGAGTCGGATTACGACCCTTGTGCCGTTTCCGCAAAGGGCGCGATGGGGCTCATGCAACTCATGCCAGAGACCGCAGCGCAATTCAGTGTTGACGACCCCTTTGATGTCCGGGAGAATATTGCGGCGGGTGCCCGCTATCTTAAGCAGTTGCTGGGACGTTACAAGGGCGATTTGAGACTGGCACTCGCCGCTTACAACGCCGGGCCGAAGAAGGTGGATGGCGACCCTCCCGCTGAACCGGACATTACCGAAACGCAGGACTACGTCGACCGCATCGTAAAGGCCCTGGACGGCGCCTCCGCCGAAACGGACGCCGCCATCAGGTAATCGCCGTAAGCTTACGTTGGTTAACGCCGGAGATATGTCCGATGAGGCCAGTATGGCAAGAGGAGCCTCTTTTTTCGGTATCTGTACGCTGTGTTTGCTCGCGGCTTCTGCTGCGCATGGCGACGACACGTTCTATTCCCACGGAACATCGCAGGTTATCCTCATGTCGCCCGACACTATCGTCGCTGCTGCGGACAGTCGCAACACTTCTTATGCGGCTCTGCGGGATGGCACGGCGGTTCGTGACAATAGCGAGCGCTGCAACCTGCGCCGCCTGGATGGCATCATTGCCATGGCCGCTGGTCTCTCACGGGTCGGTGATTTCGACACACTCGACACGATTGACACCCTGTATAGGCCCGGTGATTCAGTGCGTACCGTCGCAGCACGAGTTCGTGACGCGATTCCCCCTCCCCTGTTGACCGCTATACAGGAGTTACGACGGTCGCTCAACGGCCGCATGGACGGTATGCGGCCGGCAAATCAGGTCACGCTCGAAGTCGCTATCATGGGACCCCAGGACGGCGCTGTCGCCATTGACGTGGTGACATTTCGCTTCGGGGGCACCGATATGGATCCCCAAATTACTAGTTCTGAGTTTACGTGCCCGGGCGACTGCCCGGCGGGACACGCGGCCATCTATCTCGGAGTACATGACTCCATCGACCGCATTATCGGCGCGAATCCCGATCTTGGTGCGCAGCCAACGCCCGAGAATGTCCGATTGCTCGCGGGTCTGGAGTACCTGAATCATCCGGACACTGTTGGCGGCGAACTCTCAGTCTTGAAAATTGAACGATCGGGCATAATGTTCCTGCAGCCCGGGGCTTGCGGGTTCAGCGATACCGTCACTTTGCAAAGAGTCGCGCCGAAGGCCGGAAGCAGCATGAAGGCGCAGACGCGGGACGCAGAGTTATTTGGCGCCGAACTGAGTGATCGGCTTGAAGCCATCCCGGATCTCATCGTCCACGAAGTTGCGACGCGCCATGCAAGACAAGGGCATCGCATCCAGACTGACGTTGTCGAAGCGGAAGTTCAGATTGTGGGGGATGAACAAGCGTACTCCGCCATCAGCAGGAACGGCAGGCCGTGTGCCACTATGTCAGACATACCCGGTGCCTGGGCGGATGGTGGATTGGCCACCATACTCCAGGTGACCCGCTCCGCCATTCAATCCCGGGTGCTGTCTTCTGTTAGCCGGATTACCGCATCCGGGGCACACCAGCTTGGCATTGCCTTCGACGTTCCATCTGCTGATCACATCTGGTCTATTACGATCGGGGACAAACGCTACAGCCTTGATCTTCAGGGAACCGTTTGGATTGACCAGACAACCGGGAAGCTTGCTGAGATCCACTGGCAGAGCAGCGGCGGACTCGTCCAGGCCGCCGAGCACATCACCGGCATTACGTGGGGCGTTACCTTCGCTCCTGTGTCCGTGGCAGGCAAGCAATACGATATACCGGAAACATCCACCTACCGGATAAACTTCGACAACGCATCCGGTCGCACTGACTGGATTGATACTCGTTTTTCGGGATTTCGTCGCTTCGGAGCCTCAAGTAATATTTCGTTCGAATAAAAAAGCAGCCATCGCCGCACGACCTCTGTAAGCATATCGGCACTAACCATTGTTGTAACCGGAACTCATCAGCCACGACCGATGAGTTGGTTATGAACAAAGGCGAGTCCAACCGGCTCTTCGTCCCGCTATTCCTCTTCGCCGCCTCCATCGTGAACGCGGCTATTCCTTCGTATTCCCACGGTACCTCGGAGGTCATACTCATGTCGCCCGGAACAATCGTGGCCGCGGCAGACAGCAAGGAAGTCTCGTATCTCTTTCTTAGCGATGGTAGTTCCGTGAGTGACAACAAAGAGGTTTGCAAAGCACGTCGGGTTGGCTCAGTGCTGGCCCTGGCTGCGGGCTATGTGCAGATTGGCGATTTCAATATCTTCGATGAAATCGAAACTCTGTACCATGAGGGTGATTCGGTTGAGACGCTTGCAGCGCGACTTCGTGATATCCTACCCGGCCGATTGGGGACAGTGGTGAATCTGGTCAACGACGCGAGCGGGAAAAAATTGGAAAAAGAAGTTTCTGGAAATGATCTGCTGCAGATAGCATTGATCGGTAATGAAGGCGGCGCACCCGCACTCCACATCATTTCGTTCGCGCTGGTTCAGGGCAAAGAACCTCACCTTGGCGTCGCTTTAAACGAGCGGCGCTGCCCCGGCGACTGCAGCAATGGCTCCGCCGCGTTCTATCTGGGGGTTCATGATGCCGTCGATGAGTATGTTCGCAAAGTGCCATCACTTGCCGCGAACGCCACCATTGATAACGCCATGCTGCTTTCCGGGCTCGAATACGCCAGCCGTCCCGATATTGTGGGCGGCAGGGCTTCACTGTTTCGCGTGGACTCCCCCGGAATTTCTGTTGTAGAGTCTGGAGCGTGTTCTCCTGAACAGGTTGAGCCGCGTTCTCTCCCTGGTGTGACCACGATATCCAGCACCACCCCATCCGGCCTGCCTATAATCGGAGAACTCGACCGGCGAATTGCCGCCGTGCCTAACATTGTGTGTCATGAAACCACTGCCCGCTTTTCGAAGCACGGCAGCCAGACTCAGTCGGACAGTTTCGACGCCGAAGTGAGCATCGCCGAAGACCGGGAGATGTATTCTTCCATCCACCGAAACGGCAAGGCCTATAACCGGATATCCGACATGCCGGGGGCATGGGCTGAGGGGGAACTGACAACCATGCTTAAGATTACACGCGACGCCATTCAGAATCATAGTTTTCAGATGGTCTCCCGCGTGGCGGCAGGGGGTCAGCGGGAGGTTGGGGTTGAATTCCGTGTCACCGCAGCGGAGAACGCATGGACACTGACTGTGGGTAAAGAACGTTTCGCGATGGCTTTTGACGGAACGGCCTGGTTCTCGGCCGACTCCGGCGACCTCACCGAGATTACCTGGCATAGTGTCGACCTGCAGTTGCCATCTCGCATCGGGATCTCGCAAATTGCCTGGACTACCGTCTTCCAGGACACCAAAGTCGCAGATGACTCCTTCGTAGTCCCGGTGGTGGCGACCTATAGCGTGCAATATGCAGATCGTTGCCGTCGCTCAGACTGGACTGAAGCGCGTTTCACGGACTTCCGTCGGTTTGCTGCTTTGAGCAGTATCAATTACAACTAACCAGAACACCGGTAGGTTCCTCCCGCATCCCGGAAATCACAAGGGTAATGGACGATGAGTGTGCATGTGAGACGTTCCCGGATCCTCCTGACAGCCTTGATGTTTTTCGGTGCCTGCCTTCTTACTGCCCAGGGTGCCGCACCGACCGTATCGGCGCTGCCCACCAGCTTGACTTTCAACTGGCAGATGGGCGCGGCGATTCCGGCCTCGCAGGTTGTTTCGCTGAAAATTACTGCAGGAACGCCAGCGTATACCGCTACAGCGTCGGTCGCCACACCCTGGCTGATTGCGACATCGAGCGCTGCTACGTTGCCAGCCGCACTGACCGTTTGGGTCAATCCATCCACGTTGACGCCGGGGACGTATGTCTCCACCGTCACGGTGACTGCCGCCGGTGCCGCAGGTCCGATCACTATTCCGATCACGCTTAATGTGACGCTCCCGCCGGGGAGTGCGGTCGTCGCACCCACCACACTGGCACTCGCGTCCCCGGGATCGCTCACAGGAACCTTCGCAATTACCGCCGGTCTTGCGCCCACCACCTTCACTGTCGTTTCCGGTGCCACATGGCTGACCGTCTCAGCCAACGCCGGAGCCGTATTGCCCAATGAAACTCAGACGCTCACAGTCACTGCCAATCCCGCGGCGCTCAACCCACAAGTTGCCGCCTATCCCGGAAAGCTGACTGTTACCACAACCGCCAATGGGGTTGCCACGACGCAGACCGTGACTGTCAATCTGACTGTGAATGCACAGACGCCAACAGTTGCGAGCGTCTGGCCATCACAGATTCCGGTGGGTTCGCCTAATACAACGCTCACTATTCAAGGCGTCAATTTCTACAGCGGAACGACGGTGACTGCCACTGGCTCGGCAACTCCGTTGAAGCTGACGCTGGTGAGTTCCACTGTTCTGCTGGCGGTGCTTCCGGCTGCTCAGGTCGCAGCGGTCGGAGCCGTCAATTTGACCGTTACCAACCCCGCGCCGGGTGGTGCAGCCGCGCCCTACGGTATTTCCGTCGGTAATGCTCCCTCTATTGCCGCGATCACTAACGCCGCGAGTTACTCGTTGGGTGCCGTCAGCCCGGGCGAAATGATTGCTATCTTCGGCCAGAATTTGGGGCCAACGCCGGCCGTGGATTTCACTGTGGCGGGCGGCTTTGTTCCCACCAGCGCGGGGGGCGTCTCAGTCACGATTGACGGGCAACCTGCTCCGATACTCTATGCGAGCGCTTCGCAGGTTACGGTTCAGGTGCCGTACACAGCGCAACTGGGAACGGCGGCACTCGGCACCGCCAGAACAGTTGTATTAACTTATGGATTAGCAGCCCCCGTCTCCACGACTACGGATATTGTGGCTGCGGCCCCAGGCGTGTTCACCATGAATGCCTCCGGCGTTGGTCAGGCGATCGTACTGAACATCGATCCGGTGACGTTCGCATACAGCGTCAACTCCGCCGCCAATCCCGCAAAGATAGGCAACGCCGTCACATTCTTTCTGACCGGTGAAGGCGATTACGCCAGTGCGACCTATGCGACTGAAACTGGCTTTATCGTGCCTGCCACTCCGCCCGTTGCCACAGGCGTCTATCCGGAGTTAGCGCCCCTTCCCACGGTGACTATAGGTGGCACGGCCGCGACCAGCGTAACTTACGCAGGTCCGATTCCCACGTGCATGCTGGGGCTCCTGCAGGTAAATGCCGTAGTGCCTGTTGGCGCAACGACGGGGAACGCAGTGCCACTTTTGGTCAACATTGGAGCGGGGCAGACACAGATCGGTCTGACCATGGCTGTTGCCCCGTAGCCCTTCGAGAGTACGAACCAACCAGCCCGCGAGAGATATTTATGAGCATCAGAAAATACAACCGAATTCCCCCACTGACTTCACTGACGATTATCCTCGCGTTAGCTGCCACTTCAACTGTGGCCTCCGCCCAAACTGTCGCCGCAGTGTCGAACTTTGGACGAGCCACCCTGAGCATGCGCGATATCCAAACTTCATTCCTCCCGAGCGACGCCAGGACATCACAGGAAGTTCTGAAAGACCAGGCTATTACTGGTGCCGGCACTCAGGTTGCTGACAATCTGGCCGGCATGGCAGGCAGTAAACTCCTGACGGCGCCAGCCGGACTCGGGGGGCTGCCCGTACAGATCGGCCTGCAGGCACTGATAGGCATGAGAAAGCGAACGGTAAAGGGTTTCACTGTTTCCTATTTGCGGGGCCTGTCATCCGATACCGTGATTCCTGCCGGTGCGATCTCACTGAACGTCGACACCGACCCGGGTACCTTGCAAAGTGCCGGCTTGCAATCTGGCATGCCGCTGCTGTTCCGCCTTCAGACGTCAGGCAAAGACTTTGCCCGCATCCTGCGCACCAGTCATATCTCCTACAAAGATCCCGGCGGCAGCATTCTTGCCGCAGATGTCCTGGGAACGGATCAGAATGTTGTGCCTTGTCAGACTGCAAGGGACGGCGACAAAGTGACGCTCGTACCTGATCAGCCTCTGGAGGCGGGTGAGTACGCGGTGGTGCTGCCAACCACGCAAGTCGGTCCGGGAATCATCTCCCGCGAAGCTCTGGTCATGGCGTGGGATTTCAGGATTTCACAATAGTGGACTCTTCCCGTGAATCGGCGAAATCTCGCCGATTGTCTTTAATTCGTCGGGCAACTGTCGTTTCGCCGACTGTAGTTTCAACGGCTTCGGGGTGCGTGCAGAACGGAACGGCAATTGCTTGTAAAGAGGCATGAGTACTATTAACAATCTTTCCAGTAACTTCCTGCAATCGGCCCTGAATAATGTCTTCCAGAGCGCGGGCCTGACGGCTAATTCTGCAGGAAGCCAGGGCAGCGCCAGCGTGAACCCGACAGCGCAACAGTCGGACAACGGGCAGCTTTCGCAGTTCGCCCAGATAGCCAGCACCCTCCAGCAACTGCAGCAATCGAACCCCACCCAATATCAGCAAGTCACACAACAGATTTCTGCGAATCTGCAAACCGCCGCACAAACTGCCCAGTCAGACGGCAATACGACCGCAGCGAACCAGCTGAACCAATTGTCTACGGATTTCTCAAATGCTTCTCAAAGCGGCCAACTCCCGAATCTGCAGGACCTGGCGCAAGCGATTGGCGGACATCACGGTCATCATCATCACTCCCACTTTGGTTCTTCCGCGTCCGGGGATAACGGCACCAATGCAACGAGCAGCGGTTCTTCGGCCGGCAATGCGTCGGCCAGCACCACGAGTTCAGCTCTGAGTCAGTTTCTGGCGTCGCTGCAGGGAAGTGGGACCGAGAGCAATTCGCTCAATCCGGCAACGATCATTTTCGACACGCTCTCAAATGCCGGCGTCAACGTCGCCAACAGCTGAGTCGACATCCGTAACCGGTAGCCCCGCAGCGCTACGCTGTATTCATGCCGTGCGAGTATGAGATCGACTTGCCACGTCGTTTGATCCGTTGCCGGGGCTGGGGCTCAGTTACCCACGCAGAGATTACGGGGATGCGGCTCGAATTCACCCACGATCCGGCGTTCCGTCCGGAATTTTGTCAGCTCTATGACTTCCAGGATGTGACGGATACTAACATGTCCGCCAGCGAAGTTCGGGATCTCGCGAGCTATTCGCCGTTCAGCCATCAGGCGCGCCGGGCCATCGTAGCGCCGCAAAATGCGGTCTATGGAAAGGCACGCATGTTTGCAATTCAACGCGAGGCTGGTGGCGGTCAGGAAGAAGTAGGCGTTTTCAGGTCACTTGAGGAAGCAAACGTTTGGCTGGGGCTCGCACATTAAACCGGCTGGCCAAGAAGGGACTCGACAGTTGCCAGCAGTTGGTCTGGATCTATTGGTTTTACCAGCGTGGCGTTCGCACCCAAAAGTTCTATCGTCTTCATGAATTGTCCGCCAAACGCGCCGGACATGGCAATGATCTTGGTTCGCGGACACAGCTTGCGGACAGCACGCAGAGTCTCGGTCCCATCATGATTCGGCATCACCATGTCCGTGATGACCAGATCGGGAACCTCTCCGCTGCGCAAAATCTCCAGCGCCTCCGCCCCATCCGAAGCGAGTAATACCCGGTTGTCCTCTCCAAGGATTGCCATAAACAGATTGCGAATCCCGCTCTCATCATCCACGACCAGAATCGTGTGTCCGACCGGGCGCGAGGGTCCGAGCACCTCGCGCACCTTGCGTCCCAGTTCATCCGGGCCAAATGGCTTGGGGAGATAGTGCAGGGCGGACACTGCCGCAGGAGGGCCGAGTGCGTCATCCGGATAGCCAGACATGAAGATTACTTTCATCTCTGGCCGAGAGGACAGCAGGCGTTCAGCCAGCCTGTTCCCGTTCATGCCTGGCATAACAACGTCTGTGAGCAGCAAATCGATCCGGCCTGCCCTCCGTTCTGAGATCTTGAGAGCTTCTTCGCTGCCGCGGGCCGCCAGAACCACATAACCACAGGATCGCAACGTTTCAACGGCAAGTCTGCGCACGTTGTCTTTGTCTTCCACCACGAGGACCGTTTCCGATCCCGTGACATCAGCTGAGCGCGGTCCGGCCTCCTCATCGCCAGTAACTTCACCAGCGGCCAGCGGCAAGTACACTTTGAACGCCGCACCCTGCCCTGGCTCACTCTCGACACGCACGAAGCCGCCGCACTGCCTGACAATGCCGTATACCATCGAAAGCCCCAGGCCTGTTCCTTTTCCTGTTTCCTTAGTGGTAAAAAACGGCTCAAAGATATGCTGCAGCGTAGCCCGATCCATGCCGACTCCCGTGTCGGTCACCGACAACAGAATGTATGGACCGTGCGCTCCTTCCGCGCCATCCGTCGTTCCTTGTATATCGACCTGGGCGTCGCTTGTCTCAATTATGAGTTTCCCGCCATCTGGCATCGCGTCTCCCGCATTCACCACCAGGTTCAGTAGCACCTGATAGATCTGGTTCCGGTCAGCCATCACAATATCCCCGGACGTTCTGAAGGTGGTGACCATTTCGATGTCTTCACGCATCAGGCGGCGCAGCATTCCTTCCGAGCTGGCCACTACCGAGTTAAGATGCAGCAATTTTGCCTGATTGGGCTGATTTCTGCTGAACGTGAGTAGTTGCTGGGTCAGGCTCGCGGCCTGCGCGCCCGCCTCTTTGATTTCATCCAGTTGCCGTCGCGTAGGGTCCCCTTCGGGAAAACGCCGGATGAGCAGATCCGTATAACCGCTGATGACCGTCAGCAGATTATTGAAATCGTGCGCGACACCACCGGCGAGGCGACCTACACTCTCCAGCTTCTGGGCTTGCCTGAACTGTTCCTCCAGCCCTTTCCGCTCGGTGATATCAGTTTGGGTCCCTACCATCCGAAGCGGCTGTCCGTCGGCGCCCCTCGCCACGATTTTGCCTCGGTTAAGAACCCAGATGTATTGGCCGGACTTGCAGCGCACGCGAAATTCCGCCGAGTATACATCTTGTCCACTTGCCAGGAATCCTTGTACGTAGGCTTCGACAGCCTTAATATCTTCCGGGTGGACCCCTTCACGCCATTCCGCATAACCCCCACCCAACTCGCCTGACTGATAACCGAGCATATATGCGTAACGCGGGCTGTGTCGCGTTTGTCCGGTTACCAAATCCCAGTCCCAATACCCCTCATTTGTTGCGTCCAGGACCAATTCCAGAAGTTCGCGGCTGCTGTTTAGTTCGGCCTCCGCCTGGCGCCGCTGGCGATCCTTTTCCAGTTTGTCCACGGCATAAGAAACGCTTCCACCAATTTCGGCGGCCAACTTAATTTCCTCATCGTTGAAGAAATTTGCCTCCGTCGAGAAGAACTGCAGCATTCCTGCTACCTTCCCGTCCCTCCAAAGGGGTAGTCCAATCGCCGAACGAATCTGGAATTTCGCTGCGACGTCACGCATGTGAATGATGCGGGGATCAGAGGGGATATCATTGCAGACCACTGAACCGCCGTCCCTCATTGAGAATTCTACGGCAGCTTGGCCCAGTGGCTTGCCGATGGCCTGGATGCACGCATCTTCCAGGTACCGGGCGCTTTCGCCGGCTCGCGCCCGCGGAACAATCAGATGCGTGACGGGATCGATCATGCCGATGTAAGCCGCCCGAAAACCGCCATCTTCAACTGCGATCCGACAAACCTGGTCCAATAACTCAGCTTCCGTCCGGGCCTCGATAAGAGCCTGACCGCACCGGCTCAGGACGGCATACAGTCGGTTCAATCGTCGAATCTGCGCCTCTGTTCGGTTACGCTCGGTAATATCGCGGACAATACTCTGAAGACGCGTTCCGCCATCCACGTCAATGAGTCGGATGCTGACTTCAACCGGAAAGACAGCGCCGCTCTTGCGCTGGTGCGTGGTTTCATAGACCAGGCTTTTTTCGGCCCTCAATATTTCCAGAGTCTGTTCATATGTAGTCAGCGTCTCCGGAGCGCGCAATTCCCGAAAGTTCATTTTCAGGAACTCCGTCCGCGAATAACCATAAATCTCGGTTGCGCGTTCGTTGGCCTCGAGGATAGCTCCATCACCATCCCCCAGGAAAATAGCGTCGTTGGCAAACCGTGTCAGGTAATCGTAGTGACCTAAGAGCGCCACATGCTCTGCCTCCGCCTCGTAGCGCTGGCGGTAGTAGGTTGCTATTTGCTGCCTCCAGATCAGCGCCATGCCTGCCCCGCACATGACGATGAGAAATCCGCCGACGAGCACGGTCAAGGTCATCGTATGACGCAGAGGTGCGTAGGCCACATCCGCGCGCATCCGGGCGACTACGAGCCACGAGTCCCGAATTCGTCTTGCCGACGCCACCAGCGGTGTACCGTGATCATCTACACCGTCTGCAAACCCGTCCTTACTCATAACGGCCCGGACTGCGGAAGACGCCTGGTTCGGCTGGAGGTTGACTACGAATTCCTTTGCTCCGCCTGATGCTCTGAGGACACGAACCACACCCTGTTCCTGGCGCGCGATTATCACCTCACCTGTCTGCTGTGGTGACGGCCACCTCAGAACGTCTGGCAGCGGCAAAGTCCACGGATCTACTCCCAAAAGTACCGTGCCCAGCAGCGAACCGTCCTGAGATTTCAGCGGCGCTCCGAACAAAAACTGCGAACGAGCGGCCAGAGCACCCTGAGAATAGTAGTTGACAATAATGCCCTTGGACGCGGCAGTCAAGGCCGCATCGCGGTAGAGGGCGGCCGTGCCAAGCAGAGGACCGCTGTTCAGTCGAACCTTCCCCTCCGCGTCCGTCAAAACAACACTTGCGTAGTGGTAATCGGCGCGAATAGTATCCATCCATTGCAACGCCTGACGCCGGATGTCCGGGGTGTCGTTCGACGCCAACACGCGCTGAACCGCCGGTATCATTGGGGCGACGGCTATTGCTACCTGAACATCGCCTGTTCGTTCCGCGTACCACGCCAATAGCTGGCTTGCTTTCAGGTCGGTAATGTCGTTTAGTTGGCGTCTCAGCGCGAGCTCAAAGACCAGCTTTTGACCAGCATAAGAACGGTAGCCTGCGATTCCGATCGCGACTGTCAGTGTGAGGAACACCGCGACGTAGAGAGAACCTTGGGGGCGTGACGCGACGACGGTTCTGGATGGCATGGCGATCTTCAGCTTTCCCGGAATCGCCGGGATCCACGTGCAACGATTGCAATCGGAGCTTTCCCCGGATTCTAGCAAATTGCGCCCGGTGCGGACTTCAAGGAACACGCCGACGAACGGAATTGACGTGTCCGATGTCCGATAAGCGAGATAAGGGCGTCAAGTCGACTGGCCCACGACTCCCAGGAGACAGCATGAAATGCGGCATGTAAACCGGACACTGGATACGTCACGAACAGGAGATGAGGCCGAGAGACTACGAAATGGTCTCTCGGAACTCGTAGTTGGGCAAGGCGAGGCGATCAACCAAATAGTGGGTGTTTACCAAACCTGGCTCACCGGCATGACGAGCGTCGGACGGCCGATCGGCAACCTCCTGTTTCTTGGCCCCACGGGCACCGGCAAGACACGCCTGGTGGAAGCAACCGCGGAAGTATTGTTGGGGAGTGAACGCGCGGTTCTGAAGATTGACTGCGCCGAATTTCAGCACAGCCATGAGATCGCGAAGCTGATTGGCTCTCCGCCCGGATATCTCGGGCATCGGGAAACGCACGCGTTGCTCAGCCAGGACATGCTTGATCAACATCATTCGGACGACATGAAGATCAGCTTCGTGCTGTTCGACGAAATTGAAAAGGCCAGCGATGCGCTATGGAACCTGTTACTCGGCATTCTGGACAAGGCGACACTGACCCTTGGCGACAACCGGAGGGTGGATTTCTCCAACGCTCTGATCTTTATGACCAGCAACCTGGGCGCCGCCGATATGGGCGCTATGTTGAGACCAAGGCTAGGATTCACCACCTCTGGACACCTGAACATCAGCGCGGATCCGGCAGCGTTGTCTGCACTGCATGAGAAATCCACCCGCGTGGGAGTAGAGGCCGCAAAACGTAAGTTTACTCCAGAGTTCATGAACCGCATCGACCGGGTGGTTGTTTTCAGACGCCCGGGTGATGAAGAGCTGGACAGGATACTGAGCCTGGAACTGAAGCGTGTGCAGGAGCGAATCTTCGCGGCGGGGAATCTGGCTCCTTTCATTTTCGAGCTGACCCGAGACGCTCGTTCCTTCGTTCTCAGCGAAGGAACCGATATGGAGTACGGCGCGCGTCATCTGAAGCGCGTAGTGGAGAAGAGAATCGTGCACCCATTGTCGAATCTGGTGGCATCAAACCAGATCAAGGGGGGCGAGCTTATTCGGATTGGATTCGATTCGGATTTGAAAAGGCTTTCGTTCGTGACAGAAACCGAAGGCCTGCCGATCGACACAATATTTCAGATGACCCGCCCCGCGGCAGCTACGTGCGCAGCGATCGCGAACGGAGTTAATCGCAGCGAGGCCCGCAAACCGCGGGAATCGCTGCTTGGCGTCCGCCGCTGACCTACAGCCTGCAAATCAGCAATTCGCGTTCATAGACGATTTCGGGTGGCAGGTGGTCGTGCAGATCGATGAACAGTTCTTCGTGGCCGATCACCTCGGTCTTCCACGCGGCGCGATCGAAAGACTGTAATTCATCGAACTGCTCACGCGGGAAATCCAGACCACGCCAGTCGAGATCCTCGTAGCGGGGCATCCAGCCGATGGGCGTTTCCTTCGCTACTGCGCCGCCATTAGCTCGTTCCACAATCCAGCGCAGCACGCGCATGTTGTCGCGAAAGCCCGGCCAGATGAAATTCCCTTCTGCATCCTTGCGGAACCAGTTGACGTGGAAGATGCGCGGCGTCTCGCTGAGAGACCGCTGGACTTTCAGCCAGTGACGGAAATAGTCACCCATGTGATAGCCGCAGAATGGCAGCATCGCCATCGGATCGCGGCGCACTTTACCCACCGCACCGGCAGCAGCGGCGGTTGTTTCTGAGCCCATGGTTGCGCCGGTGTAGACGCCCGCGCTCCAGTTGAAGGCCTGATAGACCAGTGGCATTGTTGTCGCGCGACGGCCGCCGAAGACGATGGCGCTGATCGGCACTCCATGGGGCGATTCCCAAGCCGGATCAATCGTGGGGCATTGCGATGCCGGAGCGGTGAAGCGGGAATTCGGATGTGCGGCTTTCGCGCCGGTTGCTTTGGCGATAGCCGGAGTCCATGGTTTGCCTTGCCAGTCGAGACATTCGGCGGGAGGTTCCTTCGTCATGCCTTCCCACCAGACGCCTCCTTCTGGTGTTAGCGCGACGTTGGTGAAGATGGTGTTGCGCGAGAGCGCGGCCATTGCGTTCGGATTGGTCTGTTCCGAAGTACCGGGCGCCACGCCGAAGAAGCCCGCTTCCGGATTGATGGCATGCAGTCGGCCATTCGCGTCGGGCTTAATCCAGGCGATGTCGTCGCCGACTGTCCAAACCTTCCAGCCCTTGAAGCTGTCTGGAGGAACGAGCATGGCGAAGTTTGTCTTACCGCAGGCGCTGGGAAATGCCGCAGCTACGTAAGTCTTCTGGCCCTCGGGATTCTCCACGCCGAGGATCAGCATGTGTTCGGCGAGCCAGCCTTCGTCGCGCGCGATATTCGAAGCGATGCGCAGCGCGAAGCATTTCTTACCGAGCAGCGCGTTGCCGCCGTAGCCGGAACCGTACGACCAGATCTCGCGGGTTTCCGGGAAATGCACGATGTACTTTTCTTTGTTGCAGGGCCAGGGAACGTCCTTTTCACCAGGTGCCAGCGGTGCGCCGACCGAATGCATGCAGGGCACAACGCGCTTGACGTCTTTATCAATCTCAGCAAAGACAGGCAAGCCGATGCGGGCCATGATTCGCATGTTGACGACGACATAGGGCGAGTCGGTCAACTGCACGCCGATCTGCGACATGGGCGAGCCAACGGGACCCATGCTGTAGGGCAGAACATACATGGTGCGGCCGCGCATGCAGCCATCGAACAGACCCTTCAGCTTCTTTCTCATCTCGAAGGGCGGGAACCAGTTATTGGTGGGTCCTGCGCCGTCTTTCGAGAGTGAACAGATGAAAGTGCGATCTTCGACGCGCGCGACATCGTTCGCGTCCGAACGGGAGTAATAGCAGCCCGGCCAGAGATCCTGATTGAGTTTGATCAGGGTGCCGCCGGCGATCATCTCCGAACAGAGCTGGTCATATTCGGCCTGAGAACCGTCCACCCAATGGATGGAATCCGGCTTGGTAAGCGCAGCCATCTTCTCTACCCATTTGCGGAGGTTGTTGTTCTTGCTTAGTGGATTCATTTTTTAGTTTACGGGCAGGAGCATTAACGCTCCATGGGAATACCAAAAGTGTACAGAGTGCTGTCGTAAGTCGAAGTGTACACCTGAGAGTTGCCGCTGGAGAGACCGGAACCGTGGACGAACGAAGTGATGGTATTGCCGCTGTTCCAAACTTCCTTCCCGGTCGCCGCATCCAGCGCATAGAGGACTGCGGGTTTCGAGCGCTGGATTCGCTGTGCTACGGTCACGTTCGAATCGTTTGAGTGAAACTCACCGGTGGACAAAGCGAAGACGATTCCGTTGACGATGAGCGGGGCACCGGGCGAAACGAGGTCGCGCGACACCCAGGCGGGCTGTAGCGTCGGTTTCCCATTTTGCGCCACAACCTTGAAGGCCGCGATAGCTCCATTCGTTACCTTGTCGTTCGTTGTGAAGAACTTGGCGTCATCCGAGATCGCGCCCGCGACCGGCGCTAACACCCAACGCACGCCTCTGGAATCCTGCCATGTCGCGAGAGCACCTGCCGTGAAGTCAGTATTATCATTTGAAATCTTAGGCGTTACGTATGCGGGAGTGTGATGGTCGGCTCCGCCAAGGGAACTGCTGTCGAGCACATAGAGACGACCGTCTGTTCCGGCGGCGACAATCCAGTCTTTGCCTGCATCCGGAAACACGACGGGAGAAGCGCCGAACGCCACTCTGCCTGGCGTGAAGTAATCTTTCAGGGCGAGCGTTTTGGGCGCGAGAGCTACGACTGCATCGGAATAGCTGGTCGGGGAATAATCACCATCACCGGTTGCCAGATAGAGAGTTCCGTCGCTGCCTGCCGCAGGGCCCATGGTGCCCGCTGCGCCTCCGCCATTCGTTTTCCATGTTGTAACTGCCTGATTCGGAGTTGAAAAATCAATCGCCCACAGCCCGTTGGCGGCACCGCCGCAATTGTTAGTGGTGGCCGCGTAGAGTACACGGTCAAAAAGCATGAGTCCCGAGATGTTCGCGCCTGCCGGAAGGAACTTCACGGGAGGAGCCATGTCGGAACCATCCTGGACATTCAGCATGTGCACGTTTCCATCGCCCGAAACTGAGTAGAAAGCATCGGTGCCGCCGAAGCTCACGCCGCCACGACCGCCGCGACCTGCTGCAGGAACCGGCGCAGCGCCGCCTTCTTCAGTGGGAGGGGCGGGAGGACCGCCGCCACGTCCAGCGCGACCAACTCCACCACCGGAAGCTCCGGGGGCTCCGCCACCGCGACCGGTGGCCTGGCCAATATTCGGGGCGCCCTGATCGGGTTGACCGACAGCTCCGCCGGAGCGTCCGCCACGGCCGCCACCTGCACCGCCACGACCATTCGCAGCTGCTGCAGGTGGCAACGAGACCTGACGCGTGAACGTGGAAGTTACGCCGCCGGGACACGCTAATGTTCCGGCAGGTTGGGGCTGGGTCGTGAAGGGATGCTTCCATTCGAGGCGGCCCAGGTCAGCGTCGATCGAATATGCCGCCCCGGAACTTGCGCCGAGGACGAGTTGCGTTCGCATGCCGGTGTAGCTATGGAGTCCATCGAGCATGATGGGCTGAGTCAAGGCGTTCAGTTGCCGCGCGTCATTCGGGACTTTGAACTTCCAGAGAAACTTGAAATCTTTCTTTACTGTGTCTGGCGTGAGTCTGGAATCGGACCGTACCCACGACGAGCGCTGAGCGTCGAAGCCTCCCGTCTTCCAGTCGCCGCCGCCACCACGCCCCTGGGCGAACAATGCTCCGGTCCAGAGCGAGCCGACACACAGCAGGGCTGCGCCGCACTTGATTGCCTGTGCGCTCGTTGTTGTCATAAGAAACTCCTTCCAGGTCCGCATTGCTATTTCGCTATCCCAAAGCAATATTCGTAGCCATCGTAGGTGCCGATGTAGACACGGCCATTCGCCACAGAGATGCCGCTGAAGTGATTCCATGAAGCGATCTGATCGCCGCTGGACCACAACTCCTTGCCAGTTTGCGCATCGAGCGCATAGAGCACCGCGTGGGTGGACTCGGCAATTCGTCCCGCCGTTCCGGAAATGTGCGCGGGATCGGGCCAGTGAAGCGTGGCGCTTTCTCCGCTTCCATACCCGAACACTACGCCGTTGGCGATCACGGGCGGATCGGCCTGATTCATGTCGCGCGAGATCCACGCGGGGTCCAGCGACAGTTGCCCGTTGGTGTCTTTCAATTTGAACGCGGCCACAGCGCCGTGAGTGACGGGTCCATATTCCACGGGGGCATGAAAGCCTGTGTAGAGCGGGCCCCAGAACGGCGTCACAATCCAGCGAGTGCCTTTTGAATCTTCCCAGGTGGACATCGCGCCCCAAACGCCGAGGTTCATGTTCACCTGTTCATTGCACATGATGGGAGTCCGGTAGACGGGTGTGCGATGATCGTCACCGCCGAGAGATTTGGTATCGAGGAGCCAGAGGCGGCACTCTTTGCTGGAACTGACGAGAAGTTCCCTGCCCTTGTAGTTGAAGATTACTGGCGTGACTTCGAGATCGAGATCCTTTTTCAGCAGCCACTCGGCGTTGGATGGACCGTAATAGTCGGAAAGCGCGAGAGCTTTGGTGGCGGGGTCCTGTTTGACGCCGATGATCGCCATGCCCAACGCGCCATTTTCCGGATGGAACTGACCGTCTCCAGTGCCGGTGTAGACTGCGCCATCCGCCCCGACTGCAATGCCTTTGCGGCCCCACATAGAACCGGATCCTGGCGAAAAAGTGCCGACTTTATGGGTGGCGAGATCATACGCGTAGATGAGGTTCGGATTGCCGCCGCAGCCCTGAGCAGTGGAAGTGTAGATTACGCCATTGGCAAGATTCAGCGAGTATGGTTTGCCGTTGGCGGGCATGAACTTTGCGGGAGGAGCGAGATCCTCTCCATCGGCGACGTTTAGCTGATGCAGCGAGCCATCCCAGGACGCCACGTAAAGGGTGTATTTGCCCGGCGCGGACCCCGGAGCAATGACCGGCGTACCTGTAATGCCACCCGGGCAAAAGGTGCCGCCACCACGGCCTCCGGCTGTTTCGAGGGAGCCGCTGTCAAAGTGCTTATTCCAAATGATCGTTCCCTTGGCGACGTCGATGGCGTAGAGATTGTCCGAACTGCCGGCGACTACGGCGATCTCTTTTGGACCGGTGGAAGTTGCGGCGCTGCCCACGATTACTGGCGGGAACAACGAGTGCATTTCGCGCGGCTTGTTATCGAGCTTGACCTTCCACAGCAACTTCATGTTTTTGACCGTGGCGGGTGAGAGAATTTTCTCGTCTTTCTGCCAACTGGTGCGCTGTGGGTCGCCACCATCGGCGAGCCAGTCCGCGCTATAGCCGGCAAGGCATCCGAGGGTTCCGATGGCGATCAGTTGAAGTATACGCATTTTAGGGTGCACGGGTCCTTTTTTGGGGAGAATTCGAGCGCAGAAATCCTTCATAACGCTATCAGTTGGATGGGCCGGGAGCAAGATATTAACGGTGGCGCTACCGTTAACCGCCGGGAGTTGAGACACCTGTGACCCAAAACAGGGTTGGCTGGCCCCGATTTCGGTGGGTTTGACGGTCCCTGGGGTGGGTTCATTGGGCCATTCCGTGGCTTCACCAGGGGTCTGGGTGGGTTCATTATTTTCGGATTGTTCTTTGTTTTCATCAACATTTTGGGTTCATTCCGCGCTTTTTCACTTTCCGGCGTATTTCGGGGCGGGTCGGCGGGGACATCGGGGCGGTTTTGACGCGACAATTCTCGTTTGATGCTGGCGGATTTGACGGCGTTGGCCTGATTGGCGGCGAGTATTGGCTGGAAGACTGGCATACGACTAAGAGTATGCATGAGGCAACAAGGGCGACGGAGCTAAGTTATTGAAAGAGTGGAAGAAAATTGGCGTGACCGTCTCACGCAGATGCCGCAGAGTTCTCGCAGAGGGACGCAGAGGAAACCGACCCTGGGGAATTTTGCGAGTTTCCTTGGCTATGGATGGGCACGCATGAACGCAGATGGAGAATCGGTGTAATAATCGTATTCACAGGCTGGCATGCTATCCATTCAGCTGGATCCTGAAACTGAGCGACGTCTGGCCGTACTTGCGCGGCGAACAGGACGCAGTGAGGACACCTGCGTCCGTGAACTGATCGAACAAAATATAGAGGATCTGGAAGATCGTTATCTGGCGGAGTCGCGGCTGGAAAACCGGCGCGAGCCACTGACCAGTATGCAGGTGCGCAAAGATCTTGCCCTGGACGATTGAGTACGACCCGATGACATTGAAGGATCTGAAGAAACTCGGACCCGCGCAACTTTGGTAAGCCGCTACGCTCGAGCAAGTTCGGACTATGGCGTTATCGCGTCCGCGACTACCGCGTCATTTGCGAAATACAGGATTCCCGGCTGGTGGTGTTTGTCGTTGCTGCGGGTCATCGAAGCACTATTTACGACGATTAAGACCGAATGGCAATTTGTATCGCGCGTGAGAGCGACCATCAGACAGTTAGAAGAGCGTGCACCCGACGATATGGCAGCATTCGGCTTCTGTCACTTCGCTTGTGGAGTGGCGTCCGCATCAATCAGACCGAGTGCGTAGCGGATGCCCTGCAGAATGTGATTTTGAACCGCGAGCGCCACTGGCGCCTGGTTGAAGCGGACTTTGTATTCCTGATCGCCGATCGTTCCGTCGGGCAGCAGGACATCGTCGCGATGGCCGAGTGACGTATAGAACACGCGGCCGTTGCCGTATTTCTTAATCCAGGACACCGGATAAACACCGGCCTCCTTTGTATACGGCTGAACCGGCATGGCGAGCAGCAGATGTACCTGTTTTGGATCGTAATTCTTAAAGAGATAGAACTCTTCATTGATGGCAACGGACTTGCCCCAGCCCGCAGTAACGGGGCTCGCGGGATCCATGTTATCCACCGGAGCCTTCGGGTGAAACTGTCCGTGGCCGGCAAACTCGGCGCCGATCATTTTGATATATTCCGGGGTCTGATGGAGCGTGTCAGTGGCCGAATGCAGACCGATGAAGCCGTGGCCGTCGGCGATCCACTTAAAGAACGCATCTTTGTCGGGAATTGGCAGTTCGCCGGTGGTGCTGAGAAACGCGATCGCGTCATAGTTCTTTAAAGCTTCGGGATTCAGGTACTGCTGCAACACTTTCGCGATAGCGGCTGTCGTCGGATCTGGCGCACCCGGGCCACCCGGACCTCCGCGTCCGCCTCTTCCTCCACGCCCGCCGTCACCCTGTGAAGCCAACTGGAATTGTGCGGGCTCCAGTTTGTCAGGCGACGCCTGAATTTTCGTAAATGCCGCCGCTTTCGCATTGGCGAGGGCAAGTTCGGCGGCGTCGAATGCGATTCCTTTCTCCTTGACGTCCCCCAGAGTCGCCCCACTGGCCCAGGCCGCACTGCCAACAGCCGCGCGCGCGGCGGTTACCGCTTGATTGAGAGGCATCAATGAACTGTTCATCGCGTTCACGGCAGCCTGCTGTGAATCTGTCAATGGCTTTGGCGCCTCGGATGCCGCCGCGCCTCTGCCCGGGCCACCGCGGCCACCTCCGCCGCCGGCAGCCGCGAGGGCCTGTAGCTGATCGGCATCCAGTTTTGCCGCGGACGCCTGAATCTTATTGAGAGCCTGGAGACGCGCGTAGGCGACGGCCAACTCGGCATTTGTCTCGGCGTTGACTTTGGATTTGATGTCCGAAGCATCGGGTTTGTCCGAGAAAATGGCGCTATTCAGTGCCGCTGTTGCGGATGTTACGGCAGCGGTGAGTGGGGCGAGGGAAGCATTCATGCTCGCCACAAAAGCCAGTTGCTCCGGAGTTCCACGGGGGCCGTCAAAGCCTCCGGCTATCGCAGGCACATCGTTAGGGTAGGCCTTGCCCACCTGTATGCGGGCATTACGCTGGTCCACTCCTGCCTGGTATGAGGCAGTTGGGAAATCCGGGCTGTCGGTCGTCGAAACAATTGTGAACTCACCGGTCGATTTCGCCAGTTGCCGGACTATTTGTTCCTGGAGCGGAACCGCGGCGTGGCGAAAGCCAAGGGTAGTGGTGACGAGGAGCAAGCGCTTCGGTGCGGCCGCTTTTGCGGTGAGTGGTGCTAAAAAGTGCAGGCTCACGACTGCGCTGACCGCACACAAACCCAGAATCAGGCTGATCTTCTTCATAGTGTTTCGACTCCGTTCTATTACGCTAACAGGCTTTTCGCTTAAGTCCGCGGCACGCTACTGCAGGTAAAAGCAGTACAACCCGTCCCGCGCCGCGACCACCACGTACTGTTTGCCATCCATAAGGAAGGTCTCGGGTGAATTGGACACGGTGGCGCCAACAGGCGCGTGCCATAGAATCCTGCCGCTGCGGTCATCATAGGCAATAAAGTTCCCGGAAGGATCTCCCGTGAAGAGAACGCCGCCAGCCGTGGTGAGAATTCCAGGATAGGTGCTTGACCAAAACCCCGTTTGGGGGTAGTGGTGTGACCATTTCACGGCGCCGGTTCGATAGTCGAGCGCCAGCAATGAGGAATCGAAGAGTCCAAGATGATACTCAGAGCCGCGCGCAAATCCGGTTGGATCGGTGTCATCTTTGACAGCTGAGAAAATACTGGCAGCGTTGGTCGCATTCACATAGAACAGTGCTGTGTCAGGACTGAACGAAGGCGCCGGATAGTTGGCCGCACCGTCAGAATCGGGAAAAACCAGAGATCCGCCGGGCGATGGTTCTTTGTCAGGATCGGGAATGAGCGTCCCGGTCGCATCGAGTCCCTTGTAAGTATTGCTGAGCGCAAAAGGCTTCGCGACCAGCTCTTTGCCGTTCGTACGATCCAGAAGAAAATAGTAGCCATTGCGGTTGGCCTGCGCCAGCAGTTTTCGTGGCTGGCCGTTGATCGTGCCATCTATCAGGACCGGAACCTGGGTGGCATCCCAATCGTGCGTATCGTGCGGGGAGAACTGGTAATACCAGGTCATCTTCCCAGTATCGGGATTCAGCGCAACAACGCAGGAGGTGTACAGATTTGCTCCGGGCCGGCCTCGCCCGTTGTAAGTGGGGGTGGGTTGCCCCGTCGTCATATACATCAGGTTGAGCGCCGGATCATACGTTGGAGGCTGCCACGGGCCACCGGCGCCTTTGGCTGCGGCTTCAGGACTCGGCCAGGTTTCGACACCCGGCTCTCCCGCCGCTGGAGTAACGACCCACTTCCATTGCATGTCACCTGTTTCGGGGTCAAGCGATTCGACCCAGCCGATGCCGGAACCCGAGTCACCGCCGATTCCGACGATAACGTGGTTGCGGATGATCACCGGGGCTGAAGTGGAAAAGTTGGACGAGCCTGTTACCTTCAAATCCTTATGCCAGCGCTCGTGGCCGGTCTGCGCGTCGAGCGACACGATTCTGTTGTCGCCGGTTTCAAGAAAGAGCCAACTACCGTACATCCCCACTCCGCGGTTGCCGATTGCCGCACCGCCTACGGTCGCGTAGTGCCAGCGCTCTACACCGGTTCGGGCATCCACGGCGTAGACATGTCCGGGGACGGAAAGATACATCATGCCGCCAACCACCAGCGGTATGGACTTAATGGTGGGGCCCGCAGCGGCGCCTCCGCCAAATCCGCCGCCACCGCCGCCCCCACCGCCACGGCCCTGCTGCGCCGCCGCGGCCGCCGCCGTCACGTCGGACTCTACGATAGCGTTTTGGGTGGAGGAGGTGGTCCGATAAATCCATGCGAGCGAAAGGGAGCGCGCATTGGATGCATCGATTTGTTTGAGAGGACTGTAGTGCCGTCCGGAATAATCACCGTGATAGCCAGGCCAGAGTCCGGTTGAAAGATCGTTCATGACAGCTGGATTCAGAGATGCGTCCTGAGCCAGCAGAATAAAAGGGACTGTGCCGACAGCGATGAGGCCACACAAGGCTGGAAGACGTTTCATTTGAGTGTCACCAGATACGCTGTGAGGTCGTGCATGATTTTGTCGGTCAGTTTGGGGAGCAGATCGAGATGAGCCTGGGCGGGGTCCGTAATTGTCACCGACGGAACATCGCCGTTGCGCGTGATGGTCTGCAGAGCGCCGGTGGAGTCTTTAAAGGTTACGTGAAAATCATCCAGGGAAACAACCGAGCCGGAAAGGGCGGGTCCAGAAGGCATTTTTACGACGACTTTCAACGGCAAATCGGGCTTGGCGGGCGCCGCGCCCAGAGAAGGATAGCCACCTGATCCGCGCGGAAGAACCATACGGCCTTCCAGCGCGACTCCAGTCAGCCGGGTTGCGATGCCCTTCAGATCACCGGTCGGTGAATGGCACGTTGAACATTTTCCCGCTCCGTTAAAGTAGGCTTCGCCGGCCTTCGCGTCGCCAACGATTTCAATAGGGCTGGCGCCGCGGCCGCCTCTGCCACGTCCCGGCCCCGGTCCGCCCGACGCGCCAGCGGGGCCAGCGGGTAAATTACCGTTCTGCGGCGGTTGCGCCAGCAGAACTCCCGCTCCAGACGCAATAAACAGTAATAAAGCTGCCGAGAGTTTCACGCTACCAGTCCCTGGGTTCGATCCGGTTTCCGTGGCTAGTATATTTCACGAACTCTGCTGGCAACTTGTTTCGCGCGTCATGGCGATCATTACACAGGACAAGAGGGACCACCCGACGATCAGGACAAAAGCGGACTGGTAGGCCTCTACGCCATAGACGTGCGCTCCCTTGAGCATGGTGCCCGTCCAGTTCTTGTCGAGCAACATGCCAATGCCCGGTTGCAGGAAGACGTTGCCCAGCATATTGCCTATGTTTGCTGCGGCGGTCGCAGTCCCCATGTGGCGGGCCGGTACGGATTCGCGTCCGTAGGCAAAGGCAATCACGACGCAGCCGGTGGCGAAGCTGGTGAGGGCTGCCACCAGCGTAAATGCGGCCAGCGGAAGGCTCTTGGCGTAGATCATGACGGCCCAGCCGAACGCGCAGGCAATCGAACCGAGTAAATAGGCAGGTTTGCGAAGTCGCAGCTTATCGGAGATGCCGCCAAAGACGGGACTGGCCACGGCCCAGCAGACGATCATGACCGAACAGATCGTCGCAGAGGCTTTCGGTTCCAGGCCGAAGCGGGCCTTGAGAAAGGGCGCGCCCCAGAGACCGGTGAAGGTCATGATCGGCCCCACCATGCCTCCCTGTGCGAGCAGGATGAGCCAGGTATTGCGGACCGAGAAAACGCTGCGTACTCCGACCACGATACTGCTCAAAGTGACTTTATCGTGCTCCTGGAGTGCGGCCGAGGCATAGCTTTCGAGACCCTTTTCGCTGGGATCGTCACGAACGAAGAGCCAGGCGAGAATGCCGATCGCGAGAATGAGGGCGGAAGAAACGAGCGCAGTGCCGCGCCAGCCGAAATACTCGACACCGAGGCGCAACGGAACCTGAGCGAACAGAGCGCCAAGATTGCCGAAGAACAGACTGAGGCCGGTGAGCATGGCGAATCTGCGGTTCGGGAACCAGTGGGCGGCGAGGCGCAGGACGACGAGCCAGCCGACAGCGGTTGAGCCACCGATGATGGCGCGGCCGAGACAGGCTAGCGCGAAGTTACTGGTGGCACCGAAGAGAAATTGCCCGAGGGCGGCGGAGACTGCACCGATGACCAGGAGTTTGCGGGGACCCAGCGAACTGGTGAGGGCGCCAATCGGAATCTGCATGGCTACGTAGAAATAAAAGTAGAATGCGGAAAGATTGCCGAGGCTGCCCGCGCCGATTCCAAAATCGCGCATCAGCTCGGTCGTCATGACGGCGGGGGCTGCGCGCAGGAAGAAGACGCACAGGTAGAAGACTGCCCCGATGCCCCATACGGCCCATGACAACCAGGCTTTGGGGTACGGCCTTGCGCCAGCTTTATTCGCGTTCGTTACGGTATCGATGGATGCTGGCATCTCGGCTTTAGTAGATGATGGACTGACCGGGTCGGTGCACCGACTCCCTCGCGGTCGCGGCTCAGAAACAATAGGCTAGTCGCCTTTGCGGAAGATGTCGTGAATCTGCCAGTGGCCAGGGGTCGGGGTGGGGGCATCTTCCATCGCGGCCTGGATTACGGTCGGCTGACCAGAAGCAAGTGCTTCTTTAAGCGCGGGACCCAGTTCATCGGCGGACTTGATCATGACGCCGCGCGCGCCGGCAGATCGTGCCATTGCAGCGTAGTCAGCCCAGTATGGTTTGCCTTCCGCCTCGAAAGTCGTCCCAAAGTTCCAGCCGTAGTGGATTCTTTCCAGACGTCCAATGGTGCCAAAACCGGCATTGTCCATGACCAGCCAGACGACAGGCAGCTTCGCTTCGACTGCCGTGTAGACCACAGACGGATTGCTGCTGAAGCCACCGTCGCCAACGAGACAGACGGCAGCGCGATGGGGTTGCCCGGTCTTGACGCCGAGTACGGCTGCGGGACCAAAGCCCATGGTGGCCAGTCCGCTCGGTGTGATGAAGGTACCGGGGACATTGATGGGGAATTGCTGTGCGACACCGTTCTTGTTCCAGCCGACGTCAGTGACGATGAAGCCGTCATCGGGAAGCGCTTTTCGCAATTCACTCAGGATTCGCTCCGGGCGCATGGGGAAACTGTCAGACGCCCACTCGCCGGCCCAATTATCGGCAAAGCCTTTGCGGCCGTGCGCAATCTCTTCGCGAAGTTGTCCGCGGTCGTTATGCTTCACGCCCTTCGCGGCTTTCGCCAGAGCGCCAAGGGCGAGTTTGGCATCGGCGACTACACCCAGTTCGGTCTGGAAATTACGCCCAATCTCCGCCAGATCGGCATCAATATGAATCAGGCGCGTGGGTGGCATCGCGAACGTGTATTCAGGGAACCAGGAACTTGAACTTGCTTCGGCGAGGCGCGTACCTACCGCAAGAATGAGGTCGGCGGTACGGCATTTTTCATTCGAGACCGGAGTTCCCCAGAAGCCCGTCATTCCGAGTAACAGCGGGTGATCCTCACGCATGGAGCCCTTACCCATCAACGAGTGGGCCACCGGAACTTCCAGCGCTTCAGCCAATGCTTCCAGTTCGGCAGTTGCACGTGCGGACTGAACGCCTCCGCCGGCATAGATGACAGGGTTCTTCGCCGTCGCGAGCGCCTTCACGATGCGGTCAGCAGTGGCTTCGTCGATGGTCGGCCGGGAGATTTCCGGCGGCACCTTGTCAAACGCGTCCACGGCGAGATCGGCGGAGAGAATATCCATCGGGATATCCACGAGTACGGGGCCGGGCCGGCCAGTTTGTGCGATGTGGAATGCGCGCTCTACGATGCGAGGCAAGTCTTCGACGCGCTCGACGCGAAAGACGCGTTTGCAGAAGGGGCGATACATCTGGCTCTGATCGGCGTCGGCGTGAAGATTGATTTCCTGATGAGGATGACGGCCGTAATAGCAGGTGGGGACGTCACCGGCGAACACTACCATGGGGACGGAATCGAGGGCAGCAGTCGCAACGCCGGTGGTCGCATTGGTGAGCCCGGGGCCGAGGTGGCTGAGGACCACACCTACTTTGCCTGTGGCACGGGCGTAGCCGTCGGCCGCATGGGCCGCCACCTGTTCATGACGGGAGGTGATGAAGCGGATTTTGCTCTTTCCCAGCGCATCCAGCAAAGCAATGATGGTGTGGCCGCAGAGACCGAAGATGACCTCTACGCCCAGCTTTTCGAGATAATCCGTCAGCAGGTATGACGCGATGCGCGTTTCCGCTTTTTTCTCAGTCTCCAGATGCTCTACACTTGCGGGCGTACTCATAGATTCCATTTGCCTTTCTGCACTTCAAACTCTGATTGTCTCCCGGTTTGCCACCGGACGCCAACAAAGTAACCGTGGCGGAACAGTTACGTAATTCCGGAACCCCCCGCGAGGGGCCACCCAATCATCGCAAACGACTGATTATAAAAGCAATCGGGCGAGCCGCCGGCCCGCCCGATTGCCGAGTGTAAACAACTGGCGATCGGTCAAAAGGCGAACTTCAGGGCAAACTGCATAATGCGTCCCTGCGTTCCGCCGCTGGCGGTGCTCTGCACGATTCCCGGAGCCAGCTTACCGAAGGTGGAGCTATTCACTGTGGCGTTGACGCTGCCCCACATAACGCTGTTGGTAAGGTTGAACGCTTCCGCACGGAATGTTAATGTCTTGCGTTCGCGAATCGTGAAGTTTCGCGACAGCGAGGCGTCGATATTCCAGACGTCCGGATTTGAAACCGTGAATGGTCTGGTAGAGGCAAATGCCCCGGTGACTTCGGTTGTATCCGTGAGGAACGCGGCTGGATTCAGGTAGCCGTAGCCGTTGACTCCTCCAGTGCCATAGACATCCGGGAGAATCTGCTGTGCCCTCTGGCCGCTGGTATTAATCAGGGCCGCGTCATTGCCGTAGGCAATGGTAGCAAGGTTACCGGTGCTCCAGTGATAAATGGGCGACAACTGCCAGCCATTGACAAGCATATTGAGCCACTTGTCACTCATCTTCGGCGACTGCAGGACACCGGAAATGTTGACCTGCTGACGGTGATCGTTGGCACAGTTGGAGTAGTCGGCGTTACGGTTACCCGGCTGTTCATAGGTGGGGCCCGTGACTTCCGTGGTGACCGGATCGCAGAGAGCGTGGGACCAGGTCCAGTTGGCGAGGACACTGAAATGATTTCCGAGGCGATGTTGGGCAGTCATTTCCGCGCCGTTATAGCTGGAAGTGGCTCCGCCGTCCACATAAGCGATGGTGCTGTAGTACGACGCCCAGGTGGGATTCAGCAACTGAAGCGTTCTGCGGTTCGCATAATTGGCCGTAGATGAACAGTTTCCAGCCGCTTTCAGTCCGTACTGACCCGCGGCACAAGTGCCGGGAATGTAGACAACCGGATTATCTTCCGTGCTGGTCCACAGGTGGGCGCCGTGGTTGCCAATATAGGCAACCGTGAGCAGCCAGTTATGCATCGTCCGCTGAATCGCCAGGTTCCACGTACCTACCTGGTTGGCCTTCAGGTTCGGATCGGATACGGCGTAGGTTCCGGCCAGCGGGAAGAAGCCAAAGTTCTTGCCCGAGCCGCTGCTGGTTGTGTTCGCGGATACTGCGAACGGGTCGCCGCCAGCGTAACCAGCCCACGGATTGGAGAGAGGCGTATCTACACCGGCGTTATAGGTAACGGTCGCGCCCCAGGGAGGATTATTCGAAACGCGGGTGTAGAAGAACATGTGGGGATTGTCATAGAGCAAGCCGCCAGACAGACGGATGGAGGTCTTGCCATCGCCAAACGGATCCCATGCGATACCCGCGCGCGGCTCAAAGTGCAGCGAGGAGTGTTCGTAGGTCTGATTGGGAGGAGCACCGGGATCGCCCGAGAAAATGAGCCCCGCAGGAGGGTTCAGAACCGGGTTTGCCTTGGGGGGCGTGTCGACAATACCGGCGGCGTAGTTGGCGTAGCTGAAGAACTCGGTATAGTCGTCGGTATTGTGCTGTGGCCGGAAGGGCTCAAAGCGGAGGCCGAGGTTCACGGTGAGGTGTGAAGTGGCGCGCCACGCGTCCTGAGCGTAAAAACCGTAGTAGTTCGACTGATCGTCATCATAGAACGGTCTGCCCTGGCTAAATCCATTCATCTGGCCGGTCAGGAAGTCGGCATAGCCTTCACCGAGAATTCCGGTGGTGGCGGTCGCATTGGAGAACTGGCCCGTGAAGCTAAGGTTGCCATTCACGCCGCGGGTGTTCTGCGCGTGCATGTAAGCGCGAATGAACTGGGCACCAAACTGAAGCTGGTGTTTCCCTTTGACCCAGGTAAAATCCTGTGCACCCGAGTATGTCAGGGTGTTGAAGTACCCGGGATTCGCGGCGCCGGAGCCACCAGTGGTGAAGCCATTACTGATGCTCATTGTGGTTTCACCGGGGATCTGGGCGGTGATGGGAATTCCAAATTCCGAGGGGACCGCGAAATCGTAGATGAAGCGCGTATTCAGACTGCGGTTCGCCTCGATATGAGTGCTGCTGAAGAGCGTGGGTTTGATAGTGTAGGTTTCACCGACCACCGTGCTCTGGATGTTGTTGAGCTGACCGGTGGTGGCGCCTGTGAAGAGCACATCAGTCGGGTCGACGTACGTGGGCGTCAAATTGTTGGACAGCTGATAACGCACAAACGCGGCATTCTTCTGATTGATGTTGTAGTCAACCTTCACCGGGATCTGATACTGACGATCATTGGCGCCGCTGGCGTAGTAGAAGAGGCCGCATGCGTTGACCAGATCGCTGGAGGGCGGAAGATACTTGGCAATCTTCAGGGCGATGGGATTCATTACCGACTGAGGGAGTGTGTTGTTTACCCAATTTCCGGCCGCATTCTGAATGGTGACGGCCGTAGTCGTCTGGCAGCCGTAAGTGGTCGAGGCAACGGCCGTAAAGTCGCCGCTTAACATCGCCGGAGTCATCGAATAGCCAGTATTGGTGGCGGGGTTCGAACGTTTGATGGTGGATTGTTCGCCGACAAAAAAGAACAGCTTGTTCTTCTTGATCGGCCCACCGATGGTGCCACCGAACTGGTTTTGCTTGAGACTGTCGCGTACGAGAGCCGTGGCGTTGCGGGCATTGAATTCGTAGTTGCGGACGTAGTCGAATACGTTGCCGTGATAGGCATTGGTGCCCGAGCGCGTGACCACGCTGACGGACGCCGCCGCATGCTGACCGACCTGGGCGCCTACCGCGCTGGTTTCGACTTTAAATTCCTGGAGCGCATCGGGAAACGGCAAAGGCTGATTCAGGCCGTTGAAAGGTTCGTTGGCCGTAGCGCCGTCGAGTGAGAACGCGATGGTATCGGCGTTGGGCTGGCCGGACACAGAGATTGTAATCGTCGGGAAATTCTTGTTGCTGTTGAGATCGCTGGCGGAAACACCTTGAATGGTGGCGTTGCCCGCAAGAAGAATTAACTGAGTTGGATCGCGGGCATTCAGGGGCAGTTCGGCAACTTCCTCATGGTCGATGACCTGACCGACGCCGGTATCGTGGGTTTCAACCTGGAGTGCTTCGGCCTCAACGGTGACCGTCTCGCTGACCGCGCCGACCTTGAGAGTGGGGCTGATGGTGGGGTTGACGTTCACCTCAATAACCAGGTCAGCCTGCACGTATTTACTGAAACCGTCTTTGGTGACCTCCAGCCGGTAGGGACCGACGGGAAGATTGGGCAGAACGTAATCGCCCTGCGAGTTAGTGACCATGTTGCTGGTAAAACCAGTGTCGGTCTGTGTGACTTTGACGGTTGCGCCGGGAACTGCGCCACCGCTGGAATCGTGGACAGTACCGGTTATCTGTGAAGTAGATTGTGCCCACACCATGGTGGTCCACAGGAATGCAACGAAGGCTGATCGAACGAGGAACTTCATGGATACGACTCCTTGGCTGTAGCGAACTCTCTTGTTCTAAACTGAAGCGAAACCTAACCGGGACTGATCGTATCACCGAAAATCCTGAGGTAACAATCAAGTAACAGTAGTCGCACGGTAAAACGACTACTGAAAATAAAGGACTAATGGGGTATGGTTTAACATGCGTAACGGTGTTACAACCGTTACATTGTGCCGGTGGCGCCGATCGGGTGATAGGTTAGTCGAGGGTTAGTTATGGTGGCGGACCGCGTCTCCCTCCGGGAGCGACGCGTTGCGTGTGTGCCGACCGCGTATTCCAAGGAGATACATCATGATCGCGAATAGCAAGAGAACTCGAATTGGCTTCGTTTTGCTGGCCTTGTCCATTTGTGCAGTTTGGGCTGTGGCGCAACAGAATCCAGGCGGACCACCTGCTGGTTTTGGACCGGGCGGCCCGGGTGGCGGATCGGGTGGTCGCGGTCGTGGCGGTGGGCGAGGCGGATCGGGTGGCCGTGGCGGTGGTGGCAGGGCTGCGCGAACCAAGAAGGTAGTGCTGGCGTGGGCCGATACACGCAACGGGATTGCGCAGCACGATTTCACCTCGCATGCGCTGGCGATCATCGAGCGGCTTGGTTATGAGTCAAACCTTTGGGACACCTATATCAGGACCGACTCGAACATTGTTTCCTACAGCCCGAAAATGACGACAGGGCAACCGGCCAGCGGCGGACCCAGCCTGAACACGGCGGACGCGATCTTCTTCCTGGGACACAGGGAAATTCAGCTTGACGACCAGCAGAAGGCCGATTTACTGAAGTTCGTGCATGACGATGGCAAGGGCTTCGTAGCTGCACACACGGCCCTGACGGCTCTGAATTCGTGGCCGGATTTCGTCGACATGCTGGGCGGTAGTTTCGACGAGCATCCTTATGGATCAGTGCCTGGAACCGTCATCAACGAAGACCCGACTTTCCCCGCTACCAAGCAGTTTCCGGCGACCTTTGCCTTTACGGATGAGTTTTATCAGGTGAAAGATTTCTCGCGTGAAAAGAGCCGCGTGTTGCTGCGGCTGGATATTTCGAAGATGCCACCGAACCAGAACGTGCACAGCAAGGATGGCGACTTCCCGCTCGCCTGGGCGAAGATGTACGGCAAGGGTCGGGTGTTCTATGGATCGTTTGCGCACGACGCGAAGAACTGGGATAACCCGGACGTGTATCACATGTATTTCGAGGCGATCAAGTGGTCGCTGGGGCTGACGGATGCTGATGTGACACCGCGACCGTATCCGGGGACCGCAGCAACGCCAGTGAATGCTGCCGGACCGGGACGTTAAGAGAGAGTCAAGTAAGAACCGGGACGCCTTGCGGCGACAGCACCGGCTGGAAAGCCGGTGCGCGGGCAGGATTGCCCGCCCTCCAATCGAATCGGAGATATGCGATGAATATACGAGTGATTGTCACCGGCGTAGCGTTGACGCTGATTACCGGCGCCGCTGTTTCTGCTCAGAATAACTGGGCTTCGTTTGGACAGGATCAGGGGGCGACACGCTTTTCAAAGCTGAACCAGATCAATGCGACCAATGTTCAGAAGCTGGAAAAGGCCTGGACTTTCCACACTGGTGCTCCCAACGCGCAGAACGAGATGACTCCGATCATCGTCGACAGCGTGATGTACATTTCGGCAAGCAACGGTTACTTTGCCGTAGACGCGGTGACCGGCAAGCAGATCTGGAAGTACGATGCGACGGGGACAACGGAGCGTGGTCCGGCTTATTGGCCGGGCGATGCGAAATCGCCGGCGCGCGTTATCGGCGGCGTGGGTGAAAGCATTGTCGCCCTGGATGCGAAGACGGGCAAGCCGGTTCCGGAGTTCGGGAAAGACGGGCTGGTGGATATCGGCACCAGAATGCAGTCGCCGCCGGCGATTTACAAGGAACTACTGATCGCCCCGAGCATGGATCGCCTGGTACGCGCCTGGAATATCCGGACGGGAGAGTTGGTCTGGACTTTCAATCTTGTGCCGCAGCCAGGTGAGCCTGGGCACGAAACCTGGGAAAGCGACGCGTGGAAGACGACCGGCGGTGTAAACGTGTGGGGCCATATCACGGTGGATACGACGCTGGGAATGGCTTACGTTCCGACGGCGCCGCCTTCGCCCGACTATGTGGGCGTGAGCCGACCCGGCGACACGCTGTATGGGACATCGCTGGTGGCGCTGGACGCGAACACCGGGAAGCTGAAGTGGTATCACCAGCTTGTGCATCACGACCTTTGGGATTTCGATTCGGCGTCGGCTCCAACCCTGGTGGATGTTGTGCAGAAGGGGGTGAAGATCCCGGCAGTGGTCCACATGGGCAAGACGGGATTAATGTACATTTTCGACCGGCGCGACGGTAAGCCGATCTTCGGGATGGAAGAGAGGCCGGTGCCGCAAAGCACGGTGCCGGGCGAGAAGTCGTCGCCGACGCAGCCGTTTCCGGTGAAGCCGGAACCGATCGCCCGAATCAGCATGAAGATGTCTGAGATTCCGAAAGATATTACGCCGGAGCTGGCAGCTTATTGCCAGGGTCTGGTGGATAAGTACAAGCTGACTGATGCGGTGCCTTACAACGCGTGGAAAGTGGATCAGGACATTGTGGAGTATCCGGGCGCCATTGGCGGCGGAAACTGGAACGGAACTTCGTTTAACCCGACGCTGGGTTTGATTTTCACCAACGTCATGAACGCCGGACAGTGGGGCCATTTGCAAACAGGTGGCCGCGGCGGCGGTGGCGGACGGGGTGGTTCCGGCGCTGGCGGGCGAGGCGGTTCGGGTGCGGGCGGACGTGGCGGTGCGGGATTCGTCGCAGGCGGACCGGGCGGGCCCGGTGGACCGGGTGGACCTGGTGGTGGACGCGGCGGGTCGGGTGGGCGCGGCGGTGGTGGTGGGCGGGGTGCGGCCGGGGGATCGGGACCGTCGTATTCGAAGGTTACGCCTGAGGGCGGACGATTCTGGCAGCCCGACACACGGTATTCGTGCGCACCTCCACCATGGGGTGAGTTAGTGGCGGTGAATGCTAACACGGGCGATATCGCATGGCGGGCTCCGCTCGGCTCATTCGATGAACTTACAGCGAAGGGCCTGAAGAGCGGCACGCCAAATACTGGCGGTGGGATTGCGACGGCGGGAAATCTGATCTTTATCGGCGCCACGGTGGATGGCAAGTTCCGTGCTTTCGATGCGCGTAATGGCAAGGAATTGTGGTCGGTGAAGGTGGATGCGCCGGCACATGCGATTCCCGCCACCTATCTGGGACGTGACGGGAAGCAGTACGTGGTGGTATCGGCGGCTGGCGGCGGATTCCTGCGGGATCCAACTTCCGATGCCGTGATCGCATTCTCATTGCCGGGCAAAGGCAAATAGAAGGCGGGAATTCCTTAGAAGATTTCGGAGTTGTAGAACTCGCCGAACAATTCTTCGTCCGAGGGCCTGTCTTCCGGGATGGGCCTGCTGACCCACGTCACATTCATGTAGTGTTTCAGTGAGACGTTCTCATTAGTGCTGTTGCCGCCCCAGTAACCGCAGCCCATGCTGGAAGTCATCGGCATGCCGTTGGTGAACGTACCGGCATTCGAACTGGACTGGATCTGGCGGACCATCATGCGGCTCACCGGCGCAGTCAGTGCCAGTTCGTTAATGTGGTCGTCGTTCCAGGAATAGATGCCGCAGGAGTGGCCTCTGCCGCCTGTCTGAAAGATCTGTCGCACCATGTCGAGGGCCATGGGCCAGCCTGTGTACCTGAGGATCGAGAGGACGACACCCAGCTTCTCCGTCGTAAAAAGATATTCCTTGCCGATGTGCTGTTCGGGAACGATAAAGAAGCACTTCTCAGCAGGGATTTCGAAACCTGCGAGCTTCGCGACTACGGCGGCGGAGCGGGCGATGGTGGCCGGAGTGCGGTGGCCTTCGGCGTCCCAGTAAGCGGCCTGGAGCAGCGCCTTTTCTTTTTCGTTGACGAGATAGCCGCCTTCGAGCTGTAGCTGCTTCAGGAAGGCATCGTAGATGCTGCTCTCCACAATCAGATTGCCATCGGCTGAACAGCCGGAGCCGTTGTCGTTCGTCTTGCTGATGCGGGTATTTCTGGCCGCGATATCGATATCGGCAGTTTCATCGAACACCATCGTGGCGTTGCCTGCGCCGACACCGAGAGCGGGCTTGCCGGAACTGTAGGCAGCGCGCACCATAGCCTGGCCACCGGTTGCCATGGTGACGTCACAGATCGACATGATCTCCTGCGAAAGCGGAATGCTGGGGGCTTCCACGCACTGCAGAATGTCTTCGGGAGCACCGAGCTTTTTCAGCGCCGCGCGCATGACGCGAACCGTTTCGCGCGTAGTCTTTTTGCTGGCGGGATGCGGGCAGAATATTACGGCATCCTTGCACTTGAGTGCGTAGATGGCCATGCCGGCCGGCGTGACATAAGGACTGGTGACCGGGATGAGCGCGGCCACAACACCGGCGGGCTTCGCATACTTAACGAGACCTTTCGTCGGATCTTCCTCAATGATGCCCATGCTCTTTTGGCGCAGGGCGTCGCGTAGAATTCCGAGAACCTTTGCACGACGCGTGGGGGCGCGGCCGCCCATGCCACTCTCATCCACGCTCATATTGGCGAGGCGAGTGGCGGTTTCCATGTTGGCAGTGGCCCAGGCGACGGCGCGGCAGAGCCGGTCGACACGCGGCTGATCGTAATCTTCTATGGCCTGCATCGCAACGCGGGCTTTCGCCAGCGTTTCAGCAGCAACTTGCTTTTCCTGTTCGGTGATGGGTCTTGCCATGTGGTCTCCGGCTACTAAAACGAACGGTCACTTCCGTGCTGGTCGATTCCGACTAATCCCCTTGGATTAATCCATAGATCGCGGTGGTACGCCATCGTACTTCACCGGAACGCGAATTCGCATCGGTTTTTCGCGGGTATATTCTTCGGCTACTTCCGCAGTGAGACCGGCAACGCGACCCACGATGAAGAGCAACTTGCCTGCGGCGGGAGGGAACCCCAGATCGTAGAGAATGGCCGCAAGCGCTCCATCGATGTTGATGGGCAGCGGCTTGATCTTCTCACGAACAGCGGCATCGAGTGCCTCCATGAAGAGGACGCCGTCTCCTGCGACACCTTCTTCGCGAGCCATAGCGAAGAGGACAGCGGTTCTCGGATCGACGGAATGAACGCGGTGGCCCATGCCTGGCAGCCGACGTTTGGTGGTGCGCGAATTGTCGACGATTTGCCCGGCGGCTTCGGCAAACGTGATGGATTTCTCACGCGCGATGCCGACGCCCTCCGCGATCATGGACATGCAATCGGCGCCGGCGCCACCATGGTCATTCCCGATGGCGAGGATTCCAGCAGCGATGGCGGCAGAGAGTGATTCGCGATTCCCGGTAGCGGCAAGGCGAGCGGTAGCACAGGATGGAGCTCCGGAGCCGTGATCCGCAACCGATATCAGGACCGCATCGAGGAGCCTTCGCTCATGTTTATTGGGAAGACGTTCGCGGTGCAGGAGGAAGACTGTGTCGGCAAAGGTCGCGCGTGCCATCAACTCGGTGATGTCGTAGCCGCGAAGCCTGATCGTGGAATCGTCTGCCTGGACGATTGCTGTGCGCCATGGTTCTAGCAAGTACCTATTATGCCTTCCAAAATGGATTACGGCTAGAAATCAGGGCAGATTTACGGTAGCGCCACCGTTAACAAGTGTCCCCGTGCGGGCGAGCGACATTTCCCGATGTACTTAATTTGTAAGGACTTTCGGCCAGGGAGAACATCTGCGCGACGTGCTGCTGCATCAGCTTAATCCGAGCTGATTGATCAGCTGGATGAAAGTCTGATCGTCGCGAAACGCGTCGAAGCGTGGATCCAGTTTGATTGACAGGACTTCAAAGCACCGGTCCCGGAAAGCTTGTGCCAGCCATCGGAATCCGTTCTCGCGATCACCCAGTGCGAGATACAGCGAAGCAAGATCGAATGGCGAATCGTAGCGCTTTCCAGCACGTTCATGAAGCTCTTTAAGAGTTCGCGTAGCCTCGTTCTTCTTCCCGGATAAGGCAAACGTGCGCCCCAGGGCCGCATGCATTCTGGGACTCCGCGGCGAAAGCTGAATGGCGCGCTGAAACCCGGCGGCAGACTCATCGAAATCGCCACGCTGTTCCTGCACCAGACCAAGTATCCAATAGGCCTGCGGAAAGTGAGGATTCAGTTCGACCGTGTGGTCGCACTGTTCCAGGGCGGCCGAAAGATCGCGCCGCAAATAATGAATGGCGGCGACATCCCGGGCGATGATCGATGAAATCGGGTCCAGCGCCTGTGCGATCAGAATCTGTTCCAGCGCCTCGTCCAGCCTGCCTTGGGGCGCAAGACACGATGTAGCGTACCAATGGTGAGCTGTGGGGTAGCGACTGTCCAAACTGATCGCGCGAAGGAATTCGGACTCCGCACCGGCCCAATCCCAATCCTGCGTCGATTTGACGTGCGCCAACGACGTGTGGGCCTCCGCAGACAGCTCATCCTGAAGCACTGCCCATGCCGCGTGCGAGGCCGTCTTCGTCCAGACCTCAGAAGGCGGCATCAGGCCGTAGTGGCCTAACAATCCGTAAGCATCCGAAAGACCCGAATACGCGAGCGCATATTGGGCGTCTTCGGTAACAGCTCTTTCGAAAAACTCCAGCGCTTTTCGAAGCCCCTCTTCCGTTCGCTGATTGAGGTGATAGCGACCCTGCGAGTAGAGACTGTGCGCCGCAAGATTTCCGGGCATTCGCCTGATACTCTTCGGGCTCCGGGTATTCTCAATTTCAGTCCGCAAGCGCTCCGCGACAGCATTCGAGACATCCTCCTGCGTAGCGAAGAGGTTCTCCCCGGCTCTATCGAAGGAGGCGGACCACAAATAGCAGCCGCTCACAGCATCCACCAGATTCGCAACGATGCGCATGTCAGCTCCGGCCTTGCGCACACTTCCTGTGAGAATCAACGCGGCGTTGTCCCGGGCTGCCGCCACGCGAGGGTCAGAATCGCGATCAGCATCAGACTTGCTCCATGCGACCAATCTGATCGTATCGAGTCCTGTCAGTTTGTGAATCATCTCCTGACTCAGCCCCGCGCAGAAATAGCCCTGATCCCCCGCCTCACTATGGTCCGCGAAAGGCGTCATCAGAATGGTGTTGCGGTTTACAAGAGGAGAGAGTGCCGTTCGCTTGGGGACAACGCCCCGAAACGGCTTGAAAATCGGGGTATAGCCGCCCTTAGGCAGCTCGATCAAAATCTCATCAGCCTGACCCTCTTCGCGATAATAACGGGCCAATTGCGCACGAAGTCGTCTGGCCTGAACCCGCACGATGGGGTCGCTGCGGGGATCGAACGCAGGCCCCTTATCGAAAACTTCAGATCCAATTACGAACTCTTTGAGTTGCTCGCCACGACCGGCCATTGTTTCGTTGATGGTGTAGGTCAGAAAACGTTTAAGACGGTCAGCCTGCCTGAACACCTTGCTTGAAAGAAGGCGGTCCAGCTGGGCCACTATACGCTCATCTGAATCCTTGCGAGTCTCCGCGCGTGACTCCGCAGCATCCTCTTTGGGGGGCATGGCAGCTATTTTATGACAAAAAGGGCGGCTGGAATCACATAATTTAGAAAGTTCGACTGGTGTTCGATTGTTTTGATCGCTGAAAGACGAGCATTCTCAACCGCTTCAGCCTCACATTGGCATGCGACGTGCATGGTTGGTGGCGGGACTACCTACCTCATGAGCATCAGAATTCAAAGCGATACGATTGGCTCCGCAAACGCGACCGGGATTGCGGATCAGGTACGCGGGACCGGCAGCAGCAACTCTGGACGGGCTGGAAGTATATCGTCTTCCGGATTGGACAGCGTCGATCTCTCCGACGGGACCAAATCTATCACCTCTGCTCTGGCAACTGCGAGCATGAGCCGCGCAGACCGCGTTGAAGCACTGCGCTCGGCCTTCCAAAGCGGCCAGTATCAAGTCAACGCCGCCCAAGTGAGCCGGAGCCTGATATCAGCTTCTCTTCAGACTTCCTCTGCGAGTTAAAAGCGCATGCAGGCAGACCGCCAAATCACCCTGATTGAAGAAGCGCATGCGCGTGTAGAAGGCGCGTTGAATCAGTGGGATGCGACGAATTCGGAAAGAGTCCTTGCATGTCAGAAGACTCTTGAACAGGCGGCAGAGACCGTCGGACGCATGTTCCCGGTGGCACCCGACATGTCAAGTGAGTCGCGCTTGCGACTGCGCAATGGCGTACTTGTTTTAAAGGAAGAACTCAACCGCCTCGAACTTTTGGTCGATAGCGCGTCAGCGTTTCTCCGGGTCGTCCATGGCGCGCCGACGGCGCCCATGATGTATGCGGCAGACGGGCGCTTACGATCAGAAAGAACCGAATATACAGGAGTGGAGGCCTGATTTTATGGGTACCCTGTTCTCCGCTCTTGCTTCTTCCGGGGGTGCGCTGAATGTGCTTACGCAAGCCCTCAACGTTGCCCAAAACAACATAGGAAACGCGTCGACTGCCGGGTATGCCGCTCAGCAATTGAATCTTCAGGCGATGCCAATGGATGTGGCCGACGGGCTGACTGGTGGTGTCGAGGCAAGCGGCACGACCAGTTCGCGCGACCCCTATGCAGACACGGTGGTTCAGCAGGGGAACAGCCAGGTTGGCTATCACACGGCGGAGAGCAACGCTCTCAGTCAGATTCAGGGATTGTTCGATACTACCGGTACGGGTGGAATTGCAGGAGCGCTCAATGCCTTGTTCACTAGTTTTTCAGACTGGAGTTCAAGCCCTGCCGACCCGAGCGTGCAGCAAAGCGTGCTCTCAAGTGCTTCGAGCCTGGCCGCTTCTATTCAGGGTCTCAACTCATCGCTGAGCCAAACATCCGGAGATCTGGGCACACAGGTGGGAGCGACGGTCAGTCAAATCAACGGACTGGCTAGTCAGATCGCACAACTCAACGCCACTGCGCTGAGCGAAGGGGGGACACTTGACCCGGGTTCGGACGCGCAACTCCACTCAGACCTTGAGAGCCTCGCAAATTTGACGAGCGTCAATACTTTGACGCAGGCAAACGGCACTACGACGGTCCTGATGAGCAACGGCTCACCACTGGTACAGGGTGGCCAGGCCTTCGCGTTATCAGCCACTTCCGCGGTGGACGCCGGTGCCGCCAATCCACAATCGCCCCCCACGAGTCATGTTTTCGACAGCCAGGGGAATGACATCACCTCACAAGTCACGGGTGGTCAACTGGGTGGCCTGCTGGACATCAGGAACAATCTTTTGGGTGGAATCATCGGTGACGCCCAAAGCTCGGGATCTCTTAACGATCTGGCAAAGAGTATCGCGGACACCGTAAACGGCATTCTGACATCGGGAACGGTTTCCACCGCCCCCGGCGCCGCCGCAGGCACCGCTTTGTTCACCTACAGCAACTCAGACCCAACTGCAGCGGCAGGAAGCATCGCGCTCAATGCCGCCATCACACCAGGGCAGTTGGCGCCCGTCGATGCCAGCGGCAATTCAAACGGGAATGCAAATGCGCTCGCAGCTTTGGCGGATCCGTCCGTGGGCGCCGGGCCGCTGAACGGCATGTCGTGGACGCAGGGTATAGCTGGAATTGCGGCTAACGTGGGTCAGGCCGCACAGACTGCCCAGCAAAATCTCCAATCTTCCCAACAGGCGCTGACACAGGCAACGGGGCTGAGAGATCAGGTTTCCGGCGTTTCTCTGGACGGCGAGGCCACACAAGTCATGGAGCTTCAGAGGTCTTATCAAGCGGTCGCCCGGTCGTTATCAATTATCAACGGACTAGCTGACTCCATATTGGGTCTTGTTCCCATCAGCAGCACATAAGGAGAGCAATGAGTCTTAGAATCAGCGCCTCATCGCAGCAATATCTGGCCGACCTTGCTCTGACCCAGCAACAGCTGCAACAGGCATCGTCGCAGGTCAGCTCGGGCATGCGCCTCAGCCAACCTTCGGATGATCCGGTCGCATTGAGCCAAATCTATCAGCTACAGTCGGAACTGTCAGCGAATCAGCAGACGCAGAGTAACCTGCAAAACGCTCAAACAGTTCTGAATTCGGCTGACTCCGCAGTGCAGAATTCCGTTTCCGCAGTGGAATCGGCTCTCTCAATTTCCAGCCAGGCAATCAATACACTAACCCCAACGAACATGGCGGGTCTGGCCGAGCAGGTTGCAGGAATACAACAAACCGTGGTTGGCCTGAGCCAGACGTCAATCAACGGGGTGTACATCTTCAGCGGCGATCTGAGCACTCAGCCCCAGTATCAGTACGACGCTACCCAGCCCGAGGGGGTACAACAGCTGACCCAG
>CAIKAS010000201.1 GCA_903825445.1 uncultured Acidobacteriia bacterium
CCCAATGCCTCACCGGCGACGTCTTCGGCTCACTCCGCTGCGACTGCCGTCTCCAGCTCGAACTGGCCCTCGGCAAAATCTCCGAGGCGGGCGCCGGCATCCTGCTCTATGAGCAGAAGGAGGGCCGCGGCATCGGCCTCATGGCCAAGCTGAAGGCCTACGAACTGCAGGATCAGGGCATGGACACCGTGGAGGCCAATGTCGAGCTTGGTTTCGCCGCCGATTGCCGCGAGTACGAACTGCCCGCTGAAGTCCTCAAGCGGCTAGGCGTCTCCCAGGTCCGGCTTATCACCAACAATCCTGAAAAAGTAGCCGCCCTGGAATCCGCCGGCATCGCCGTCGTCGAGCGCGTCTCCGCCGAGGTCGAGCCCCAGGAGTCCTTCGAGCGCTACCTCCGCACCAAGCACGAAAAAATGGGCCACATCGACGACTCCCTTGAAAGCAGAGAGATCGGCATTCGCTAGGGTCCGGTTGCCAATGTTCTTTTCGTCAATCTGTCATCCTGAGCGGAGTACCCGATATTGACTGTCATCCTGCGCTCCCCAATTAAGGATGAATTCCCGGCGTGTGTGATTGGTTTACCTGTTTGAATCAGGAAAGAATCCAGCCGGAACGGTTTTCACGCTTGATGTACGGCGCGGCTTGGGGACAATTTTTCGCAACCATCTTCGGCCCGTCCCACTCGATCTTCTGGCCCACGCGCAACGACACGCAGCCCAATATCATGATCTCCGTCAGCAGCGCGGCCACGTCAAAACGCGAGTAGCAGCTCTCCGGCTTATTTTCCTTGATGGCAACCAGCCATTCCTGCGCATGGGCAAAAACACTATCTTTGCTGGTTTTGCCGTAGTGGTTGCGCGGAATACGCTCGGGATACTGCGCCAGTGCCGGGTGCGTGGTGTAATTGACGAACTTTTCGTCGCCCTTCAGCTTCACGAAGAAATTCGTTCCGTAGTCATCTGGTGAAAAGACCGTGCCTCCGTCGCCAATCAGCAGACAACCGCTGTCGGGAACTTTCCCGCGCAGCGCGACGATGTCGGCAGTCAGTTCCGCCGGTGGCTTGTTGCTTTCGTCATGGCCGTGCGGAGCCGTCGGGTCGAGCTGGCCGCCGTCATACCACCACATGGTCGTCGCATCGTGCTCGATCTTATCGCGATGGTGGAACAGATGCGGATGCTCGGCGGGAATGAAAGCTTTGCGCTTGGGAAATTCATAGCGAATCTTGGTGCCGATGGGATACGATTCCTTGTTCATCGTGCCGATCGGGATCGCTTCAATCTCCGTCGGGTAACCGAAGTCCAGCGCGCGGAATGGCATATTGACCGTGTGGCACGCCATGTCGCCCAGCGCGCCGGTGCCGAAATCCTGCCAGCCGCGCCAGTTGAATGGCTGGTAAACCCCGTTTCGATCCTTTGCATCACGATTGCCTACATACGGCCGCATCGGAGCCGGTCCAACCCAAAGGTCCCAGGCTAACGTGTCGGGAATCGGGTCTTGTCCCGAGGGACGATCCATTGCCTGCGGCCAGACCGGACGGTTCGTCCAGACGTGAACCTGATGCACTTGCCCGATGAGTCCGTCTTGAATCGTCTCCACCGCGCGGCGCAGGCCGTCCGCAGCGCTGCCCTGGTTGCCCATCTGCGTCACGAGCTTTTTCTCGTGAGCCATGTGCCGCAGATAGCGCGCCTCATAAACCGTCTGCGTCAGCGGCTTCTGGCAAAACACGTGCTTGTGCATCTTCATCGCCGCCGACGCCGCAATCGCGTGCAAATGATCCGGCGTCGAAACCGTCACCGCATCGATCTGGTTGCCCATCTGGTCCAGCATCTGGCGGAAATCCTTGTAAAACTTCGCGCTCGGATACTTCGCCGTCTCAGCCGTGTAAGCGTCCGAACCCGTATTCACGTCGCACAGCGCGACAATGTTTTCGCCGGCACAGGCATCGGTGTCGCTCTTGCCTTTGCCGCCGATTCCGATACAGG
>CAIKAS010000202.1 GCA_903825445.1 uncultured Acidobacteriia bacterium
CGCCCATCAAAGACGATCTGGATCGACCCCTGCCCAGCTACGGTCCCGATCCGGTCTTCCCGGATAAGTATGGGCCTTACAAGGATCTGGCCGACGATTCGCGTTGGGAAAAAATCACGCCGCGCATGAGCCTGACGCATTCCACCGGCTTCGCCAACTTTTGGTTCATTGAACCTGACCAGAAACTGCACATACATTCCGCCCCTGGTACGCATTTCAATTATTCGGGTGAAGGTTTCATTCTGCTGCAATTCGCGATTGAGCAGGGGCGGAAGGCCCAGGGGCTGGGAATCGACATTGGCGACTTTACACAAGCCACTTTTGAGCGGTTGGGCATGACCCGAACGAGCCTTGTATGGCGCGACGAATTCGCTGGCAATCTCGCCGACGGATGGAACGACCAGGGCCAGGTTCAGGAACACGATCAGCGCAGTAAAGTGCGCGTGGCAGGTTCGATGGACACCACAATCTCGGATCTTCCGAAGTTCGTTGCGGCGCTGGTGCGAGGCGACGGTCTGAGTGTGGCCTCACGCGCGGAGATGACTAAACCACAGCTGCATATCGGTACCGCCCATCAGTTTCCGCCCTTCCTTCCGGACCTTCCGGCAGGCGAGCAGCGCAAGGACCTGTACGCCGGGCTGGGCGTTGTCGTCTTCGACGGTCCGCAGGGGCATGGCTTTTATAAAGGTGGCCACGATGGCGGAACTGCCAATACGGTGGTCTGCATCGAGGCGAGCCAGCGTTGTGTGGTTATCCTGTCGAACGATGTCCGCTCCGAGGCGGGGTTTGCCGAGTTGGTGAGATTCATTCTGGGTGATACGGGAGTGCCTTACGAGTGGGAGTATGGCGACCACGCCGGGAAGTCCTGAGACTGACGGCCGCGCCGATAAGACCGCAGCTGCCGAGGGCGAGGACGAATGTGGACGGCTCTGGAACGGGTGGAGCGTCTGGCGGAATCTCGTCGAAAGCACCGCCGCTGTAGCCGACGCTCCCGAAGTCGCTGATACCGCTCCCTTCACTGCCTGCACCGAAGCAATCGTCTGACACCGTGTTATCGATCGTGGAAACAGCGCCCGTCAGAGCGAAGGCTCTGCCGCAAAGAATGTCCGCAGCGTTACCGAAACTAACGCTGGCCAGAGCAAGAATGTTTCCGGCGAACATGGTGCCGGCGCCGAGAGTGGCGGAAGTGCCGACCTGAAAAAACACGCCATCGGTGGAGTCGCCATTCTCAACGACTACTTTAGATGCGGCTGCCGTTGTGAGCGTACTCCCGATTTGGATGACGATGTCCTCATTGGACGCGCCGCCGAGATCGAGTGTGAGCGTGCCTGTGAGCTGCGCCGAGGTGCTGAAGTCGTAGACGCCAGGTGTGAGCGTCAACCCGCCCAGATCCTGACCAGTCAGGTTCGTCGTAGCCTGCAACCCTGAGAGGATTTTGTAAGCGGCGGCAGCATCCAGTTGCGCCTGCTGTGCGGCTGCGTTGGCGTCGTCATACGATCCCGTGAGCGCGATGGTTCCAGTTCCCGTGAGGGAGGTTCCGGGGTAGAGACCCACGTTGCCGTTTATGGTGGTCGCGCCCGTGTTGGTTATCGCAGATGCTCCGAGGATTGCGAAAGTCTCCGCAGTGCCAAGGACTGTCCCCGCGGCGAGCTTCCGTGGCTGGTGGATGCACGCTGCGAAGAATGTGACGGCGATGATTGATGAACGAGCGGTGATGGGAGGGCTCCTTTTCTTTGAAAGACTCTCCTTTGCTCGCGCACTCCAGGCTCCAACGGCGTTGTGAGATCCGCATCGCACGACAAATCCATGGATGCCGGTACATAGCGGTCGTTTCGCGCCTGATGCGCTGTAATGTCTCGGGTGTTGGTGTGAAAATCCGACTGCCAAGCGCCGAAATGACGATGGCGGGTCGCAGCGGTATGACCCACGTGAGCAGGGACAAATGGCCGGATCCCGCTTCGATTTGGACCGCGCAGGCCGCCGGCAATCGTTAGAAGACGAATTTGGCCGTAAATTCCAGCACGCGGTTGGGAAGCGCCGCGTTGATAAAACCGACGCCGGTGGGGTTCGAAACCTGATTGGTAGTCGGGTTGAACTGAATGGCGGAGTTGATGCCGCTGATCTCCGTGTGATTGAAAACGTTGTAGGCCTGTACCTGGAGTTTCAGGTGGCTCTTCTCGCTGAAGACGGCGATTGTCTTGGTGAGAGTGGCGTCGAAGTTCGTCACCGTGGGAAGCGTCAGGACGCCGGCTCCTCCGCCCAGGTTGCCAAGCACCGGCGGGCCGACGATAGAGTTGTTGGGACCAGTGGCCAGCGCGGGCAGTGCGAAGGCTGCGGGATTGAAGTAATCTTTGCCGTTGCCGTTGGAGCCTGTGCCCGTGAGGGGATTGCCCACCACGTTGCAACGCGCAGTGAGATCGGGCGTGCCGGTGTAGCTGGCGGGCGCGTTCTGGCCGTTGGTGACGGAACAGGTCGGGTCATAAGGCGCGCCGCTCTGAATGGAAAGGATGCCGGTGACGGACCAGTTGTCGGTGACATAGCCGAGCTTCTTGAAGCCCAGTTTGGTTGAGACCGAAGGAATGGCGTAGGTGAAGGTGACCTGCAAATTCTGACGTCGGTCGCTGGCGAGGCGCCCGTAATTGTAGCTGGTGCTGTTGGAAAGTTCAGGGCTGAAAGCAGTGACGCCGTTGGAGTGAGACCACGTATAGACCGCAGTGGCAGCCAGGTTGTGGGTGATGGTGCGTTTGACTGTGGCATTCAGGCCGTTGTAGCGGCTGCTGCCAAGGAACGCGGCTCCCATGATGGGCCCATAACCGGGGAAGTTGGGGCGTTCAAAAATGGAACCGATATCGGCGCTGGTTGCGCCGGAGGTGGTCGGGTTCAGGTTGGTTGGCGTAAATGGCCAGGCTCCCCCGAGCGGCACCCAGTTGATGTCATAAGAGAGAAACTGATTGGAACTGCGGGTCACCGTGTAGCCGATGTCGACAACGGTGGCCTTGTCGATCGTCCGCTGAATATCGAGACTGGCGTTCTTCACGCCCTGATTGGGAACCGAGGAAGGCCAGGATACCGGCGAGTTCGGTGACACGGTGATGTTGCTCAGGCTGGGCACGGTGTTGTTATCGGCAGCCGAAATCTGAGCGAAAGTCACCTGATTGAGAGTTTGCTGGAAGATCTGCGGCGCCTGGCCGGACAGGCCGGACAGGGAATTGTTCGCAATGCGGTTATAAGAGATGCCGAAGCCGCCGCGCAGAGCGGTCTTGCCATCGCCAAACAAATCGTAGGCGAAACCGACGCGCGGACCGTAGGCAAGCGATTTCTGCGTGTAGGGCGCGGTGCCGTTTCCGTAACTGACCATGCCAGTGGTTGGGTTGCCGGAACCATAGACGAGATCGCCGATGTAACCAGCGCCGGTGATGGCGCCCGCGAGACCGTCACGCGCGACGAGGCCATTGGACGCGGTGGTGCAGGTTGCAACGCCGGCGCAGGACGGATAGTAGAGGCGCGACATGGATGCTTTCTTGTAATCCGCGGGTACGAAGTTCTCAAGAGTGCCGTAATGATCGGTGGGTGGAGTCTGGTGGGAGAAGCGGACGCCGAAATCGAGCGTGAGCCGGCGAGTCACTTTATACGTATCCTGCAGGTAGAATTCGAGGTCGAAGTTGTGGAGGTCACTGGTGGTCTGACCGGTGTACTGGGTGTAGCTGTTCACGTCGCCGAGGACAGCATTGGCATACCCATCGTTGGTGTTCATCAGCGGGAAGGCGGCGTTCGCGGCGAAGTTGTAGGCGCCGTTATAGTTTTGTCCGGCGGGCTGGAGGCTGCCATTTCTTTCCCCGTAGAAGCCGGCCTTGAGAGTATGCTGGCCGAGAACTTTGGTGACGTCGTCCTGAACTTGCCAGAGAGAATTCAGGGTTTCGGCGGCGCCGGCAGTGGCGGAATTACGGGTGTAATACGCAGAGGCGGGTAAACCGTTGCCGCCGAAGACGAAAGTGGGCAGCAGGCTGTGATAGCCGTTCGTTGCGGAGACGAGACCGTTGTTGGTGGAAGTGGGCGGGGGAAACAACTCAGGGAGGCCGGATTCCAGCGAGGTCGCCTCAGAGGCGTAATTGTCGGTAGTGAGGTAGGTATTTCTGGTCCAGCTTTGGCCCAGCGTCAAAACGTTGGTGAGCGTCGGTGTGGCCTGATACGTAAGCGAACCCTGATAACCATGACCGGGATTTTGGTTATCGATTTGCGACAGGTTGGCCGTGAGTGCGGCGCTGCCGTAGTACTGCATAAATGGCGCGCCGATGAACGGCTGATTGAAATCGTCATGCAGGTTATTCCATCGGAAAGAGGCGCTGAGCTTTGAAGTAATGAAACCATCGAGGCGGAGCACGTCGTTGCGACGCGGGTGTTGCGAACTGGCCGTTTCCATGTAGTTGTCAATGTACAACTGGTTGGACAGGGTGGGAGTGAAATTGGTGATCGGGAAGAAACTCAGCAGCAATTCACCGGCGGGCGAGAGACGCGAACTGGGGACCACGTTGTTCGGGAACTGAACGTTGGCGTTCAGCGGGTCGAGGACGGGAATGGAGACGGCGTTGCCATTGACATTCGTAAAGGTCTGGGAGAAATCGCCGCCGCGTTCGGCGGAC
>CAIKAS010000203.1 GCA_903825445.1 uncultured Acidobacteriia bacterium
GATGCGGCGAAAAGCAGGGCACTTAAATTCTTGTCTACCGTTACTACCGTTGCCTCGGGGAAACGACCGAACGTATCAGGAGCCGTATAGCATTGTCGTTTGGGAGACATCTCAACACAGACGGACGCCGGACCCTTCGGGAAGAATCCATCAGGGTCGTCGGTCGGTGGCTCGGTAAGTGTCACCTGATACCCAAGAAACTTTGGGGGAGCCGTGGAGGTGTGACGTGATTGTGCGACTGCGACCGACAACCCGATTGAGACCAGAATTCCCGAAACGAGAAGTGTGAGCGCGACCCTTATCCGTTTATCGCGCCACTTGCATCCGTCGAATATCTTCACTCGGTTCGATTGTAGCGCTTCTTCGCTCCGAAAACCGCCCCGAGGAAGTCATCGAATAACCGCGACCCGGCGTTCCTTCCACCGGATAGGCGTATACGGTTTCGCGGTACACTCGGGCCATGAAGCCCACGAGCACCGAGTTTGGCAAAATCCGGTTTTCCGAACACCCACAACTGGGCGAATTTGCCGGGGCAACCAGCAATCGTAATGCTGTTCGCCCGATGCCAGAAGACAAACCAACTAAGCTGTCTCGCCTCGTGAAACGGGACACCATAGTCGGCACTCCCGAAGATCTGGAGCGCGATCAAAAGCGACTCAACCACGAGATAAGGAAAAACTGGGAGAACAAGTGGGAATCCAGACTCTGATCACCTGTCTCGTCACCAAGACTCTATCGCCAACAATGAAGCGCCGCTGGTGACCTCAGATCGGCGGATCCGCACCAAGTACCCGAACTCGATCTGGTAACGCCACCGCCGGGTGTGAGCATGCCTGGCGTGTCGTCACAAAGCCCAACAAAAACTAACCGGGATGCCTCAATATCAAACTAACGGCGATGCCCTTGGTTTGTGCCCCGCGCCCCGATTGCCTCGGCAATAATGGCAGTGACATAACTGTTGATGCTGACACCCTCCCGCTCGGCCTGACGCGTGAGTTTCGAATAAAGCGTGCGGGGCAAACGCTGTCGCCACTGTGCCGGTTCGATTCCCGGCTTCGGCACCTTCCTGCCAGATTCCCGCAGCACGGCTAAGCAATCGCGCAGAGCTTCTCTGCCGTTGGCAATCGCCTCTTCGACGGTCTCGCCGTCGGACATGCAACCGGGTATATCGGGATATTCCACCAGATATCCGCCCCCTTCCTCCGCGGAAAGCGGGCGGACCGTGAATTGGTATCCGTCTGGATTTTTAACTCTTGCACTCATGTAAGCTGGTCTCCCTTTGCGCCGTCCAGAAGCGCCAGGAATTGCTTCACGTAAACCGGCTTGATGGGACGCTTCGAAGGAACGGATACGATTTCGCGAACTCCCGAGGCACTGAAAATGACGTGGCTCCAGCCGTGGCCTGGACGGCGATATTCGAGTCCCCTGGATTCCGCCACGGCTTCAAGGTCGGCTATTCGCCAGCCCGACGGATTCCTGCGCATCCGTTGAGGCGTTTTGTCTGCGGACAACACGACAGAATGATACCGCATGCGGTATCCTCGAAACTTTCCCCGCAGTGCCATGCAAACCCGTTGCAGCAGTCTATCGCCGAACTCGATCTGGCAACGCCCGGGTAGTCTGAGCCAGCGTTTTGTTATACGATCAACCTCAGGCCAACCCCACCATGAAACGTCGCCTCGAAGTTCTCGCCCTCCTGCCGCTCGCCCTCCTCGCCCGTACCCCCGCGTTCGCCGCGCTAAATCCCGCTTTGCCGACCATCTTCATCGCCGGCGACTCTACCGCCGCCGACGGCACGCCTGACGCCATCGGTTGGGGCCGGCCCTTCCCCAGATTCTTCGACCCTGCCAAAATCAACGTCATAAATGAAGCCCGCGGCGGCCGCAGCAGCCGCACCTTTGTCACCGAAGGCCTGTGGGACAAACTCGTCACCGACGTCAAACCAGGCGACTACGTCCTCATCCAGTTCGGGCACAACGACGGCGCTGAAATGAACGGAGAAAAGATCGCGCGCGGCTCGCTTCCAGGACTCGGCGACGAGACTGAAGAAATCGACAATCGCGTCACCAAACAACATGAGACTGTCCACACGTTCGGCTGGTACATGCGCAAGATGATATCGGAAACCCGGGCAAAAGGCGCCACCCCGATCCTCTTCTCCCTCACTGTTCGCAACATCTGGACAAATGGACGCGTCGAGCGCGGTTCTGGTCAATACGGCGAATGGACCCGCGAACTCGGAAAAGCCGAAAACGCAGCCTTCGTCGATCTCACAAATCTCGTCGCCGATCGTTTCGAACAAATGGGCGAGGCCGCTGTCGCACCGCTGTATCCGAAGGACCACACTCACACGAACGATGCAGGCGCCGAACTCAATGCGCGATACGTGATCGCCGGCCTCAAGGCCGTTCGCGAGAACGCTATCATCCGGACGTTCTCCGCCGAAGGCCGGGCGATTGAAATCGCGCCCCCGAACATAGTCGTGCTTCCGCGCCTCAAGCTTCCACCCCAATCCGCGCACGACGAATTCATGCACTGGCTCAACCTGCCGGATCCAGCCGACCCCGCGCTGCCTTCGCTCTTCCTCATTGGCGACTCCACGGTTCGCAACGGCCGCGGCGACGGCATCGACGGCTTAGGGCAATGGGGCTGGGGCGATCCTTTGACAGCCTACTTCGATCCCGCGAAGATCAACGTCGTGAATCGGGCCGTCGGTGGCACCGGAGCGCGTACTTTCATGGCGCAGGGATATTGGGATGGCGTCCTTGGCCTGCTCAAGCCCGGCGACATCGTGATCATGCAGTTCGGGCACAACGATAACGGCCCCACCGCTCCATTGCACGGTATTGGCGAAGAGACGGAAGATCGCGCCAACACCGCGGGCGGCAAAGAAACCATCCACACCTGGGGCTGGTACATGCGCAAATACGTCGCGGACGCCCGGGCCAAAGGAGCCACGCCGGTGATCGGCACCCTGATTCCGCGAAACACCTGGGAGAACGGCAAGATCGCGCGCCAGTCCGATAGCCATGCCGATTGGGCCAGAGCAGTCGCGAAATCCGAATCTGTGCCACTGCTGGATCTGAACGAACTTATCGCCCGGCGCTACGATGCCCTCGGCGAAACCGCAGTCACTGCATTGTTCGCCGACAAACGGGTCCACACGAGTAAGGAAGGCGCGGAAATGAATGCGGAGGTGGTGATCGGCGCGCTCCGCGCCCTGCCCGCCAACCCGACTGCGGCGTATTTGAGTTCTAGTCCCGCAAGATTCTGGTAGTCACATGTTTCGAAAGAATATTTTCCGGTTGACGTCAAACCAATTACGCCGGAAACCCCCGTCCCGATCTCCAGCCTCCCACCGCCCCGCATGCTATTCCATAACCGTAGAACCGCTACGGAAACCGGAACGAATTATGATGCCCTGTACCTCGCAAAAACAAATCGACGCCAACCAGGCCAATGCCAGGCTCGAGGATCTAAAGGACTTGCGTTATCAATCCACCGGCCAGCCCAGCCCAAATGGGTTCGTTTTTTCGGGTGAAGAAATCAACACCGCCGCCGGGCGCGAACGCAACCTGGGGGCCTCGATTTACCTGCTCAGCACCAAAATGCCCTGGGAAAAGTACGGCGCAACCGGCTCCGGCAGTCCCGATCTGTTCGCCAACATCCCCTACCATCGCCCGCCGGACTGCATCCCGGAGAAAATCTACGGCGTTTCCCCTGAATCCATCGCGCTGCGCGAGTACTGGCACCCCGAAGAGTTCGCAGAGCGAAGACGTTAGAATGCTTTTTCTCGTATTCGTGTGCATCTGTGTGCATCCGCAGCTAATAAACTCAGTACAATAACTCCCATGCGCAAGCTCATCGCAATCACGGCGCTCGTTGCTATCCCTCTCTTCGCCGCACCAGGCGAGGTCGAACTCATCCTCAACAACAAACCTGGCTCAGCTGGCGATTACAAGCCTGCCGACGTCACTGAGCTGACGCTGCGCAATGGCCAGATCTCCATCACCTTTGGCCCCGATGGCAGCGCCACATCTCTCGTCAAGAACGGAAAGGAACTCGCCCACAATCTCAATGGCATCATTCCCCGCGACGTCGACGCCCGCCGAACGTGGTATATCGATTACAACGCTGGCGGTGGTCATCTGGTCGCAGACAACATTCGAATCGTTCAGGCCACTCCGGACGTTGCGCACATTGCCATCGTCGATAGCGGCACAACCAGCGCCTTCTATCTGGAACACCATATCCTGCTGATGAAAGGCGAATCCGGCCTCTACGGTTACGTCATCTGCAGGAATCCGAAGAACCGCAGGCTGGGCGGCGAGATGCGAAGCATGTACCGCCTGGACCGCAACATTTTCGATTGGGCCTACGTCTCCGAACGTACCGGTCACCAGCCGACTTATGGCGAGCTCGTTCAGTATCCGTCCGTGCAGGATGAAACCTGGAAGCTGCCCGACGGCACGATCTATCAAAAATACGACTACTCCGGTTACATCGCCGAAAACCCGATGTGGGGCCATTACGGACACGGTTTCGGTGTCTGGTTGATGCCTGTCAGCACCGAATACTACGCGGGCGGCCCGCTGCGTCAGGATTTGATGGTCCATCAGGATGCGCTCATCCTGAACTATTTCCAGGGCGCGCACTACGGCGGCGGCGGCAGCGACAACTTTGCCAACGGCGAAAAACTCTTCGGCCCCTGGTTCACCTACATCAATACGGGCGACAACGAGCAGATGATCGCCGACGCTAAAAAGAAGGCGCTGGCGGAGCAATCGAAATGGCCCTATCAGTGGATGAACGAGCCACTCTACCCTCTCCCCCGAACCACCGTCACTGGCCAACTCAAACTCGAAGGGCGCGGGACGGCAGCAAAGGCAATGGTCGTCCTCGCCAAGCCCGGCCAGGAAATCTACAAGCAGGGTGGCGATTTCATCTTCTACGCCAAGGCCGACGCATCCGGCAGGTTCACACTCCCCAATGTCCGGCCGGGCAGCTATGCTTTGTACGCCTACGCCAGACAGGGCTCGGTCACCGCCCAACTGGAAAAGGATGACATCGACGTCAAAGGCAAAGCTCTCGATCTCGGCGCTGTCACATGGACTCAGCCGAAGTACTCGCACTTACTCTGGCAAATCGGCGAGGCGGACCGCATGTCAGCCGAGTTCAAATTTGGCGATGAACTGCGCAATATCAAGTGGATAGGCATGGTCCCGGCCGACCTGACGTATACGATCGGGAAAAGCCACGAACGCAACGACTGGTATTTCGCGCAGGGAAAGCCTGGCAACTGGGACGTTGCATTCACCACGAACGAGGCATATACCGGCACGGCACACCTGACTGTCGCGATCGCCGGCGTCAGCCAAAACCCGAAAGTGACGATCTCCGTTAACGGTACCGAGGTCAAGTCGCTCTCGTACGCCAATGACGCCGCAACCTACCGCGCCGCAGTCCGCAGCGCCCGCTACCAACTGGAAGACATTAGCTTCCCGGCTGGGTTATTGAAACAAGGCCCGAACGTGATCCGCTTCGACATGACCGCAGTCGGCGGAAATGGCGGCATCATGTACGACACCATCAAGCTTGAGGTCGAATAGATTCCCGGCGCGCCGTCATTTCGTAACGTAGTAATAGATGGAGACACGCGTTCGTCCACCCGCCTGGCTCTGGTTCAACCTGCTGAGCCTGGATGCGCCTATCATCGCTCTGGTTTGGCAGGATTTCCTGACGCGCTGTTACCCGACTACGCTGCTGCCCACCGGCCGCGCCGTGCTCGGTCTTACGGTGTGGGGTATTTACCTGGCAGACAGATTGCTTGATATCCGTCACCCTGCCTCCGCGAGCGAAACAATCCGGCACCAGTTTTACCGGGAGCATCGCACCTTCGCGCAGTCTTTATTCGCGATTGTGGTGTGCGTTGACGTGGCGCTCACCATCCTGTGGCTCCGGCCCGCCGTACTCGACAACGGCCTGATCCTGAGCGGGGGAGTTGTTCTCTATTTGTGCGCGTTTCCGTTCACCGGATGGAGTGCCAACGCCTGGAAGAAGCCGCTGGCCGCTCTGATTTTCACGGCTGGCATATTCCTGATCGCGTGGACCAGTGCAGGGCGTCAAATCGGCGCGTTCGCCTTACCCGCTGCGGCGTTCTGCGCCCTCTGCCTGGTCAATTTGGTGGCGATCGAACGCTGGAGCAGAGAGGCGGAGAACATGAACAGCCGTCGTTGGCTGTGGTTGCTTTTTCCGGCGATAGCCCTCGTTCTGGCCCAGCGCTCACCATGGTTCATCGCGATAGCCGCCAGTGCCGCCGGGCTGAGCGCTCTGGCCCTGTGGGGACGCCGAATATCCGGCGATGCGCGGTGCGTTCTGGCCGACGCCCTGCTGCTCACGCCGCTTTTGTTCCGATGAGCCGTTAAGACATGACGATCGGATGGCTCGCGCGCTGGTACCGGTGGATCGAATACCTGGCATTCGGCAAGGCACTGGAGCGCCGCAGATTCGCGTTTCTTCCCCGCCTGGCTAGCGCACACCGCATCCTTGTCTTGGGCGAGGGTGACGGCCGCACGCTTGCTCGACTGCTACAACTCGCTCCGTTGGCCCGTGTCGACGTAATGGAAATCAGCCCGGAAATGATCGCGCTGGCGAAGCAACGAACGGGTGATTATTCCGATCGGGTTGCATTCCGTCGCGGCGACGCCGGGACTGCCTCCTGGGCGACCGGACACTATGATGCAATTATCACGAACTTCTTTCTCGACTGCTTCACCACAGAAGAGTTACGTGACTTGGTTCCGCGACTCGCGAGTGCCCTGAGACCCGAGGGACTCTGGCTCAATTCTGAGTTCGCAATACCTTCAAGCGGTTGGCGGCGATTACACGCTCAGCTCTGGATTTCCACGATGTACCGGTTCTTCAATGTAGCGACGGCGCTACGGGCCACAAAACTGCCCCCCATCGAACGCGTCATGCGCGAAAACGGCATGGTCTGCATTGAGCGCCAAGCGGCACGGGCCGGACTCATGGTCTCAGAAGTCTGGAGCCACGCGAGTGGCCAGTCTACGCACCCGCCGACTTGCGACGTGCGGCAAACTTTGCCCTGAATTTCTGGACTTTAGGGGCGACCACATAGGCGCAGTATGGCTGATAAGGGTTGTTGGCGAAGTAGTCCTGATGATAGTCCTCCGCCGAATAAAACACGGTAGCAGGCTCGACCGCCGTCACGACCGGGCGGCCGTAGGCATTCGCTGCAACCAATTCACCAATGACGGCTTCTGCCAAAGCCTTCTGCTCAGGGGAATGGTAAAAAATCACCGACCTGTACTGCGTGCCGTGGTCGTTCCCCTGGCTGTTGAGAGTTGTCGGATCGTGAATCACGAAGAAGATCTCCAGCACGTCCCGGCAGGAGATCGCGGCTGGATCGAATGTGATCTGCACAACCTCGACATGACCGCTGGTCCCGGAGCATACCTGCTTGTAAGTTGGATTTGCCGAAACGCCGCCCATGTACCCCGACACGGCAGACTCCGCACCTTCAGTCTCCCGGTAAACCGCCTCCAGGCACCAGAAGCAGCCCCCGCCCAATGTAATGACTTCGCGATCACCCATATGTTTTATCTTCCCCGATCCGCCGCGCTATGCTGTCGATATTGATGCATCTCTCCGCTCTATCGATTCGCGAAATCGTGCCCGGCGACGCAGCTGCCGCCGCACTTTTGAGTGGAGAACTCGGCTATCCCATGAGTGCTGAGGCAATGGAGCAGAGCATCATTTCGCCGGAAATTCGCGGCGATGAAGCCGTGTTCGTGGCCTGCGTCTCCGAACAGGTCGTGGGCTGGATTGACGTGGTTGCCACGCAGCAACTGGTGTCCGGACCGCGCGCGGAAATCGCAGGTCTGATCGTTTCGGAGGAGGTTCGCAGCCGCGGAGTTGGACGCCTGCTCGTGGCGCGGGCGGAAGAATGGGCCGCAAGCCGGGGAATGCGCGACATGCTCGTACGTTCCCGCGTCACCCGCGAGGATGCCCACCGTTTTTACCTGCGCGAGGGCTATTCCAGAAACAAGACTTCAGCTGTATTCGTGAAGAAACTACCGTAGCCTTCCCAGCGGGCGAAACAGGTACAGCAGGTGATAAGCTGCCAGACCGTAATACTCGCGCATCGCCGCTTCGGTGTGCTCCAGACCCTTCGGATCCGGGATGAATTGGAGTAAACCAACGGGGCCATCGCCGAATGAACGCTGGTCTGTCGGAAAGGGCGAGACCTCCAGACCTTGTGCACGGAACAGCAGGACCGCGCGCGGCATATGAAAGCCGCTCGTCACCAGCAGGACTGAATGCACGTTCGGGATCTGGGCCACAGAACGGGCTTCGTCGTCTGTAGTGAGAACTTTTCCAGTAACAATGATCCGGCCAGCCTCAATGCCATCGGCGACAGCAGTCTGTTTCATCACTGCTCCCTGGCTCGGCCCGGTGAGATCGTTGGTACTCGCTCCGGTAAACACCACGAGCTTTGCTTTCCCTGCTTTTGCCAGGTCGAACCCCGCAAAATAGCGGTTCGCGGTGTCGCCCCACTGCACGCCCGGAGCGTTCACTCCCCTCACAATGCCCCCGCTTAAGACTACGATGGCGTCCGCTTGAGGTGCCGCCGCCACCGTGGTTGCCGGGTAGGCATGCTCGAGCGGCTTCATCATCGTACCTCCCATAAACAACGTGGAAACGGTAAAGAGGAATAACACACCGGAAACTGCAATCCAACGCCTTCTCAGCATGACGCCCACGATGATCAGAAGTCCGGAAAATCCCAGAGGCAGCAACAGCGCCTCAATGAACTTCCGCAAAAAGAACAGCATTCTGTTATTAAACCGCGATCCATGATACGGACTGCGTATTGCCTGCGGCCAGGCAACCCCTTCACGAGATAATGCAAACGTGGCAGGGATCTACATCTCTTGGCCGTTTTGCGCGCAGAAATGCACGTATTGCAACTTTGCGTCTGGCGTTCAGCCTCGGGGAATGGAGGACAGATACCTTGCAACTATCGTCGCGGAAATCGCGCATGCTTCTCTTGACGCGCCAGATACCCTCTATCTTGGCGGCGGTACGCCGAGCGGAATCGACCCTCCCGCGATTCATCGGCTCCTCGGAGGTCTAAAGGTTTCATGGAAAGAGGCAACCGTCGAAGCGGCACCCGGCACTCTGACAGCGGAGCGCATTCGCGCGTGGCGTGAAAACGGCATTGATCGGGTCAGCCTCGGAGTGCAGTCGTTTGTCCGGGGCGAACTGGCGCGGACGGGTCGTAAACACGACGCTTCCACAGTCCAAAGCGACGTTGCCCTCCTGCGCGCACACAGCATTCACAACATCAGCATCGACCTGATTGCCGGGCTGCCCGGTCAGAACTCTGAGTCCTGGCGGGTTTCGCTTGAGGCGCTCGCCGCCCTTGAAGTGCCGCATGCTTCCGTCTATATGCTGGAGGTCGACGATGATAGCCGGCTGGGTTCCGAGATCCTTCTCGGCGGCAAGCGTTACGGCGCTTTCGATGTACCGACAGACGACCAGATTGCCGCTTTCTATGAGACAGCCGTAGATTTTCTCGCACACCGTGGCCTCCGCCGATACGAGATTTCCAACTTCGCGCACCCCGGTTCCGAGTCTCTGCACAATCTTAAGTACTGGCATCGAGAACCCTATCTCGGATTTGGTTCCGATGCCCATTCATTCGACGGCGTCACTCGCTGGCAGAACGTAGAGACCGCCCTCGAGTATGTCGAAAGGGCGGAAAAGGGCGAGGCGGTGCGCGTCGATTCGACGCGCCCAGACCCCATGGAGGAGAAGTTCTTCGTCGGCCTTCGCCTCACAGAAGGCGTCCAGCCGAACGATGCCGACTGGCTCCGATTCGGTACTGCATTCGAGCATCACATCGCAACCGGCATGATCGAATCCACCGACGGACGACTCCGGCTGACCAATCGCGGCATCATGGTTTCCAACGAAATATTTCAGGAGTTTCTTGCAGCATGATCGACCTGCGCAGCGATACCGTAACGAAACCCACTCTGGCAATGCGTCAGGCGATGTTCGACGCGGAAGTCGGAGACGACGTTTATGGCGAAGACCCTACCGTGAATCGTCTGGAGGCGCGTGCGGCTGAGATCGCGGGAAAGGAAGCTGCGCTGTTCGTCCCCAGCGGCACCATGGGGAATACCA
>CAIKAS010000204.1 GCA_903825445.1 uncultured Acidobacteriia bacterium
CGGCTCCTCCCGTCGGCACGGCGCTGGGTCCCCAGGGCGTTAACATCATGGAGTTCTGCAAGGCATTCAACGCAAAAACTTCGGCGAAGGATCAGGAAGGTCTCATCATCCCGGTGGTGATCACGATCTTCTCCGACCGTTCGTTTACATTCATCACGAAAACACCTCCGGTGCCCGTCCTTATCAAGCGCGCCGTTGGCGTCGCCAAGGGTTCAGCCGAGCCGCATAAGGCCAAGGTCGGCAAGATCACCCTGAAGCAGGTTGAGGAAATCGCAAAAATCAAGATGCCGGATCTGAACTGCTTCGACGTGGAAGCGGCGATGCGCTCGGTCAAAGGTACGGCGCGTTCGATGGGTATCGACGTCGTCTAGGTTCGATTTACAACAGCAATAAAAAAGGGCGTCGAAGAACGATCTTCGACGCCCTTTTTTATTGCTGGCCGGACTTCGCTAATTCGTCGTCGGCTTCGCCGCCGAATCGATCACCATCGCAGGCATGGGAATCTTTTTACTCTCCAGATGCAGTCCGATTTTCTGTAGCGCCGCGAAGATATTCGGGCCATCGGTATCCAGCGGATCGGGAGCGAAATCGGCACCGCCAGGCGACTCTCCGCCGAGTTTCCGCCGAATACTTCCCACCTCAAACTGAAAGTCGTAGGTTCCCGTTAGTCCCGTCTGATCCGAGACTGGAAGAACGATTCCGATACCGCCAGTCGCCGGCAGTTCTTTGGCGAACTCAGACATCGTAATGTGCGAGCACTCGCGTCTGCGCAAACCTCCTTCAAGCTCAGTCCAGTGGCAAAGAGACGCTCCGTCTCCGGAGCCTGATTGAAGGGCCGGTCCGTTTTTTGCCAGAGTCAGAGCGTAAGCAGGCATCAGCTTGTCTTCCTGATGCATCACCAGCTTGAACCGATCTGCAAGCAGCGATTTCATCATCGAGCGCAATGCATTATCAGGGGCACCGGCTGGCGCCTTCGCGATGATGTCAAAGCGGTCTTCATTCACCCATTTCGCACCGCCCGAGATCATGTCATCCGTTACACCATACGTAAACAGGATGAGTGAGCGCAGCGTATAACCGGGAACCTCGATTCTTCCGCCGGGAAGCATTCTTCCCTTGCCCTCTTTGACCACCGACGGGTCGCTCGGCTTAATATCAGCCACCTCGAAGGTCGGTGTCTTATTTGGCGCAGGCGCCTGTTGCCCCACTGCGATTGCAGGCAATAACAACATCAGTCCCGCCGACAGTTTACGTTTCATCGATCACTCCTCACTGGTTCGTTTGACCACGAACTGCTAATTTGCCGATGCCCTCTCTGCGCCGTCAATCACGATAATCTCCACCGGCCCTCGCGCCGATTCCAGCTTCAGTCCCAGTTGCTCCTGCAACGCGGTAAAGATCGTAGGCCCGGACGAGAAGCCCAGGCCCTCCTCGATCTGTCCGGGAACAGAAGGGGTGCTCTGTTCACCGGGATGCTCCTGGGCCCAATCCAGATGGAAGTCGTACTCGCCCCGCAACCGTGCGCGATCGACGACGGTCCGGTCCATATGATTGCCCAGCATATCCGCCAGCTTCGCTATGCCAGTCCTTCTGGCATCGATGCTCGCCTTGCCGTCTCCGCTCGAACCGCGCTGCGATGGCGTCTCCCCTGCTGATGCCGCCTTTAGTTTCATGCCGCCCTTCGCCACCACCAGCGCATACACCGGCAGATCCTTCGTCTGTCGGTGGTATCTGAGTTTGAATCTCTCCGCGAGCACGGGGCGTAGCAGCAGCCACAACTCGTCATCGCTGATATCCGCGTTGCTGGTTTTGGCAACAATATCGTATCTCTCCGAACTAAGCCAACTTGAAATCTGAAACTCCTTCGCATGAAAGGCCTTCTCTATCAGAGTTCGCACGGAAACATTGGTCGCGGTGCCATTGCGGGCTGCATCTGGGCCGCGCCGTTGGAAACCACTAACAACAGCGCAAGAAACGAAACGGAGAAGTGTCGAATCATCGTCTTAGTTAGCCGTCGGCATTCTCTGCATTCGATCCACCACCAGAACCTCAACTGACCCCTTCTTGCTCTCGAGGCGCAGCCCCAGTTGTTCCTGCAACGCAGTGAAGATCGAAACGCCGCTCGACCCTGACGCCGCGGCCGGGTCTGCAGCCCCCACTTTCAGATCAGCTTCAGGCGACCATTCCAGCGTGAAGTCGAAAACTCCGGCGAGGCCTGTATCATTGGACACTGGAAGGCCTGCCTGCTTCGCCACCAGATCTGCCACCTTCTGCATCGAAATCTTCGTCGCTTCAAAGTGCCCCGCCCGGCCCGACGTACGTGATTCGCCCGCTTCCACCGCCCGGATCTTCGGGCCGCCCTTTGCTACTACCAGCGAATACATCGGCAACTGCCGTGTCTCTTTGTGCAGCGCCAGGCCGAAACGATCGGCCAGCATCCCCTGCAGCATTTCCCGCATTTGTGTCACCTGCGCGTCTGCGGGAAACGTCGCCGTAATATCGAAATGCTCTGTCGTCAGCCAGTCCGGACCGACAATGGCATACTCGCGATCATCGGGAATTGCCCACGCATTCAGCATTACTTTTTTCAGCGAAACATTCTCCATCGTCACTCGACCGGCCGTTGGGCGAATGCTGCTGATCCCTCCGGCTGAAACATTTGGCTTGATAGACACGGCATCGAACGACGCCGCCTGTGCCATGGCGGATATGGCCAGAACCGCCAATAACAGTGGGTTTCGCAATCGACTCTCCTCTCTCTGCTAATTACGCAGACGGCAAAGAGGCGTTCACATTACACAAGATTTCAAGAATATCGGAGTTTCAATTTGCTGAAGGCCGCTCGGCGCTGTCCACTACGATCATGTCGATTGACCCTTTCACCGATTCCAGCTTCAGCCCAAGTTGCTCCTGCAACGCGGAGAACAACGACGTTGCCATGGCATCCTGATTCTCTGACCATTCGAGCCTGAAATCGTATTCCCCGGGCAGCCCCGTATGGTCCAGCACCGGACGTCCGGCCAGCCCACCCAGATACTCGGCCAGCCTCGCAATAGTCACCTTCGTCCCGGTGATATTCGCCTTGCCATCCCCCGTCGAACTGCTGATGCCTGCACGGCCCTCGCCAGGATGCGCCTTCAGTTTCGCGCCGTTCTTACTCACCAGCAGAGAATATACGGTACCCTCTTTCAAAGCACGATGAATCTTCAGACGAAACCTGTCCGTCAGCAAGGCCTGTACGTAAGGTTTTACCTCATCCCGGCTCAGCTCTTTCGAAGCGGCTGCCCGGGCCGCGAGATCGAATTTCTCGGTATCCATCCAGCCGGGCCCACCGGTAACCTGAAAGTCGCGGGCGTCAAATGCATAGCAAATCAGCTGCTTCAGGCTTACGTTGGTAGCAGTGAATCTCCCTCCTGGATCGGTACCGGTGCGCCGACTCTCACTGTCGCTCAAATTCGGCTTGATCGAGGCCACTTCAAAAACCGGCGTCTGCGCAAGCGCGGTGTTCACAAAAGCAAATAACAGAATTATGGCAATTCCCTGCGGCCTCCGTGCCGCCTCTGCGTACTCTGCGTGACACTCTGGACCAGGCATATGGCGGCTCTCCCCCCGGAGATCGATCAATTCTCCGACGCTCTCTCCACACTGTCGATAACAATAATCTCCACAGGTCCCTTTGCCGAATCGAGTTTCAGCCCGACCTGCTCCTGCAACGCGGTAAAGATCGAAGGCAACGTCGAATCCGACGTCTGCTCCGGCGACCACTCCAGGGTGAAATCATAGGCTCCCGCCAGGCCAGTCATATCGTTTACCGTCCGACCCACCTGCCGCTCCAGTCGCTTCGCCAGCATCGGCATTGTCATCCCCGTCACTTTCATAGTCCGCGTAGCCGCACCGCCGGATGTATTGGAGGAACTGCCGGCGGCACCCGTGTGTTCCGTCATCTTCGGTCCGCCTTTCGCTAGAGCAAGGGAATAGACCGTCAGTTGCTTTGTCTCACGATGAAACCGAAACGCGAACCTGTTCGCCAGTAAAGACTGCATCAGCAGACGGAAGTCTCCGTCCGTAATTCCGCCCGGCTTTCCAGTGGTCGCAACAATGTCATATCTCTCCGTGCCAACCCAGCCGGGGGCCCCTTCGATCTGGAAATCTTTGACGTCGAACGCCGTCTGAATTAACTCTTTCAGGCTTTCGTTGGTGATGGTCACTCTCCCGCCCTGTGTATTGTCCCCGGAACTGCCGCTGCCACTGTGGTTGGGCTTAATCGAGGCTGCCTCGAAAGAGATTGTCTGTCCCCGGACTGAAGAGAAGGTAATCAGGAATAGAACGGCAATCGTGCGCATGCGCGAACCTCCCTCGAAAGGAAGACGAACCAAACCCCGAAAACGTTCATGGCCGGTCCGGCCCGCTAGTCCTTCCCTATTGCCAGGTACACCGCCACGGGCACCACAAACACCATCGCCACCATGCACGCCACCAGCAGCCCATGCGCCGCAATCATGCCCGTGGCATAGGGCAACAGCGCCTTTGGATCGAACGCCGCCACTTCGCCAGATACCCACTTCAGCCCCGCCTGGAACCAGCTGGACGTCGCACCGATGCACGCCCCCATCAGGGCCATCGCGCACGCGAATGCGGCAATCTGCACAGCCGTAATCGGCCGACCCGCAGCCTCCACGGCCTCTCGCCGCGCCCGCATCTGCGCCTTCCACCACACCTGCCCTGAATTCGGCAGCGACGTCGGAGCATATGCCACGGTTTCCTCACGCGCAGACTCAATGGCGCCCGCCACTGCCGCCACATCGCCGCAAACTGCGCAGCCCTTCACGTGTTCCCGCAACTCCGCATCCACACGCTCCGGCCAACGCGATTGAAGGACCGCCGCCAGCACCTCGGCTTCAAACGAGCATTCGATCTGCTTCATTTTCCGCCCCCCGCACCAAGCAACTGCGCCATCCGTCGGCGCGCCCGAAACAGCAGCAGCTTCATGCTCGACGGGCGAACTCCGATTACGCCCGCAATTTCATCGTGCGAAGCGCCTTCCGCGTAAGCCAGCCATAACATCGCGCGGTCCTTCGGCCGCAGTTGCTCCATCGCGCGTGCCACATCGGTGCGCCGGTCGATATCGGAACCATGATTCCCCGCTCCGCGGCTGCTATCGGCCAGTCGCTCCACATCGTCGCCCGTCAATATGCCGGCAGGCCTTGTGAAACTTCTCCTGCGCGCGTCCTTGGCCAGGTTCGTCGCAATCTGATAAAGCGAATTGCGCCGGTGCGCCTCGCTCTCAAACTTGTCGCCTGTGGATGCTGCCCGCAGAAAACGATAGAACGCTTCCTGCAACAGATCGTCGGCCAACTGCCGATCGCCGGTGACTCGTGAAAGGTAAGCCCAAACGCCCCGCGCATTCCGGTCGTAGAAGCCACGGAACGCTTCTTCGTCCATCACGAACGTGGCCTCGACGTCGGCAATCGCCCGCGCGCGGTTGACATCGCTGTAGGTCAGTTCACGGAACACGATAATATTCTACCTTCATTGATTTTCTCCGAAAGGCTCCGTGGCCTTTTTCTGCGCGATCGGATCCAGCAGGCCCATCTTCTGCGAGAGCTTGTATGACACTCCCGCGGATATCGCGAACCCGGCCCCCAGCGCCAGCGCCAGGATTCCCAACACTTCAAGCGGGAGATACATGTCCTCGCCAACCCGCGAACTGGCGACCATCAGACCCACTCCCGCCGCCGCCAGCACCAGGCCAGCCTGCAAAGACAACATGATTCTGCTAAGCGGCGCACCCATGCTCCGCGACGCAGACCCGGTATCCAGAGAGATAGGTGCCGACTGCAGAAACTTCGAGCCGGCGGGAGTCGCAATGTACGCCATAATCTCGTCGTTGCTGCTAAACCGATCCAGCATTTTGGTGTGGACTTCTGCCTGTACCTTCGACAACCGGCTCCACTTTCGGAAATCGAGGGCGGTACGGATCAACCACGTGAGAAGTCCGATGGCGATACCGAAACCTGCCATGATAAAGATCGCCTTCTCAAAGTCGTCCCACATACGCAGCACGGTCTCTTCCCTGCCTTGCGGTCGATCCCACGGGTTTCCGCCGAGACCGTCGAGATAGTAAGCGGGGTTCTGCGTGATCTCTGGATGGGCAGCGAGAAAGGCGGCCAACGCGGGATACGGCTTGAGATACTGCTCCTGTGTCA
>CAIKAS010000205.1 GCA_903825445.1 uncultured Acidobacteriia bacterium
CGTCAAGGAACTACTGAAACATTTCTCCGCTGAACTCACCCTGTTACACGCGAGTCCGTTTATCTCTTCCGGTTACGGAGACTTCCCGGTTGACCCGCTGCTGCCCGAACAGGTTCGGACATTTGAGAAGAAGCGGTTACACGCATTCGCCGCTGAGATGTTCCCAGGTTGCAAGCCGGAGATAGTAACGCAATCAGGAGAAGCTGGCAGTGTCATCCATAAATATGTTCAGCACCAGGGTACGGACCTGGTTGTTATCGGCACCCATGGCTACGGCCCGGTGCGCCGATTGTTGGTCGGCTCCGTCACTGCCAAGGTTTTGCATGACGTCAGCGCCGCTGTCTGGACTTCCGCCGGTTCCGCCGCAGGCCGTGCATCGGACACACACTACAAAACGATCCTTTGCGCACTCGACGAAAGCGAGGAGGCGGAAGCTGTGCTCACAGCGGCCGCAGCTATGGCAGATTCATATCATTCGCGGCTTTCCATCGTGCATGTGCTGGACATGTCCCGCTCTCCGGCAAATTTCGATTTCAGTCCCGGCGAAAAAGAAGTACGTGAAGAAGCGGACGCCCGCATCCGGGAGATGAAGGGAAACCTGGGAATCGATGCACCGCACGCAGTCATTGACGCTACAATTGCCGAAGGCATCCAGCAGGAGGCAATCCGCAGGAATGCCGACCTGATCGTCACGGGCAGAGGGCTGGAGCAAGGCACTTTCAGCCGCTTGTGGTCGCGGCTGTATCCGATTATCCGGGAGTCGCCATGTCCCGTACTGAGCATCTGAACCCGTACTGAGCATCTGAACAATGACTGAAAATCCAGTAGTTGAGCGATTGCACTCCGGGTCGCGGCACGCGCCTTTGGAGGGTTTCTTCCGACCACGTAGTGTGGCCGTGATAGGCGCCACTGAAGACCAGAAGGGAGTGGGCCGATCCATAGTTTCCAATCTTCAGGAAACAGATTTCGGAGGAGCTATTTACGCCGTAAATCCGAAGCGGGCCACCGTCCTCGGCCTCCCGTGCTACCCGAATATCGGCGCCATTCCAGCCAAGGTGGATCTTGCGGTAGTTGCCACACCGGCCCGCACGGTTTCGGGGGTCATCCGCGAATGCGTTGCAGCTGGAATAGAAAACACCATCATCATTTCCGCCGGTTTCAGGGAGGTTGGAGAAGAAGGGGCAGCGCTGGAACGCGAAATTCTGGAGACCGCGCGTCGCGGCAAGATGCGCATTATCGGACCGAACTGCCTCGGCCTGATGAGTCCCCACCATGGATTGAACGCCACTTTTGCCCGCTCCATGGCGCGCCCCGGGCATCTCGGTTTCATCAGCCAGAGTGGCGCGCTTTGCACTGCGATTCTCGATTGGAGCCAGAAGGAAAACGTAGGTTTCAGCGCCTTCGTTTCCGTCGGCTCGATGCTGGATGTCGGCTGGGGAGATCTGATTCAATATCTCGGCGATGACCCGCAGACGCGCAGCATCGTGATCTACATGGAATCGGTCGGCGACGCCCGTGCATTCCTGTCCGCCGCGCGCGAAGTGGCGCTGTCGAAGCCCATCATCGTGATCAAGCCTGGCCGGACCGCGGCCGCCGCCAAAGCAGCCGCTTCGCATACGGGCGCGCTGACAGGTCAGGACGACGTTCTCGACGCGGCATTCCGTCGCTGCGGCGTCATCCGCGTAAATACCATCGCCGAGCTTTTCAATCTTTCCGAAGCACTGGATAAGCAGCCGCGACCGAAAGGGCCCCGCCTGACGATTGTGACGAACGCTGGCGGCCCCGCCGTTCTCGCGACCGATGCCTTGCTGAGCGATGGCGGCCAACTAGCGGATCTTGACCAGTCCTCAATCGACGCGCTCAACAGGCTTTTGCCGTCTCACTGGAGCCACCAGAACCCTATCGATATTCTGGGCGACGCCACTGCTGAACGCTACGCTGCGGCGATGCAAGTTGCGGTTAAGGACCCCACAACCGACGGCATCCTTGCCATACTGGCACCGACTGGCCTGTCCGATCCCACTGCCGTTGCCGAGGAACTGCAGCACTACGCTAAAGTCGCAGGCAAACCCGTCATCGCCAGTTGGATGGGGGGGGATGGTGTCGCGCAGGGCGTCTCCATACTGAGCCAGGCAGGCATCCCCACCTATGGCTACCCCGATTCCGCCGCGCGCGTATTTCAGCTCATGTCGAGCTACAGCGCTAATCTTAAGGCGCTGTACGAAACGCCGGAGGCCTTTGAATCCGACGATCCTAATGGCGTGGATCAGGCTGCCGCCCGCGTCCGCGCCACAGACCTTATCAACGCCATTCGTGCGAAGGGCCGTACAATACTGACCGAAGCGGAATCGAAAGGCTTGCTGACCGCATACGGCATTCCAACCGTTCGCACTGAGATTGCGACGAGTGCGGAACAGGCGACGAACTCCGCGGAAAGCATCGGCTATCCGGTAGTTCTCAAACTGCATTCGGAAACCATAACGCACAAGACCGATGTGGGCGGCGTGCACCTCAACCTTGCCGACGAAAGCGCCGTCCGCAAAGCTTTCAACCGAATCAAAGATTCCGTCGCGCGAGCGGCAGGCGCGGAACATTTTCTCGGCGTGACGGTACAGCCGATGGTGCGGGCGGAGGGTTATGAACTGATCCTCGGTTCCAGCGTGGATTCACAGTTCGGCCCGGTATTGCTGTTCGGCAGCGGAGGGCAACTCGTTGAGGTCTATCAGGACCGCGCCATTGGCCTGCCCCCTTTGAACACCACTCTCGCCCGTTTGCTGATGGAGCGTACGAAGATCTGCAAAGCACTGCGCGGCGTGCGCGGACGCAGGCCAGTCGACCTCGGGCAGTTACAAAGACTTCTGGTGCGCTTCAGCTACCTTGTTATGGAGCAGAGGTGGATTAAAGAAATCGACATCAATCCGCTCATGGCGTCCCCCGATGGTTTGCTGGCCCTCGATGCACGCGTAGTGCTGCATGGCAGCGAGGTGCTCGATCCGCCGAAACCAGCCATTCGGCCCTATCCCGTGCAGTTCGTAAAGCCATGGCGCTTTGAAGACGGGACGGAGGTGACCATTCGTCCTATACGACCGGAAGACGAGAACCTGATCGTGGCTTTTCACGAGAAGCTTTCGGACCGCACGGTGGTTCAACGGTTCGCGGAGCCGATGTCGTTCGACGAGCGCACTGCCCACGACCGTTTGGTGCGAGTCTGCTTCGGCGACTATGATCGGGAAATTGCTTTGGTCGCCGAACTCTGGAATACCGTCACGCAGGAACCCGAAATTCTGGCGGTAGGGCGTCTCAGCAAGGCCCACTTCCTGAATGAGGCGGAATTGACCATATTGGCGGTCGACGAATATCAGGGCCGCGGCCTTGGTTCCGAGATCTCGCGTCGTCTGCTCGCAATCGCGAAGACGGAACAGCTCGATCGCGTGACAGTAGAGATTCCCGGAACGAATCCGCAGATGGTGGAAGTATGCAGAGGCCTGGGGTTTGAACTGGAGCAGGCGGAGGATGGAGTGGTACGCGGCAGTGCAGTGCTGTAGCGCGCTTAAGCAGGGGCGTTTTGCGCCCGCATCAAATGTGCCGGTGGACGCGCGAACGTGAATCCCAGATTCAACGCGAACACAGTCACGGCAGTCAGCTCGATTACGGCCGACCACGGGAGCACCTTCCACGCCCATCCCGCGTAGCCCTCATACGCCAGCGGTTCGCAAATCACACGCAGAGCGCATCCGATTGTAAGTAACAACAGTGATGTAAGCATTGCTCCCGAACTAAAAAGGACACGCGCACCACAGAATGCCGGCAGAATTTTTTGCCCGACAGAGAAGACCATCGTCGCAAGGAAGCCTACCGTCAGAGCGTGGCGTGAAGCACCCCAGACGCCGCCCTCACGGTCGCCGAGCGCGGCCAAAATGGACATCACGGAAGCTATGAGCAGCCATGCGTAAGCGCCCCGCACAAAGAGTGGAAAGCTTGCGTGAACACCATTTAGCTTCGCCGGCCGAATGCCGGACTCCCAGACCCGCAGTGCGAGGATGGCACTGACAGCGGCCGCAGGGAGCAGCAATGCAGCCACCAGTGGGAACCCACTCAGCATGAAAGCCGAAGCGACCCATGCGAGTACTACCGCCGCATAAATGAAACGCCGCCGGAGCGCAGGAAGGCCAAGAAAGATGGGAAGCCATCGCGCATTGAAGCCCCATACTGTGGGCACCAGGAATCCCCACGCAGGCAACATCAGTAATCGCTGGTCCAGAACCATCGGAATTGCCGGTCCGCTTCCCCCGCGGATTGCCGCCATTGCGGTCACCCCAAGATTCGCCAGCAGCGTGACGAGGAAACCTGCAGTCGACGCCATCACGACCACCATCCACGGCTCTTTCACGGCGTGTGGAGCGCCCTCCACCGGTGGAACCCGATGGCCAGAGACTGTGCGGAGGAAGACCAGAAATCCCGCAAGTTCGAGCCCCGCCGATAGTGGCAGCGCGACGCGCCAGTTCCACTCGGTAATATTCACCGCCCAGCGCAGAAAGACGCCCGTAGTCCAGAGTGCGAAGCTGATCCAGCCGCGAGACACCGCGAACGCCGGCAGGCTTCCCATTTTCGACAGCGAATAAAAACCGATCCCCAGGATAAAAGTCCCCAGCCATCCGAAAATCTGGGCATGCCCGTGGGCCTGCATCCATGCGGGCGGCAAACTGGTTACCGTATGTTGCGCGCTGATGGAGAGCAGGTTCCAAACGCCGAGGAACGTGCCCGGGAGCAGCATGAACAGCAGGCCAGTGGCGATGAACGTCGTGACCACCCGCTGCAAACCGGCCTCACGCGCCACTATCGACAGCGTTTCCGCCGATATCACTTCCGCCGCTGCAACCGGACGCGCCGTAGCTGTCACCTTAGTGGGTGACATATGCCGACTCCTGCCGCAGCATCTGATCCATCTCCAGCGCGCGCGGGAAAAGAATATTATTTTCCAGGTGAACGTGCATATGTAGATCACGCTCGAATTCCTGTAGTCCGTGATATAGGCCAAGATAGCTCCGGCAAGCGCCCGCCGGTGCCTGGAAGTCGCCGGAGAGTGCGCGTATCTTCGCCAACAGCTCGCCCGCGTCGTCATGATCCGCGAGCATCCTCGCAATGGGCGTGCCAACCGAGTCAAAACAGGCGGCGGGCATGGGCTCACCGGAGCGGGATGCGGCCTCCATCTGTTGCAGGAATGGGAACAACACGTGTTCTTCTTTGAACATGTGGGCAGTCAACTCCTGATTTAGCGCAAGAAAAACATCTCTGATGGAGAGCAACTCCGGATGATCCGTGCCGTGTCGATTTACCACTTTGTCAAGAAGCGCTTCGAGCCTCGGCCCCTCCTGACGAACATACCCGTGATGGCGGGAAATAATATGTCCAATCAGATCGCGGAAGGGCGCGGCCGTCCACGCCTTCTCCTCGGGAGAGACGGATTCTGGCCCAAGTTCCGCCAGCGCCGTCATCAGCGTCTCCAGGGGCACATTGGCGCGCGCACATGCTTCCGCGATCGGCCGCTTGCCGCCGCAACAGTAGTCGATACCAAGTGTTTCGAAAATCCGAACAGTGGCAGGATTGTTGATGGCGATTTCGCGGATAGTCTGGTTTACGTCTGGTGTCATCGGTTGTTTTGCCTCTGACACCACGTTACGGGAATCGCGAAATCCGCTCAGTGACTTAGGTCACAGGCGGTGAAGAAAAATCTCTAAATAGCGGAATTCAGGTCAGCTTCCAGCCCGTCGGCGTCAATAATAGTCAGTTCCTGACCGTGCACTTCAATGAACTGCTGTGCCTGCAGGCGTGCAATATTTCGCGAAACCAACTCGCGGACGGTGCCGATCTGCGAAGCCAGTTCCTGATGCGTGACTCCAAGCGAAATAACCACACCACGATCCGATGGGCGACCTTCCACCTTCATTTTTCTCAAAATCCACGAGATCAACCGGTGGCGCACGGTCGTAAACGACAGCTCTTCGATGATGCCCACCAGCCGCCGCAAACGCCCGCCTACAACCTGCAGAACTTTGAGTGCAATCTCCGGATGCTCCATGCAGATTGACCGAAAATCGTCGCGCGAAACAAACAGAAGGACCGCTGCGTCCATCGCCGATGCTGACGCCGGATACTTTCCGCCATCGAATACCGGAAGTTCCGCGATGGAACTGCCTGCGCCCTCGATCGCCAAAACATGTTCGCGCCCGTTGGGAGAGATTTTGAAGATGCGGACTCGTCCGGAGGCCACAATGTGCAGACCCGCGCATGGCTCGCCCTCGGAGAACAGCAGTTCGCTGGCTGAATACGCGCGCGTCTTCGTGCGTCCTGCAAGCGCCGTGATCTCCTCTTCCGTGAGCGCACCAAAAAGAGTTGTGGCCTTGAGAACATTCGTCGGTTCGATTTGAGCAGCGGGCATCCCCTCTATTGTGGCTGACCGTGCTGATAAGGAAGCGGTGACTGTCTTTGCTCTCACAAATCAGTTACTCTGATCTGAGGCGCCATGAGCGAACAACCATCCACTCGACCTTCCCTGCCCTCCCGGCGGGAACTGCTGAAGACCGCACCAGCCGCCCTCGCTGGCATCGCTGCGCAAAACGCCGCAGCCGCAACGCCTGACCGCCCCAATATTGTCGTCATATTTTCCGATCAGTTCCGTTGGGACTGCATCGGCGCCACCGGCCTGAACCCCATGGGCCTGACGCCAAACCTCGATGCCATGGCGGCACATGGGACGCTGTTCAGCAATGCCATCTGCAGCCAGCCGGTCTGTGCGCCTGCTCGCGCCAGCATCCTTACCGGCCAATATCCAAGCCGTCACGGTGTTTGGAAAAATGCGATTACGTTGACTCCGGGCGTGACGACGCTGGCGTCGTCACTTCGCCAGTCAGGATATACAGCGAATCACATCGGCAAGTGGCACCTTGGCGGCACTGCGGGGACGGATGCTGAGGTGCTCGGCCCTATGCCACCGGAATATCGCGGCGGCTTCCTCGATCTGTGGCAATCGTCTAACGTGCTCGAGCGGACCTCCCATCCTTACGAGGGCGATCTCTACGATAACGACGGCAAACCGATCCATTTTTCGGGCATCTATCGGACGGATTTCATGACGGATCTCGCGCAGAAGTTCCTGCATTCCAACGCCGCGAAGTCACCGTTTTTCCTCACCATCTCGTACCTGGAAGTGCACCACCAAAACGACATCGATGCGTTCGTCCCGCCGAAGGAGTATGCGGGCCGTTATCCGAATCCGTGGGTTCCGCCGGATCTTCGTCCCCTGCCAGGCTCGTGGCCCAGCCAGTTGGGCGATTATTTTGCGTGCGTGGCGAAGATGGATGAAACCGTGGGCACAATTCGCAAGACTCTTGCCGAGACGGGTCTGGATAAGAACACGATCCTGATGTTTATCAGCGATCACGGTTGTCATTTCAAGACTCGCAATAGCGAGTACAAACGCTCGCCGCATGAGAGCTCTATTCACGTCCCGCTGATTTTAGAAGGCCCGGGTTTCAATCGCGGTATCACGGTTCCTGAAATCGTCAGCCACGTGGATCTCGCGCCATCGTTGCTTGCTGCTGCCGGTCTGCCAGTGCCTGCGTCGATGCAGGGACACAGTTTCCTGCCCCTTCTCGATCGCAAGACGGAGGGCTGGCGCAACGAAGCGTATTTCGAGATGAGCGAATTCATCACAGGCCGCGGGCTACGCACGCCGCAGTACACGTACGCCGCAGCCGCACCGAAAGGCGCCGATTGGAAAGCCGTTCCCCGCGCTGACCGCTACGTGGAGTACATGATGTACGACAACTATGCTGATCCGTACCAGCATGTGAACCTTGCTGGACGCGCCGCCTACGCCAAGGAAGCTCAGCGGTTGCGAGCACGGCTGACAGAACGGATCTTTGAGGCAGGAAACGTCAGGGCTTCAGTAGACCCCTGCCTGTTCCCTTATTCTTAGCGACTGAGGCGAAGCGCCCACGCGGGCTGGGGCCGCAGATCCTCGGATAGTTCCGGCAACTGAATCGAGACCACTCCGTTCGCCGTCGTAAACTTCAGCGGCGTGGAAGAACCAAGCAGCGTCACCGATTTAACGCCCGTAACATCCCTCACCTGAAAGGTCCCGCCAGGCCAGCGAGGCAGAATCGCATAAACGCTATTACCTTTCGAAGTGAAGAAGGCTTCAATGCCGGCCTTGCCCGCATCAGGCTTCGACGCCAGCTTCGTGACGTCATAAGCCGTAGAAAACTCCTGGTTGTAATCCACCTTGGGAACCTCCCCGGCGCTCCACTGACGCGAGGTCTTCCAGGGCCTCGTGCCATAGATGGCGTCTCCGTTGATCTTCAGCCAGTTACCCATCTGGATCAGGCGTTCTTCCATAATCACCGGAATTGTGCCGTCGGCATTCGGCCCGATATCGAGCAACAGGTTGCCGCCCCGGCTGACCAGATCCACAAGCATAATCAGCAGTTCCCGGCTGGAATGATAGTCCTCAAGACGTTCGGCTCGGTTGTAGCCGTAGCTGAAGCCCATGCCACGGCTCTCTTCCCATGGATGATTGATATCGGCCATGCCCGGCGTATATTCCGTGGTCCAATAGCCGCCGTGCTTGTGACGAGTGTCTTTCCCCCAGCGGTCATTGATGACCACGGTATCCTTCACGGGAGATTCGTTGAACAGCCAGGCGAGAAGTTCGGGCGTGTGCCACTCGGCCGAGGTCAAGTCCCATTCGCCGTCGGCGAAAATGATGTCAGGCTTGTATCGCGTCACTACATCCTTGAACTGCGGAGTCATGTGCTGCGCGATGTAGCGGGGCTTGTCGGAGAGCCAGAGCGGGTTGTACCACTCGTAAAGCGAGTAATAGAAGCCCATGTGCAGGCCCTTCTTCCGCACGGAATCGGTCAAATCGCCCAAAAGGTCGCGTTTCGGGCCAATCTCGACCGCATTCCATGGCCGCCCCCAGGTCGCCGACGCCTCCTTGCTTGGCCAAAGCGCGAAGCCTTCGTGATGTTTCGACGTAATCGCGACGTATTTTGCACCGGATCGCTCAAATACGTCAGCCCAATGGTCGGGATCGAACAATTCGGCTCGAAACTGAGGCGCGAGATTCTGATAAGGGAAGTCTGCACCGTATTGCTTCTGGTGATACGCCCACGTACCAGTCTGGATGGCCGTGGCCTTGGGGTTGTCGCGACCATTGGTCATAGCGTTCCAATACCACTCGGCGTAAGCGAGTTTGCCGGGGATTACTGGCGCGTAGGCGGGCACCGAATAGACACCCCAGTGGATGAAGATACCGAACTTGGCGTCACTGAACCACGCCGGGGTAGGGCGCTTATCGATGGAATCCCACGTAGGTTGGTAGGTTTGGGCACTAAGACCGGTAAGCGAGAGGAGGAGCAGAATCCACGGTTTCATGTCTGTGGAACATTATTTCATTACCCGTGGAGGATTGATAGCAGAAGTTGAAATGTACTGGAAGGTGA
>CAIKAS010000206.1 GCA_903825445.1 uncultured Acidobacteriia bacterium
CAGCATCGCCAGGGGCACCGGTATGCAGAAGGTCGGCGACGTGCAGATTCGCCTCAATAAATCCGACCCCAAACGCAGCGTCTTCACTATGGTGGTTTTTGCGAACGACAAGTTCATCGAGAAGAAGGATCGCACCGCTAACGAACCCGTCCAGTTCTATGTGGGCTCTGGCGCCAGAATTCCCTATGAAGTGGTAGTCAACGACGTTACGAAGGATTCCATCAAAGGCTATCTGGCCACGCCTAAAGTAGCTACTGCGTCGAAATAACGGAGGAAAGCTTATGAGACTTACAAATCTGAAGCTCGCGCTCATCGGAATCTCGCTGCTCGGTCTCACACTTCTGGGTTCCAGCCCTCCTTCGATACCAGCCCCTGTTGTTGGACAGGATATTCCCGGAGTCACGGGCGCGACCGGTGCAATTCCGTCTGACGCTGCTGCCCCGAAACCCTCTCCGGAAGAACTCGTGGTGCCGGCGGGGACGCATCTCCGGATTCGGCTCGATGCTGCGGTGAGTACCGCCGTTTCCAGACCGGGAGACCACTTCTCAGGCACATTGGCTTCTCCCGTGAAAGTGAACGACGCAATCGTGTTACCCAGGGGAGCACAGGTGGGCGGCTACATTGTTGACTCTGCCCCCTCTGGACGCATTAAAGGTCACGCGCAGCTGACCCTAAGACTGAACACTGTCATGGTGGACGGCAAGAACCTGACCGTCTCTACCCGAACCGACACTCGCACAAGCGCAGGACACAGGAAACGCAATGCAGCATGGATCGGTTCCGGAGCCGGCAGTGGCCTGCTGATCGGCGCGCTTGCAGGTGGTCCGGTTGGAGCTGTTATTGGTGCCGGTTCAGGTGCCGCGGCTGGCTTCGCCGGAGAAATGATTACTGGACGGCGACAGGTCCGCTTACCGGCGGAGACCGAGTTGACATTCAATATGTCGAGACCGCTAACGCTGGCGCCAGTGGCTCGGCACCCGGTCGTTGCGAACCCGTAACTCGAATTCCCGGGGGCCCGGCGGCTGTATCGCCTCCACTCGATTGCCCGGCCAATCCCGGACCTTGCCCGGAAAGAGAGCACGCTTTCTTTCCGGGCAAGATGCTTTGATCCGCGCTCCTTCGTGTCGGAAAATATAACGAATGACGAGCGTGCAAATCTTCGGAACCAAAAACTCACCAGCTACCCGTTCGGCCGAAAGATTTTTCAAAGAACGGCGAATTGCCATCCACTTCGTCGATCTGAAGGCCAAGCCGATGTCCCCCGGAGAGATCCGCCGCTTTACCGACAAGTTCAGCCTCGCCGGAATCGTTGATAAGGACGGCAAAGCCTGGATAGACGCCGGCCTCACTTACATGAAGATGGCCGACTCCGAACTCCTCGCCAAAATTGAGCGCGAACCTGCCTTGCTGAAACTTCCTCTCGTCCGTGGCGGCAACAAAATCAGTGCGGGCAAGGACGAAGCTGCCTGGAAGGATATGCTGACGGAGAGGTAAAACGCATGAAATTCTTGCAGTCGGCTCTTCTTGCTGCGCTCTTTGCGGGTGCGGCGTTCAGTGTTCCCATCGGCATGATCGCTCCGAAGACCCCTTGCGCCGCCATGCAGGATAAAGCGATCTCTGCATCTGAGATCGCGCTTCCCACAAAAGGCGCCGTGATTACGTCGGCCACGTTGAACCGCGCCGTCCCGGGCCCCGACGATCAGCCCTGGGCTGGCGTTCCGGAGTACTGCGATCTAACGGGAAGTATTTCGCCCATCGACCCGCAAGCCCCGCCCATCATGTTCCGCGTCTCGGTTCCCACCATGTGGAACGAAGGCGCATGGCACGTAGGTGGAGGTGGAACCAACGGAGTCGTGCCGGCTACGTCGCTTAACCGTGCACAATCCTCCGCGCCGACAACTCCAACGCTGCTTTCCCAGGGGTACGCCGTCTACGGCAGCGATTCCGGCCATCAAAGCGGTGGCTTCGGCGGCGCGGGTAGGGGTCCGGCACCAGGTGGAGCGACTGGAGCACCAGGAGCACCGCCAATGTCCGCCGGTCGCGGCGCCCCCAACCCAGCCGCCAACAACTGGATCGTCAATCAGGAATCATGGATGAACTTCTCCTATGAACAACTGAAGAAGACTCACGACGTCGCCATGCAGATCCTGACCACCATGTACTCGACCAAAGCAAAGACCTCATACTTCGCCGGAACCTCGCAGGGTGGGCGCGAGGGTCTCGAAGTAGTCACCCGCTATCCCGCCGATTACGATGGCGTCTACTCCACCGTGCCGCTTGCATATTTTTCTTCGCTGCTGATTGATCCCACGGTGAAGGGAGTCACTCAGCTCGCACCCGGTACATGGCTGCCGCCCGCCAAGGCCTCCGCGATCCATGACGAAATCCTGCGCCTCTGCGACGCGCTCGACGGAGCCGCCGACGGAGTCATCAACAACTACTCCGCCTGCCAAAAGCTGGTGGACCCCACGATCACCAAAAATCCGTTTGCAAAACTGCGCTGCAGCGGCGGCGCGGATACAGGAAACGATTGCCTTTCCGACGGGCAACTGGCCACGCTCGGCTCGTTCTACGCGCCCGTGAAATTCGGTTACACCGTAGCCAACGGCCGTAAGGACTGGCCCGGCTGGGGCGTCGGCATGGAAGGTCGCGGCTGGCTCACAAGCAACACGCAGCCCGACGCGAGTAATCCTGCGGGCTTCAACGGAGGCATCGGCGCCGCCGTCCAGCGAGGCCGCCTGGGCTTCAGTCAGGATTTCAACTTGCTGACATTGGATTTCGCGAAGTTTCAAAAGCAGATTCAGGATCTGGCTGTGCAGCTCGATGTCTCTGAAGACTGGTCTGCTTTCCTGAAAAAAGGCGGCAAGCTCATCATGGTGACTGCCGCGTCCGATTATATTTCGAACCCACGTGCCCAGATGCGTCTCTATGAACGCGTCGTTGCCCACAGCGGCCAGTCGGCGGTGGATAAATCGGTACGCTACTACGTCATGCCCAACGTCGGTCACGGTCTCACTGGCACCAGCGCCAAAGGCGACGAATTTCCCGCATCCTGGGACGCCGCCAGCGCCCTGATCAGCTGGGTCGAGAAAGGCACGGCCCCGCCCGACGCCATCACCCTGAGCCGCGTGGATCGTACGAGTCACAGCGTAACCGGAACACGCATCATGTGTCGCTACCCGAACTACCCAAAGTACAAGGGCGCTGGCGAGACGTTTTCCGCGGGAAGCTATGCGTGTACAGCACCCTAACGATGGCCGTGGTGCATAATAGTTGCATATGCAACAAAACCACATTCTTCGGATTCTTCTCCCCGCCATCGCCGCTGTCTCACTTTTCGCGCAGGCACCGACAACGCCGAAGGTCACTCAGGTGATGGCTACCCTGACCGTGAAACCCGGAATCTCGCGCGATGAGATCGGAAAAGTCATGCCCACGGAAGTCCGCGATACCGTGCGCCTCTACCTCGATGGCAAGATTAGCCAGTGGTATGCGCGCGGTGACGGCAAAGGCGTCGTGTTCTTCATCGACTGCAAGACGGTTGACGAGGCCAGGGCAATTCTGGAAGCCCTGCCGCTGGTGAAAGGGAATCTCGCATCATTTGATTACATGCCCTTGGGACCACTGTCGCCGCTACAAATATTGTTGGCCCCGGCCGGACAGTAGACTTGAGCCTTGCCATGTCGCGAGCGCCGAAAACACCTGCCAATTCCCTGCCCGATCTGCACTGCCCGTGCGCGAATCTTCGCCGCGCCGCCCGGCTGGTGACGCAGCTCTACAGTCGTGAGATGGGAGCAGCCATCGAACCTCCGCAATTCGCATTGCTTACGGCGCTAAATACCCGCCCCGGCGCGAGCCAGTCGCCGCTGGGGCGCGCCCTCGGTCTCGATAAAACCACCATGTCGCGCAATCTGAAACTCATGGAAAAGAACGGCTGGATTATACCGTCTGATTCCGAAGACAAGCGCGAACGTGGTTACCATCTGACCCCAGCGGGACAAAAGATCCTGACAGCCACTAAACCTGGCTGGTCGCGCGCGCAGACAAAGCTCCGCACGGCCATGAGTTCCGCCGATTGGGAGACTATGTCGGAAATCATCGGCAGAGTCACCGAAGCCGCTCAGTCCGCACTCCAGACTAACGACTAGACGCTATGGCAGCAGCGCGCTCCCTTTCCGTTCCACCGCTTTGGGTTGTTCGCCTGGAAAGAAAATATCCCCCGTCGCGAGTCTGCATTCGTCGATCATCTGCAGCCCGTATTCACAGCGGCCCAGATCGTCAGGCCCCGTATTGTTAGTTCCAAAGCTGAACTTCGCACCAGCCGCTTTCGCCATCTTCACGAAAGAAGCGCGCGGCAGCTTATACCGGTCGTTCAGTTCGATAGCCACACCATTGCGCACCGCTGCGTCAATCACTTTCTTACGGCGCGTCTCCGTCCACAACGTTTCATAGTCCTTCACAAGCACATCCGGCAAAAACGTTGGATTCGCGTATATATCGATCGGCTCTTTTTCGAGAATACCCACCGCGCGGTCGACCAGCGTATCCATGAACTCCTGCGGATCCGCGATGGCGCCAACTTCATCCGGCAGCCAGAGGCGCATGCGCTTGCCGCGATTGTCCGTCCACGTCATCGAATCCGTGAAAACGTAATCGAACAGCGCGGCCGTGCGTCGCGAAAACATCTGCGTCCACTCGCGTCCTTCTGCCTGCATCGCCACGAAAACCGGAGCGTGCTCCATGCTCTCCACAAAAGCCCGCGCCTCCGCGTCCGTCTCCGCAAAGCCCTTGCCGCAATTCAGTGCGAGCCCATAGAAAATGCCATCGCGCATCGATTTAGCCACCACCTGCTCCAGCGTCAGCCCCAGCTTCAGATGCGCATGGTAATCGACCATCGGATAATTCGCGCGCCCCGTATTAATAATCTTCGCGAACAATGCATCGGCCACGGGAATAGGACCGGGAGTCGGCAAATCGTCCGCCAAAGGGCGCACCCGCACACTGCGGAATCGCGCATGGGAACCGTTGTTATGACACTGCAGCGCGAAGGTTCCATGGTCCAGAAACCGCTGCGTCTCCATGCCTGCCGGAATAATTGGAGGATTAGGCTCGGTGTAGTTCACCACCTGCATGTCGTCGAGCCAGATCTGAACATTCTTCCCGCGAACCGAAACCTTCATCCGGAACCATTGATCGTCCCCGATGAACTGCTTGTAGACATTGCGGACACCGTAGAGCGACCCTGTCTTCTTATGCTCCCGATAAGTTCCCTCGCCGGTCGCAGTGTTGTTCACCTGAACTTCAAAACCCTTGATCGGGAAATTCGTTTCCTGATACCTGGTATGGAAATAAACGCCCGAATTGCACTCGTGGCGCGCCATCAGTTCCACATCAAGATCGAAGTTTTTGAAATCCGCCCCGCGAACCGGGCCGTTATAAAAGAGATGCGAACGCGGGCCTTCCGCCGCCAGTTGCCCGTCGATCACTTTCCACGAGTCCTTATTCTCGCTGGGCTGCCAGCCGTCCAGACTCTTGCCGTCGAAGAGTTCTATCCAGCCTGTTCCATCGTCCGGAGCCGGTGCCGGTGCAGCGGCAAGCGAGACCGCGGTCATAGCGCCAACGAAGGCGCGGCGAGTCAGGTTCTGAGGCATGCCATCAGTGTATGCCTGAACCAGCCGCGCGTTACTTGCCGTCGTTCGTCTGCAACTGCCACGCTTCGTCGAAGAAACCCGCCACCGCGATCTTCCCCGGCCATCTGGCATCTGGCGGCGTAGTCAGATCCACCACCGCGTAATCCGGCAAATACGCCACCTGCAGCGCGTTGTTCGATTCCGAATACTCGCGCATCGTCATGCCACTGTTAATCACCACATACTTCTTCGGATTCAGCGGATTCGGATAGATCATCACCGGTGCATTCGTCGCGGACGAAAACCTGCGCGAGCCCAGCGTGATAGCGTCCGATGTCCACTGCACCGGCAGCTTCGCCGCAATCCGCGCCAGCACCTTATTGCTCTGCGGATCGCCCCACAGCACAAGGTTGCTCGCTGCAATATCGGCATCCGTCACAGCCGTATCGTCTTTCACCGGCGCATCCCCGCGCATCTGCGTGCGCCACATTTTGATGGCATGCTCCTGCTCGGATTTCGTCCAGTTGCCCACCGTGTCATTCATCGGCGTACCCGTGGGCCGTACCATCAGGAAGCTGTCGAAGAACGCGTCGTCGATCGGGCCCTGCAGTTCGTGCCGCTTCCGCAGTGCCTTGGAATCGTCATCTGCCACCGCCCACTTCCCGCCGTTCTTGCGAAAATGCCCTGTCCAGGATCCATCCGTCAGCGGACCATTTGCCGTCAGCGTCTGCCCGTCAAGAACCACGCTCACCTTCATCGCCGGATTCAACGCGCGCGCACCCGTACCGAAATCGAAACTCACTGCGGAAACATTGCTGGTCTTCGCTGAAATCGTATGGTCGCCCTCAATCGCAGCATCCACCCGCGCGCGTTCCCAGTGCTTTTCCAGACCATCCACCACCACCCAGCGCATCCGGTTATAACGCAGCGTCCACGTAGTGAATCGCACCATCTTCGGCCACTGGTCGCGGCCTTTCGATGCGATGGCGTCCAGCATTTCATTGAGCTGCACAATCGCTTCCGGCGTATACGCGTGGCCGATGTTCTTGCCGATCACGCGCGAAAGCGTCAGCCCCTCCTCAGCCATATTCTTTTCCATAATGTCGGCGGCCTGTTTTTGCGCATCCTGGTCACCGTTGTATGCGATCACCGGAACGTTGAAGAAGTCGCCGGCATAATCCGTCGCGTTGGTCAGATGCTGCAGCTTGTCTTCGAACCACATGAGTTGCACTCCCCGCCGCGTCTGCCCCGTGAACTCCATGGTTTCGGCGTAACCCGCACCCGGCGCCACTGCCGCGAATTGCGTGCCATAGTGCGCTCCGATATGCCACGCCGACGCGCCGCCCATGCTGAAGCCCCGCACCAAAATCCGGTTCTCGTCCACATAGTAATTCTTCTTCACGTCGTCCAGAGCTTCGAACGCATCCACCTCGCCCGCGAAAACGCTGCCATTGCAGAACCGTCCGTAGAGATGCACCACAATCGTGTCGCGCGGCTGAAACTGCCCCGGATTCTGAATTCGATCCCACAAAAAATTGACCTCGCTCAGTGTCTCCGTACGCCCGTGGAACCAGGTATCGACCCGCCAGTGGTGCGGCTTCTCCGGCGCAAACGTCGGTGGCACAACAAGTCCGTATGGCTGCACGCTGCCATCGATTTTGGAAACATATCCGCGCACCACCAGACCCGTCGCGCGCGTCCACGGCGCATCGCCCTTCGCCAGTTCGTCCGCCCGATCTGTCCCCATGCGCAACAGTTCTTTCGCCCGAAAGACTTCTTCCTGCGTGAAAAACTCATTGCCATCCAGCGCATAACGAACGGCCTTCTCGAAGATCTGCACATCCGCAAGATGCGGATTACCCTTCAGCGCATCGATCCGCGAATTCAGCCGCGTAAGACCCGTGTGCAGCGCACGCTGATCGGCATCGGCCACCGGAACGCCAGGCCGCGGAATGATGACGACCTGCGCCGGTCCCCGTCCCTGCCCGCCCGACCTGCCACTCGCCCCGCGCCCCCCCGATTGCGCCGCCGGCGGCGTGCTTTGCTGAGCGATCAAAATGGCTGCGCCGAGCAATAGCGCGGCTACAAGGGTGCGTTTCATAGTGGAGACATTATCATACGCAGAAACGCGTTACCATGGAGAATTCATGTTCTTGCGGACCCATCCCGTTTTGTGTGTTTTCGCCCTGCTCGCTTTCGGGCCGGCTGCATTCGCACAAACTCCCATAGCGGAACTGACCCCCGTGGCTCCGATGCCCAAACCAGTCGTGGCGCTCCCCGTCACATCCGCCACAACCACAACCCAGCTTCCTCCCGCCACCCCGCCAATCGACGCCCATCAGCGTCTGGCATGGCTCTACGTAGAGAATCTCGGCGTAGGCTCCGTGCTGGACGATATCGCTGTGGGTGCGGCCGACACGGTTTTAAAAACACCAGAAGAATACAGCACGCATTGGTCCGGCTTCGGCGCGCGCATCGGCACTGTCACCGGCAACTACGCCGTGAAGAGCGTAATGGAAGTCGGTCTGGGCAGCATGTGGGGCGAAGACCCGCGCTATTTCCGCACTACCGGCCTTTCGGTGAAGGGCCGCATGGCCTATGTGATCAAGGCCACATTCCTTGCGAGAAATCGCGACGGAAACACCATGCCTGCATATTCCCGCTTCATCGCGTTTCCAGCCAGCAGCTTTCTAATGAATGAATGGACCCCGAAAAGCGAGGCGACTTCTACCGATGCCGTCGTTCGCGTGGGCCTCGGTTTTCTCAGCCGTATGGGCGAGAACGCATGGAAAGAATTCATCGTTCCGCGAAAGTGACCGAGTCGAGCCTTTTCTGAGCCGTGACCGCAAGGGAGCGGTACGCCACATCCGATCCTTCCACCACCTACGACGGATCGCTCGTGTGGTGCGTCAAAAACTCGCTGTCGATCAGCTTCCTGCCCGTAAACCCTTCCTGCGTGCCGTGCCAAAAATCGATATCGTCCTCATCCATCCGCCAGCAC
>CAIKAS010000207.1 GCA_903825445.1 uncultured Acidobacteriia bacterium
GGCAATCTGCTTGGCCGGATTCTTGCGCGTGTGCTTCTTCATCATGTTGACGTGTTCCACCAGCACACGGCCGGTAGCTTCAATCACACCCAGCACGCGCCCGGTCTTGTCGCGGTCGCGGCCGGCAATCACCTTCACCTGATCGTTCTTCTTGAGAAGAATGCGAACGGGCGGATTCTTTTTCTTTGCAATCCCAGGCATCTTATATAACCTCCGGCGCGAGCGATACGATCTTCATGTAACGCTTGTCACGCAGTTCACGGGCGACTGGTCCAAAGACGCGCGTGCCAACCGGCTCGCCCACTTCGTTGATCAGTACGGCCGCATTCGAATCGAAGCGGATATAGCTGCCATCGCGACGGCGCGTTTCTTTGCGCATCCGGACGATCACGCAGCGGACGACTTTGCCCTTCTTGATGGCGGAATCCGGAGCCGCTTCTTTGACGGCTGCTGTCACCACATCACCAAGGCCGGCCCGGAGCCCAAGGTCTCCGCCTCGCGGCAGAATGCACGAAAGTCTGCGTGCGCCGCTGTTGTCGGCTACCTCGAGGATTGTTCTCATCCCAATCATGGCAGTTTTCCTTTATCCCTTATTCCCTTAAACTAGATCTTGACGTCGAGATCGGACGGCTTGGCCGCACCGACCAACGCCGAACGCCGAATTACTTCTTCGAGGTTCCAGCGCTTCAGCTTGCTCATTGGACGGCATTCCGCGATGCGGACGACATCGCCCACGTGCGCGGTGCCAGCTTCGTCATGAGCGTAAAACTTCTTGTGCTTCTTCACGATGCGCTTATAAAGCGGATGCGGCACGCGACGGCTGACCTGGACGACAATGGTCTTCTGCATCTTCGTCGAGATGACTTCGCCAACCTTTTCGGTCTTGCGTCCGACCTTCGCCTCAGCTACGACAGCCTTAGCCACGACAGCTTTTTGATCAGCCATTTTACTTTGCTCCCTGCAATTCCTTCGCCCGCAAATAGGTCAGCAACCGCGCCTTATCCTTGCGCATTTCACGAATCTTGCGCAGGCCTTCGGTCTGGCCCATCGACATACGGAAACGAAGCTGGAAGTTCTGGTCTTCGATTTCCGTCAGTTTGGTCCGCATTTCAGCCGGATCGAGACCGCTCAGTTTATCTTTCTTCATCTGTGTATCTCCGCGATTCGCGCCCCCCGGAAGAGAACGTTATTCGGCGACCTCCCGCAGTACAAATTTGGTCTTCAGCGGAATCTTGTGGGCCGCCAGACGCATGGCTTCACGCGCCATCTCGGGCGTAACACCTTCCATCTCGAACAACACCTTGCCGGGGCGAATAACCGCAACCCATGCTTCGGGCGCGCCTTTACCCTTACCCATACGGGTTTCAGCCGGCTTCTTGGTGATTGGCTTGTCGGGGAACAGACGGATCCAAACTTTGCCGCCGCGTTTGATGAAACGCGTCATCGCGATACGGGCCGCCTCAATCTGGCGAGCCGTGATCCAGCCGCACTCCATGGCTTTCAAACCGTATTCGCCGAAGGAAATCGACGAACCGCGCCATGCTTTACCACACATCCGTCCGCGCTGTACTTTGCGGAATTTAACTTTCTTGGGCATCAACATAGTTCAGATCTCCCCAACTATTCCTTCTCGCCCGTTGTTTCAGGCAGGGCTGCGGCTTCAGTCTCCGCCGCCACAGGTTCTTTCCACGCCGGCTGCGTCGGCGCCATCAGAGGCGGCATAATCGGACCACCGGTCCGCGGTGCGCGCTGGTCCGGAGCGGCCTGGACTACAGAGGCTTCGGCGGGTGGTGCCGAACGTTCCGTGCGCGGTGCGCCACCTTCCGGGCGTCCGCCACCATCCGGGCGCGGGCCACGACGATCGCGATCACGCATCGGAGGACGTTCGTTACGGCGTGGCTCATTTTCCTGTGCCAGCGAACGCTTGCCACCGGGCAGAATTTCGCCCTTGTACAACCAGGTCTTCACGCCGATCACACCATAGGTGGTGCGCGCTTCGGTGAAACCGTAATCGATATCGGCACGCAGCGTGTGCAGCGGAAGCTGCCCCTGCAGATACCATTCGCTGCGGGCGATTTCGGCGCCATTGAGGCGACCCGAAACGCGAACCTTGATGCCTTTGCAACCAAAGCGCAGAGCGGAGTCTACGGCTTTACGCATGGCCCGGCGGAATGCTACACGCTTTTCCAACTGCAGCGCGATGGATTCCGACACCAGCTGAGCGTCAAGCTCCGGCTTGTGCACTTCCTGAATGTCGATGAAGATTTCACGCTGCGTCTTTTTAGCCAGCGCCGTCTTCAGCTTTTCGATTTCCGCGCCCTTGCGTCCGATGATGATACCGGGGCGAGAGGTGCGGATGGTCACGCGCAGCTTATTGCCAGGGCGATCGACTTCGATCGAGCTGATGCCGGCGGACTTGAGCTGCTCACGGAGACTGTCCTTCAGCTCCTGATCTTCCTGCAGCAGCGTGGCGTAATTCTGCTTCGAGAACCAGCGCGAGCGCCAGGGCTTGTTAAAACCCAGCCGGAAGCCGTAAGGATGAACTTTCTGACCCATTCGTTATGCCCTCTCCGCTGCGACTGCCAATTTTTCCGCCACCTTCACCACGATGTGCGAAGTGCGGCGCTGATACCGATACGCACGACCCATCGGGGCCGGACGCACGCGGCGCTGGCGCGGACCTTCATTCACGTAAGCTTCGGACACGATGAGCTGATCCACATCGACATCCTCGTTCTGATTCTGCGCGTTGGCAATTGCCGAGTGCAGGACCTTTTCGACAGCGGGCGCGATGCGCTTATTCACCGAGCGCAGCGTGATGATCGCGTCGTTTGCCTTGCGTCCGCGGATCAGGTTCACCACGAGGCGAGCCTTTTGCGGCGATATGCGCATGTATCTGGCTTCTGCTTTGACTTCCATATCGATCCTTTGCGTCTCCCCGCTACGACTTAGCCGATTTCTCGGTGGCGGCTTTCGCCGCGTGACCTTTGAACGTGCGCGTCGGCGAGAATTCGCCCAGCTTGTGTCCAACCATGTTTTCGGTCACATAGACCGGAATGAATTTCTTGCCGTTATGTACTGCAACGGTGTGGCCGACGAATTCGGGAAGAATAGTCGAGCGCCGGGACCACGTGCGAATAACCTTCTTTTCGCTCGCGGCATTCAGCGCGTCGATCTTCACCTCGAGGTGTTTGTCGACAAACGGTCCCTTTTTTACGGAGCGTCCCATTACTTCTTGCCCCTCCGGTTCACAATAAATTTGTCAGTACGCTTGTTGTTACGTGTCTTGTAGCCGCGAGTCGGCTGACCCCACGGGGTCACCGGATGGCGCCCGCCGGAAGTCTTGCCTTCACCACCACCGTGCGGGTGATCGACCGGGTTCATCGAGACGCCGCGATTGTGCGGGCTCTTACCCACCCAGCGTTTGCGTCCAGCTTTACCGAGCGACACGTTTTCGTGGTCGCTGTTGCCGACGACACCAACGGTTGCCATGCATTCGGTGGAAACGCGACGCACTTCACCCGAAGGCAGCTTCAGCAGGGCTACGGCGCCTTCGCGCGAAACCAACTGAGCCTGGGTGCCGGCCGAACGGGCCATCTGCGCGCCCTTACCGGGACGCAGTTCGATGTTGTGGACCACCGTGCCTGCCGGGATATTCTTCAGGGGCAGGGCATTGCCAGCCAGAATATCGGCTTCCGGACCCGAGGAGATCGTGCTGCCGACCTTCAGGCCGTCCGGGGCAATGATGTAACGCTTTTCGCCATCGGCATAGTTCAACAGCGCGATGCGTGCGGAGCGGTTCGGATCGTATTCGATGGAGGCGACTTTGGCGGGAATGCCCGTTTTGTCGCGCTTGAAATCGATAACGCGATAGCTTTGCTTGTGACCGCCGCTGATGAAGCGCGAAGTGACGCGACCGGTGTTGTTACGTCCGCCGCTCTTGCGACGGGGTTCGACCAGCGACTTCTCCGGCGTGTCCTTCGTGATATCTTCGCGGGATACCACGGTCATGTAACGCCGGCTGGGAGTCGTGGGGCTAAATTTTTTAATGGCCATTTTCTTTTTCCCCTGCGCTTACATTTCTGTGAACTCGGGCACTTTCTGACCCGGTTCGAGTTTGACGTAAGCCTTCTTCCAATCCGACCGGTAGCCGGCGAAACGTCCGCGCCTGCGCAGCTTGCCGTCGAACGTTGCCGTCCGTACCGCAGCCACTTTCACGTTGAATAACTTTTCCACTGCCTGCCGGACCTGAATCTTGTTGGCATCGAGGGCGACTTCGAAGCACAGCGTGCGCTCGTCGTCTTTCTTCACAATGCCTTTTTCGGTCACCAGCGGCCGCTTGAGAACGTCATGCATGCTCATAATTAGTTGGCCTCCTGTTTGGACTTGGGGGCCGTCTTTGCAAGCGATTCGCTCAGCTTCGAAGCGGCTGCCTGCGTCAGCAGAATGCGATTAGCGCCCAGCAGATGATACGGGTGCACTTCGTTGCTGCGAACCACCTGAACGCCTTCGAGATTGCGGGCACTCAGTTCCAGATTACGGTTTTCAGCCGTATCCACGAGAAGAACCTTTTTGTTGGCATCGAACTTCTTCAGCGTCGCAACCATATCTTTGGTCTTCGGGCTGGTCAGCTGGAATGCCGAGACGATCTTCAGATCGCCATCCAGCAGCTTGGCCGAGAGAGCGGAGCGCAGTGCGCCCAGCTGCATCTTGCGGGGCAGCTTATAGGAATAATCGCGCGGCACAGGTCCGTGAACCGTACCACCATGGCGCCAGAGCGGGCTTCTCACCGAACCCGTGCGGGCGCGGCCAGTGCCTTTCTGCTTCCATAATTTCTTGCCGGAACCCGCAACTTCGTGGCGTGTCTTGGTCTTGGCGTTGCCGCCACGGAGACCAGCCAGATAGTGCCGAACCGCTTCGTATAGCAGCGCTTCGTTGACTTCGGCGCCGAACACGGCATCCGCGAGTTCCAACTCGCCGACCTTCGTGTTGTTGAGATCGAGAACGTCTACCTTGGGCATGATTACCTCTTCGCCCTCTGAACGACGACATAGCCGCCGTTGGGCCCGGGAACAGCGCCTTTCACCACCAGCACATTATCCTCGGTATCTACATCAATAATTTCCAGATTGCGGACCGTCACGCGCTCATCGCCCATGTGTCCGCCCATGCGCATGCCGGGCACGACGCGGGAAGGGAAGCTCGACGCACCGATGGAGCCAGGCGCGCGATGGAACATGGAGCCGTGAGAACCTTCGCCACCGCGGAAGTGGTGACGCTTCACGACGCCGGCAAAACCACGGCCTTTCGAGACGCCAATCACATCCACCATGTCGGCGGGCTTGAAGTCACTGACCAGAACCTGATCGCCGGCCTTGTAGTCGGTGGACCCGGCCTTGAGACGAAACTCGCGAAGCAGCTTCGCGCCGTCGGCGCCGGCCTTCTTCAGGTGGCCCGTCTGCGGTTTGTTGATCCGCTTCGGCTTGATGAACTCAAGCAGCCCAAGCTGAACCGCATCATAACCGTCCGTTGCCGGCGTCTTCCGCTGAACAACGGTGCAGGGACCCGCCTTGAGCAGGGTGACCGGAACCACCTGCCCATCCGGCCGGAACACCTGCGTCATGCCAATTTTTCTTCCCAGAATTCCTGGAGTCATTTTTTCATTCCTCGGGAAACGCAGCCTTTGCCGCGTTGTCTTTTACCCGTCACACGTGCCAAAAGCCCCGCGTGTACTAATTAACCCTTACCAAAAGCCTTGATTTCCACGTCCACGCCGGCTGGCAGATCCAGCTTCATCAGCGCGTCCACCGTTTGCTGCGTCGGCTCAAGAATATCGAGCAAACGCTTATGCGTACGGATTTCAAACTGCTCCCGCGATTTCTTATCCACGTGCGGCGAACGCAGCACCGTGGTTCTTGAAATTGAGGTCGGCAGCGGAATGGGGCCGGCTACCGTGGCCCCCGTCCGTTTGGCCGTATCCACAATTTCAGTCGTCGACTGATCGAGCACACGATGGTCGTACGCTTTGAGACGGATGCGAATGCGATCTTTAAGTGCCATCTTTTAGCTCAGAATCTCCGCCACAGTCCCGGCGCCAACCGTTCTGCCACCTTCGCGAATGGCGAAGCGCAGACCCTTATCCAGAGCGACCGGGGTGATCAGTTCCACC
>CAIKAS010000208.1 GCA_903825445.1 uncultured Acidobacteriia bacterium
CTTTTTGCCGTTCAGGAGTTCGTCTACCGGGTGCTTCCCTGCCCAGGCAATGCCTCGCAGCAAGATGGTCTGATATTGCGGGAAATTGAAGCTTGGGGCCGAATGCCCTTCCAGGGTGACGAATGCACGATAGGGCTTGCCGCCCGGCGCCGTGTGTTCATAGGTCCAGAGTTGCGGCACGATGTTGCCCTGCGCGTCCGGCGTGGTCGCGAGGACGTGTATGTCCGGAGAAACCTTCAGGCCATAGGTCCACATGGTGGGTTTGCCATCGGCACCTGGCGCGAGACCTTCGGCTCTCAACAGGAAGAACATTTCGTCATCGAAATCAAAATCTGAAATGCCCTTCACGATCGGGCTGGAGGGATCTTCGATATGGAACTTCATGACGGCGTGGCGGCTGTTGCGCTCACCGTGTTGCTTGGCCCCGCCAATAATGGACGCGTACCAGAGCGGATCGGCGCCGCACATGCCGTCGTGAATGACGACGATGCCGCCGCCGGCTTTGACATAGTTTTCGAGCAGCGCGCGTTGTTCCGGCGTGTGATTGGCGCCGTCCGAAGAGTAATTGATCAGGACGTCCGTCTTCGCAAGTTCGTCGGCTGTGGGGAATCTTTCGCCTCCGTTTACGATGGCGCCGCGATCACTGAGAAGCTGGGTCCAGCTGGCGCGAAAGGCGGGGTAATCGTGCGACCCGTTGTCGGCGGCTCCGTGAGTTTTGTCGCTCGAGCGGATGAAAATTCTCAACGGCTGTGTTTGGGCCGGCATGAGGCCGGAAAAGCCAATTAGCAGCGCGGCAGCGAACAGGGCAGCATTTTTTGACATCCCGAGGAGAATACAATAGGCAGTTCTCAGTGTCAAGGGCGAACGCAGGGACGCCCCCTTGCTTTTACGTCGACAAATCGAATACGATGAACGTCTTGTGGCCAGCGGTCTGAAAGAGGAAACATGAGCTATCGAAGCTTGTTCTTGATTGTGATGGTGAGTCTCGCGGCGTCCGCTCCGGCGTCGGCGCAGCGGGGCGGTCGTGGCGGAGGTGGACCGGCGGCAGGGGCTGCGGCAGCGCGTCCCATCGATATCACCACCAAGGCCGCATTCGACATGGCCTCTGTGGAGCGTGGTGGCAAGATCTACGCCGAGAAGTGCGCCGACTGCCATGGCGCCGACGCGCGCGGCGGCAAGCTCGCCAAGACGGATTCCGATCTCATGCGGTCTGAACTGGTGGCGATGGACCATTCGGGACGCGAACTGCCGGGATTCCTGGCGCTCGGCCGACCCGACAAGAACATGCCGGCGTTCCAGTTTTCCCACGACGACGGCGTTGACCTGGCAACGTGGCTGCACTATCAAATCACGGTTACTGTGGCCCGGCAGGATTACCAGCGGCACAATGTTTTCACGGGCGATCCGAAAGCGGGTGAAGCGTACTTCAACGGCTCTGTCGGCAAATGCAGCACCTGCCACTCGGTGACGGGCGATCTGAAGGGCATCGGCCAGAAGGCCAATGGTGACGCTGGCAACCTACAGGCTGCCATTCTGGGAGGCGCCATCGGGGGTGGACGCGGCGGGCGCGGCGGCGGTGGCGCAGGTGCTGGTGCAGGTGGTGCCCCAGGCGGCGGCGCTCCAGGTGGCGGCGCAGGTGGGGGTTTCGGCGGAGGCGGCGGTGGAGGTCGCGGCGGTGGCGGCGGGGCGAATGTTACTGCGACGGTCACGCTGCAAAACGGGCAAAAATTCACGGGATCGCCCATGATCAATGGCGATTTCGTGGTTGAGATTCGGCTGCCGACCGGCGAAACCAAATCGTGGATTAAGAATGGCGAATGGCCGAAGGTGACCACTGTCAATAAACTTCAGCCTCATATCGATCTGATGAAGAAGTACACCGACGACGATATTCATAATCTCGCCGCCTATTTGAAAGATAAGTAAACGGCACGAACAAGCCAGGAGAACACACTATGACAATCCGTTTCGTGAATTTCCGTTTCGTTTTTTTTGCGGCAATCGCACTTATCCCTGTCGCGCTCGCGGCGCAGTTCCTGGATCCGAACGTGCTGAAGAAGCCGAACGCGACCGATGCGTGGCCGACCTATCATGGCGACTATTCCGGGAAACGCTACAGCACGCTGGATCAGATTAATCGTTCTAACGTGGCCACGCTCACGCTGGCCTGGGCGGCCAAACTGGCGGCGACGGAGACGTCGGCCACGAACGTGGGCGGCCCGTGGAAACCCGGCGAACCGACATACTGGGGCGGCCCTTCCGATACTTTCCGGATCGCGGGATCGCCGCTGATGGTGGATGGCGTCCTCTATATTTCCGTGACAGATCGCGCCTGGGCAGTAAATGTACGCACTGGCGAGACGCTCTGGAGCTACTACTTCAAGACCCGCGGCGGCCACCATGGCAACGCCAGCAAGGGAATGAGCATGTACGGTGGCTGGCTGTACTTCGAGACGCCAGATTGTTACCTGGTTTCCCTGGACGCAAAGACTGGCAAGGAACGCTGGTTCAAGGAACTGGCGCCGGTGGAAGAGGATTATTTCTGCAGCAGCGCGCCGCTGGTGGTGGGCAATCACGTTATGGCGGGAATGGGCGGTGACGCCCGGGATATTCAGGGCAAGCTGGAAGCGCATGATCCCGAAACAGGTGACGTGCAGTGGACGTGGTACACAACGCCCCAGAATCCAGGCGATCCAGGATACGATACCTGGCCGGACGACTATTCACGCAAGCATGGCGGCGCTGGCCCGTGGCAGCCACTGACATACGATCCCGAACTGAATTTGATTTACGTGTCGACGGGTAATCCAAATCCCGTGGGTGCGACGCAGAGTCGGAAGGGAGACAACCTGTTCACCTGTTCGATAGTGGCGCTCAATCCCGATACGGGGAAAATGGCCTGGTATTACCAGACTTCTCCGCATGACGCGCATGACTGGGACAGTACGGAAGCTCCGGTATTATTCGATGCTCCGTGGCAGGGTAAGCCGCGCAAGCTGGTGGCGCAGGCCGCGCGCAACGGTTACTTCTTCGTATTGGACCGCGCGACGGGCGAGCATCTGCTGACCTCGCCGCTGGTAGATCCCGAGTTCCTCAACTGGGCGACGGGCATCAATGCGAAAGGACAGCCCATCAATAATCCAAAGAAAGAAGCTTCGATCGATGGCGTTCTGGTGGGTGCGGGTTCGGCGACGAACTGGCCTCCGCCGAGTTTCTCGCCGCAGACAGGCCTCTTTTATGTGGGCACGTCGGAGAGCTTCAGCATGAGCTACTTAGTGGATCTCACCGACCGGCCGGAAGGCTACGGCTTCACCGGCGGCGGGGGTGGCCAGAGCGGCGGACGTTCCGGCATACGGGCCATCGATTATCAGACCGGCAAGTTGAAGTGGATGCACGAAGGCGGTGGAGCGCAGGGTCTGCTCTCCACGGCGGGCGGGCTGCTGTTCGGCAACGACGGCTTGAGTAACTTCGACGCTTTCGACGCGGCCACCGGAAAGATTCTTTGGCACACCTGGATGCCGACCCTGACCAGCAATGGCGCGCAGACTTACCTGGTAGATGGATTTCAGTTCGTCGTGGTGGCGGCAGGAGACACGGTCTACGCGTTTACGTTGAATCGGTAACGGGAGTCCCGGTAAAGCCGGGGCTGGGAAAGCCCTGGTTGGCCCGGTGCGGGCGCGCTAGGATTTCTGCATCTGCTGCTGGAACGTGATTTCGATGAATTCCGCTGGTCGCGTAACCGCGACGAGCACGGTGACACGCAGGACACCATCCAGAATGTCGTCCGAAGTCATTGTCTCCCCAAGACCGCAGGAAACGGCGAACGCATCTTCCGCGGTGGCGCCAGCGAGGCCACCGCGCTGCCAGACGCTTGTCAGGAAATTGCGAATCATGCTCTTGACGGTCTCCCAGGTTGAGGAGACGTTGGCCTCGAACACATAGGCCTTCGTTGCGAGTTTGATCGACTCTTCGAGGAAAATCACGGTGCGCCGCACGTTGATGTAGCGCCAATCGAGGCTGTTGCCATCCAGTGTCCTGGCACCCCAGACCAGCACGCCCTTACCCACAAACGAACGGATGGCGTTGATGGACTTGCCCTGAATATCCACGTTGAGGCTATCCTGAGCCTTATCGGAAATGGTTGCGGTGGCAGACACCACGCAGTTCAGGCTCACGTTGGCGGGAGCCTTCCATACTCCGAAGCCGGCGTCCACCATGGTGCAGATGCCCGCAATGGCGGGCGACGGAGGCAGCACGTTTAGCTGGCGCTTCATTTCCGCCAACGCCGAGACGTAGGCCCGGCTTGCAGCGAAAAGAGTCTGGTGGAGAATATCCCGGGTAAGGTTCGTTTTGGACAAATCGGCGGGGTTGTCGATCACAGCCAGCACATCCTTGTATTTGCCTGCTCCGTCGACTACGATTCCTTCGGCGGTCAGGAGATCCTTCAGGCCGGAGGCCAAGTTTTTGTAGTCCAAATCGGAATCGCCCACGATCGTGGTATTCAGCCAGGGATAATAGGCGGCTGCGTAACTCAGGGTGTCTTCGCCGATGCCGTTGCGGAAGTCCTGGACCCTGGGATCCGGGTCGGCGGCGGGCGGAGTGTCGGCGTCAACGATATCGAACAGAGCGATCCGGTTCTTCATGTCCGTACCGCAGTGCCGGAGGGCCTGCTGCTGCACTGCGCGGCAAAGGTCTTTGGCGAGGCGCACAGCGTCGGGGATAACCACCATGGTGGGCTCCTGCTCTTTGAGCAGGGCCGTGATTCCGCCGATCAGCTTGTCCTTATCCACGTCACCGTTGTAGTCGCCAACCGAGACCACGTAGCAAACGCCGCCACCGTTCTGGAAAAACAGAAGCATGCTGTAGTACAGGAGAAACTGCTTCGTCCTGGCTTCCGCGCGCCGGATCGAGAAGTTTGTCTTCGTGCCTTTGGAGTCAGTGATGATGATCGCGGCTTTGGTGGCGTCGGTTTCCCGGGCGATGTTAAACGTTGCCGTGGGTGCTCCGAACGTGGGAGGCACGGCGGAGGAGTCTCCGCCAAACGCGCGCTCGAATTCCAGCATCGAACTAATGCGAAACGGCTTTCCCGTCAGGGAATTTCCCCCACCATCGGCCTTGAATGTGTAACCGATGAAGGCCGGAACGGCCGTCGCTACTTCAACTACGGAGTTAGGAAAGGCGTTCTTTTCGACAATATAAACGCCTGGTGTTTTCATCGGTGCCGCCATCGATCCTCCGGTGGACTGATTATCGGAAGAATATCACGCATGTGATAAACGGCTTACCTGGACAATCCCCGGTCGGTGCGCGCTACCGTGGCAGTAAGATGGCGGCTCACGATAATAAGGTGGAGAATGTTTTGATCGAGGTCATTTACGCGCTCGCGGATTTTAGATACATGCGGGCAATGGAACGGACGTAATCCGGCAGACGCTCAATGAAGGCGTGAGGAGCGGCAGGTGAATATGCAAGAGGAACAAATACGTGCAGCACTGGATAAGCACTGGCAGGCGTCGGCGGCAGGCGATGCAAACGCGGAACACGATATTTACGACGATAATGCCGTTTGCGATTATCCACAGTCGGGTGAGCGGATCCTCGGGAGAAGCAATTTGCAGGCCTTGCGGAGTCATCATCCGGGCAAGCCGGCGGGTTTCAACGTCAGGCGAATAGTGGGAAGCGGTGATCTCTGGATCACGGAGTACACGATCACATATCAGGGGCGACCCGCAAATACGGTGAGTATCATGGAATTCCGCGACGGCAAGGTTGTGCACGAGACACAGTATTTCGCGGATCCCTTCGAGGCGCCGACATGGCGGAGCCAATGGGTGCAGAAGATCGCGTGATAGACAATTGCCTGAGTACCTGCAACGCAAGGTAATCACCGACGAGCTGAACCGTTTCACGCAGATGCCGCAGAGTTCTCGCAGATGGACGCAGAGAACGTCGCCATATTCGCGTTTCCTGCTGTAGCGCCCAATAGCCGGTTCTGGCTGTGATCTTTAAGTCCGGTCGATTTCGCACTTCGACGCGGATTGAATGAAATACTTCGGTCTCGCTCGGTGGCGGTTCGAAACTCAGGATGTATTTCCTGCGGCAAAAAGCGGAGGCTCTGAATGCGATCAACCTCGAGGTCTCGCGGCTACGACATGCTCTTCTCTGAGATGACGCGTTGAGGCGCGAGGTACAGGAGGTACAGCGGGTCCTCAGATCCGTTCTTCCAGATGAACGATAACCGTATCGCCCTCCTGCTTGCCGAGGAGTTTTCTGAGGTCGGATTTGACAGGCAGCTTGTGGGTGCCGTCTCCCAGCGCCATGAACGAGCTGCGGAATGGATGGTCGTCGATGGTGCCGCGAACCTTGACCAGTCCCCGAGTGCCGAACAATGCAGCTGAGTTGGGCATCGTTACGTAGGTCCAGCCTCCTTTGGCAGGGGATTTCAGCAGAGGTGCCTGGAAACGCTTGTTTAAGGGTCCTGAGGCTTTGGCCATTGGATATCTCCCGGATGCAACTGAACCGCCTGCGTCTGGCAGACGTTACGTATCAAGTTTACTAGCCTTTGTTTAGCCGATCCGAGGCCCCAAAAGGCCAGGGGCGCGTGGCGGAATGGAATCGGCGGTGATAAAGTTGAAGCCATGTTTCAAGTTCAACGAACGCCAGAAGTGCATGATGTGGTGGTCATCGGCTCGGGAGCCGGGGGCGGCACCACGGTCAAAGTGCTGACCGATCTGGGGATCAACGTCACCCTGCTCGAGGCGGGTCCGAACCTGGATCCGATGAAGGATTTCAAGGAACATATCTGGCCCTGGGAAGTGAATCATCGCGGCAGCGGCCCGAACGCCGAATCCTATTTCGGCAAGCAGCAGTGGGGCTACTGGAACGCGCCCAACGGCTACTGGGATGTCCCCGGCGAGCCTTACTCCGTAGCGCAGGGCGACGAGTTTCGCTGGTTCCGCTCGCGCATTCTGGGCGGACGCACCAATCACTACGGGCGCATTTCGCTGCGCTTCTCCGATTACGATTTCAAACCGCAGGCATTCGACGGCCTCGGGTTCGACTGGCCGGTAACTTACGACGAAATGTCGCCTTGGTACGACAAGGCTGAAGAGTTCATCGGCGTCACGGGGACACATGAAGGGATCCGGTCGGCTCCGGATGGAAAGTTCCTGCCGCCGATCGCGCCGCGCGTCCACGAAATGCTGGTGCAGCGCGCCGGCAAGAAGCTGAACATTCCTGTGATTCCGTCACGCATGGCGATGCTGACGAAGAGCATCCACGGACGCGCGGCCTGCCATTATTGCGGCCAGTGCGGACGCGGGTGCCATACGGCCTCGGCATTCACGTCGAGCCAGGCGATGATTTTCCCCGCCATGAAGACGGGCAAGCTCACGATTATTACGGGCGCGATGGCGCGGGAGCTGATCGTAAACGACGAGGGGCTGATCAGCGCGGTTTCGTATGTCGATAAGGCCACGCGCACGGAGAAGCAGATTCGCGCGAGGGCGGTGGTGGTGGCGGCGAGCGCTTGTGAATCGGCACGATTGCTGCTGAATTCGAAATCGTCGAAATTCCCGAATGGCGTGGCAAACGGGTCGGGCGTGGTGGGCCGGTATCTCACCGATACGGTGGGATACTCGCTGGGCGGCAACGTGCCGGCGCTGGAAAATATGCCGCGGCACAATTGCGACGGCATTGGCGGTATGCACGTTTATATTCCGTGGTGGGAACTGGACAAGAAGAACAAAGATTTCCCGCGCGGCTATCACGTGGAGATTGGCGGCGGGTTTGGGATGCCGCAACTGGGGTCGTTCAGAGGAGCGGCGGCGGGCGCGGGTTACGGCGCGGGCATCAAGGTGGCGGCGCGGCAGCAGTACGGCACGAACGTGAACTTCGCCGGACGCGGAGAGATGATTCCGAACGAGAACTCTTACTGCGAGATCGATAACACGAAGGTGGATCAGTGGGGCATTCCGGTGCTGAAGTTCCACTGGAAGTGGCAGAGCTATGAGACCAAGATGGTGCAGCACATGCACGATACTTTCTCAAACCTGATCGAAGCGATGGGCGGCCGGGTGACGCAGCGCAGCTTCAATCCGGAGGCGTCGATTTCGAAGGGCGGGTCTATTATTCATGAGGCCGGTACGGTGCGCATGGGCGACGATCCGAAGAAATCTGTACTGAACAAGTGGTCGCAGGCGCACGAGGTGAAGAACCTGGTGGTGGCGGATGCGGCGCCGTTCAACGGCAATCCGGACAAGAACGTGACGCTGACGATTGTGGCCAACGCGTGGCGCGCGGCCGAGCATCTGGCCGATGAAATGAAGAAAGGAAACGTTTAGAGATGAGCGAGCAAAATATTCCCAACGAAGCACAGAATTCGGCGGATGTTTCGCGACGCGATTTGTTCCGCATTGTCGGGACGGGTTTGCTTTCGGCTGAGTTTTTGACGGCGCAACAGGCGAAAGAAGCTCATGCGGCGACGGGTGGCACGCACGCGGGGATGGCAATGCCTGCAGCGGGGCCAAAGTCTCTGAATGGCGGTCCGAATTACGTTCCGAAGCATTTCAACGCGCATTACTTTAAGACGATGCGGCAGTTGGGCGATCTGATCATGCCCGCCGATGCAACGTCTCCTGCAGCGTCGGAAGCGGGCGCGGCTGAGTTTATCGACTTCCTTTGCAGCAAGAACGACGATCTGGCGAACATCTTCGACGGGGGCCTGACGTGGATGGACCGGTATATGGTCCATAAGCATGGCACGGATTTCCTGTCGTCGAAACCGGCGGAGCAGACGGCGCTGCTGGATCTGGCGTACGGGAATCGGGGCGGGTCGGCAGAGACAGCGGGCGGGGCGCAGTTCTTCACCTGGGCCCGGAACATGGTGGTGGATGCGTATTACACGAGCCCGGTGGGTGTGAAGGATATCGGGTACATGGGGAATACGGCGGTCGGGACGTTCAGTGTGCCGCAGGAAGCTGTGGATTACGCACTGAAACGGAGTCCATTCGGGTCGTAGAACTGTTAAAAAGTGGGTATGGCTGTTCTCACAGGGCACCGATCATCGGCAAGGAAGCCCCGGGCGCAGGAAGTTGGGAACGCCAGCGCAAGTGGCCGGTTAGAGGGGCTGGAACTCTCTGACGGGGCCAAAGCTATCCACCAGCGCTACGCCGAGGGCGAGTTAACGATTGAACAGTTAGGGTCCGGGCGGCGATGATCGAGGCTTCGATCCGCAGCTTTCAGGACGCCGACAGTTCGGGGCTTGCCTCGCTCCTGCTGCGTGCGATTGAAGTACACGAGAACTAAGTCGACAGCAGCTGGCAGGCAATCAATTTCCGATTGGCACTCCAAAGCTCGGGGCAGTTCGCTCTGTCGTTATAGCCCCTGTCGTTATAGAGTGCTGAGCCTTTGGTCGTTGACCATCCCGATGGGGCACGCCTAAAATCCTATAAGGAGGCTTTCCAGTGAAACACAACACCATGTTGGTCGTCGCATCTCTCCTCTCGCTCCTCTTCCTGACGCTTCACATTACAGACGACATCGTTCGCGGGATATCGAAGGCAGAGAGCTCAAACACTGCGCTGCTCGTCCTCGCGGTCTTCCTGTACGGAACACTCGTGCTTCCTGAACGGCGATCGGGGCACATCATCATGCTGCTCATCGGATTGATGGCAGCAGCCATGCCCGTCATGCACATGAGGGGGGCACATTACGGCGAGATTGCCACATCTCCCGGCGGCTTTTTTTTCGTTTGGACACTCTGGGCGCTCGGCGGGATAGGGGGCTTCATTTTGATCCTCTCGGCGCGCGGGCTATGGGAACTGCGACGGAGGCGGCCCCAGTAGCTCAACGCAACGGACGGCGGCCCATTGGGTGTTTCTCGGCTGACAAATCGCTCAGAAAAACAAGACACCCACTTGTCTATTTCGCGGGCGAATCGGCGACGTAAGCTGGACGATAGCGTAATTCTATACCCTTTTTCTCTATCCTGAGCTTCACTTCGTGTGCTGAACCATCGTTTTGATAATTAGCCGGCACGTAGGTCAGCATGTAGCCTTCGCGTGAATCGTCGATCGCGCCGCGCATTAGCCCGGCGAGATCTTTGTCCTCCCAGTAGACCTTGCCGCCCGTGAGTTCGGCAAAATCGTCCAGCTCGAACGGCTTCACCATGCTCGGTTGTATAGGATAAAACATCACGCGCGCTTCGGCAAGCTGCTGCATCACGCGCGCCATATCCTGGTAATATTCGGGCGCGGGAGCACCACCGACAGGGCGGGATCCACCTCGTCCGCTGCGTCCGCCCGGCTCCGCGCTGATGGAACCATCCCGCGCGAAGCCTCCTATCCAAAGCAGGTTCTTTTCTCCCCGCACGTTTTTTAGATCGCGCGCAATATTCGAGAGAGTTTTCAGTATCCACAGCTGCTGGTTTCCTTGTGGCATGGCCGCGGGTTGCCAGTCGAATTCCAGAATCGAGGTACGCAATGCGCCCGTGAAGGGCGAGAAATCATGTATTGTGGTTAGCTCGTCGCCGAGAGCGA
>CAIKAS010000209.1 GCA_903825445.1 uncultured Acidobacteriia bacterium
CGGTGAAGGTGTTGATAGTGAAGTGCAGGAACGCGGTAGTTTCGAGCTGATGCCAAAGTAACTGACGCGCCGAAGGAATAGCGCCGAAAGGCTTGAGTAGCGCGGCGGACGACGGAATGGCGGCAGCGCCTGCAAGACCGGAGAGCAAGGCGCGTCGAGTGAAGGCTGCGGTCAATTCCATAGGAAAGTTACCTTTGGATTCTTATGATATCGCCAGATTGGCCACGGATAGACACAGATGACACCGATCGACACACGGAATATGAGACGGCAGGACCAAGACTCGCGGGATGACACACCTCACACAAGCCGCACCGGAGCTGCGTACCGCGCCACCGTCGCATCTGTAGTCAGCAGGGTAATCCCTTCAGTCATTGACTGGGCCACCAATAACCGATCGAACGGATCCTTGTGAATGGCGGGCAATCCATCCACCGCCACCGCGTGTTCCGAGGTGATCGCCAACTCCTCATAGCCGTTATCCAGAAGACTACGACGCAACACCCGGGGATCGACCTGAAAATCGTTCCGCCCCAACCCGCGCTTGATGGCGATTTCCCATAAACTGGCGGGGCTGAAAACTAACTGGTTCCTGCTCTCGTTCAGCAAAATGCGCGCCTGCGCTGAGAGCCGCTTCGGCTGACCTGCCGCCCACAGCAGAAGATGCGTATCGAGAAGTAACTTCATCCGCGCCCATGGAACATCTCTTCAATCTCGCCGCTGCCCATTCGATCAAAATCGTCCGGCACGCGAATCTGGCCCTCCATGAAGCCCAGTCGCCGCACCTGCCGACCAACCGGCGTCTCAAGAGCCGTCACTTTCACCAGTGGCTTTCCGGCTTTTGCGATGACGAACGGCTCGCCATTCACCGCCTGCTCGATCAGCCGCGACAAATGCGTTTTTGCCTCATGAATATTGATCGTCAACATAAACTAAGTTTTATTAGTCTAGTTTAACACGTTGGTGTTGCGAACGACGACGCGGCTTCTTACGCGGAGTCGTATAGAATAGCGGGCATCATGAAACGCCGTCGCTTCGTCCAGTCGATTCCGTTCCTCTGTGCTTCGCCTGCCCTGGTCGCGCAGAGCATCGCTAAAATCGACACCCTGTCTCCGGATGCGGTGGGGAAACCGGTTACGCGATTTTTTGCCGCGTCACAACTGGCCGCACTGCGGCGGTTGAGCGATATCATACTGCCGCCAATCGCCGGCGCGCCGGGGGCGCTGGATGCAGGCGCACCGGAGTTTCTGGACTTTCTGGTGGGGCAATCTCCACTGGCTACGCGAACGCTTTATCGTAATGGACTCGACACCTTGAATGCACAGGGAATGGCAAAATACGGCAAAGCCTTCGCTGCGCTGGACGGCACGCAGGCGGATGTTCTGCTCAGTCCTTTGCGAGTGCAGTTGAAATACCGCGAGCATAAGGGTGAACTGGCATGTTCGACCTGCACTGGCTCACTCGTGTCTGCCGATCCGTTTGACGTTTTTCTGCATCACGCGAAGGCCGATATCCTGACCGCGACTACGAACTCGCGCGAGTGGATTACTTATGCATCGCGCAACCGCGGCTCCGGCGGCAATGGCACGTACTGGCTGGCGCCGGAATAAGAATCAAACCAGGACACCAAAACCATGGCTACGCAAACATACGACGTCCTGATAATCGGCTCCGGCGCTTCCGGCGGCATGACAGCGCATACGCTGACGGCGAAAGGCATCAAATGTCTGATGTTGGATGCCGGCGCTCCTATCGATTACGATCACGACCGCGTGCCGCGGCGGGTGTACGAATTGCCTTATCGCGGCTTCGGGCAGCCGGGGCGCTTTCCGCACGTGACGCAGGCGGATGAATACAACGCCAACGTGTGGGCGGACGAAAAGCAGAATCCGTATACTTACGATCCCGCCGACCCCTACTATTGGGTCCGAGTGCGCCGGATTGGCGGCAAAACGCTGGTCTGGGGACGCGCGTCATGGCGCCTCAGTGATTACGAATTTAAAGCGAAAGATCACGACGGCTTCGGCGAGAACTGGCCGATTTCCTACAGTGATCTGGCGCCTTACTACGACAAGTGCGAGCCGATGTTCCATGTTTCCGGACGCAAGGAAGGGCTGGCGCAATTGCCGGACGGCAACTTCATCGAAGACACGTCGACCGACAGCCTGAGTATGAAGCGTTTCATCGACGCGGCAAAACAGCATGGCGTTCCAACCACCAAACCGCGGCGCGCAACCGGCGCTCTTGCGAGTTCGCTTAATTTGCTGTTGCCGGATGCGATGGCCACTGGCAATCTGACGGTGGTTCCAAATGCCGTGGTGCGTCGGCTTACGACGGACAAGCACACGGGCCTGGTGAATGGCGCGGATTATGTGGACCGGCATTCGCACGAGGAGTATCACGTGAGCGCGCGGATCGTGGTGGTCGGCGCGTCGTGCCTGGAGAGTACGCGACTGCTGCTGAATTCTGGAATTGCGAATTCGAGTGGAGTGCTGGGCCATTATCTGTTCGATCAGTTCTATGTGAAAGGCACGGTGCAGGCGGTGGTGCCGGAAGCTCGGGACGGTAAAGGCCCGGCGGGGCTGATGGGCGGGTCGGGCTACATTCCACGGTTTCGGAATATCGACGCCAAGGCGAAGGATTTCATCCGCGGTTACTCTGTGGACTTCGGCAGCGGAGGTTCGCCAGGCGCACGATACTTCCCGCTATATGGCGAGGCGCTGCAGAAAGCACTGGCATCGCATCGAGGCGCGGGTTTTGACGCGACGACGATGGGATCTGTACTGCCGCGCTTTGAAAATCATGTGTCGATCGATCCGGTGGTGAAAGACGCGTGGGGGATTCCGGCGCTGCATATTCGGGCGCGGTACACGGACAACGAATTCAATATGGCGCGCGACGCGATGAATACACTCGATCAGTTATGCCATGCGGCGGGTTTTGAAGTGCTGGAAAGGCACGATCAGATGGTGCCCCCGGGTGAGAGTATCCACGAACTGGGGACGTGCAGGATGGGCGCGAATCCAAAGACCAGCGTGCTGAACCAGTGGAACCAGAGCCATGACATCAAGAATCTGTTCGTGGTGGACGGGAGCAGCTTTGTGGTGGGTGGGTCACAGAATCCGACGCTGACGATTCTGGCGCTTTCGATGCGGGCTGCGGATTACATGGCGGATCAGATGAAGGCGGGGACGCTGTAGGGTCTGTGGCCTGTGCGTGAGAGAATCCACTATGTGGGAAGGGTTCTTTCATTGCGTCCGCGATACCGATTTCCGGCGGTTGCGGCCTTAGGCCTTGTGGCCGCGGCCCTGGTCGCGCAGCGTAATACACCTCCCGCTGCGGCTCCGGCCAAACCGAATGCTTATGTGAACCCGGCGCTTTGCACGTCGTGCCACGCGGGCATTGCGGCTTCATTCGCGAAAACGGGGATGGGCCGCTCGTTTTACACTCTGAAACCTTCCACGGTAGTGGAGGATCTGGGTAAAGTTTTTTATCACGAGGCTTCGGACAGTTATTTTGTGATGTTCGAGCGCGACGGCAAGTACTACCAGCGCCGCTGGCAAAAGGGCTTCGACGGCAAAGAGACGAATATCGACGAGAAGCAGGTGGATTTCGTCATGGGGTCCGGGAACCATGGCAGGACTTATCTGCATGTGAGTCCGCTGAATACGGTGCAGCAGCTGCCGCTCGGATGGTACACGGAAAATGGCGGCTACTGGGCGATGGCGCCGGGATACGACCGGCCGGATTATCCGGGGTCGACACGCGTGGTGACCTACGAGTGTATGAGTTGCCACAACGCGTATCCGCAGATTCCCGCAGGGCATGACGAGACGGGTGCGAAGCCACAGTTTCTGAGTCCGCTGCCGGAGGGAATCGATTGCCAGCGATGCCACGGGCCGGGACAACGGCATGTTGAGGCCGCAGGGAAGGCAGGCGCGAAGGTGGAGGAAATTCGCGCATCGATTGTAAATCCGGTAAAGCTTGGCCCGGAGCGCGAGATGGAGGTTTGTATGCAGTGCCATCTCGAAACTTCGTCGTCCTCGTTGCCGCATGATATTCGGCGGTACAATCGTGGACCTTTCGACTACGAGCCGGGTCAGCCGCTGGGTGACTTCCGGTTGACCTTTGACCGGAAGGGCGGCATGGGCGAGAGGTTTGAGGTAGCGCATACGGCGTATCGAATGCGCGAGTCGCAGTGTTTTTTGAAGAGCGGCGGGGAGTTCCGCTGCACGACATGCCACGATCCGCACAACATTCCGCGCGGGGAAGCGGCCACGACGCATTACAACCAGGTTTGCCGCGATTGCCATGCTGTCACGACGAAACCGGCGAAGTTCAGCCAGATGCCGGCGGGAGTTCCGCACAATGCAGGCGCGAACTGCATTGCGTGCCACATGCCGAAGCGGCGGACGGAAGATGCCGTCTATATGTCGATGACGGAGCACTTCATTCGCAGCCGCCAGCCGGGGGGCGATTTGCTTGCGCCCAGGAAAGAGACGCACGATACACCGGCCACGGCTTATCGCGGCGAGGTGGTTCCTTACTACCCAAAGGACCTGGCGGCGACGACTACACCAGCTGCGAAGAAGCCGGAGGAGTCCGCCTTATATCTGGCGGTAGCGCAGGTGATCGAATCGAGCAACCTCCGCGCCGGTTTGCCGCAGTTACAGGCTCTCGTAGATCAGTACAAGCCGGCACGCGCGGAGTTCTATGTGGATCTGGCAGAAGGATTCGATGCAGTCGGCATGCATGCGCGGGCCCTGCCTTACTTTGAGGAAGCCGCTCGGCATGCACCGGATTCCCCCGTGATTCTTCGAAAACTGGGCAGCGCTCAGATGGATGCGGGGCAGTATCCGCAGGCTGAATCGACGCTGCGCCATGCGATTACGCTGGCTCCCGACGATGCCGGTGCATGGGGAATGCTGGGGCAAGTACTCTGGCGGCAAAAGAAGAATGCCGAGGCGAAGACTGCTTTTGCAAGAGGGTTCGCGGCCGACCCGGAGATCGCGGATTTGCATGGATCGCTGGCGACGATGCTGTTCTCTGAAGGCGATGTTACCGGAGCGGAGAAGGTGTTTCGGGAATCGATGCGGCTTCAGCCGAATACCGCGCAGGTGCAGGCGAATCTTGGGAGTCTGCTGGCATCGCGCGGGGAGATGGCGGAGGCGCGGTATCACTTCGAGCGAAGCATCGCCTTAAAACCGGATTTCGGCGAAGCGCATTTGAACTACGGGCGATTGCTGGTGGCCTCAGGAGAAACAGCCGCCGCGGGGGAGCATCTGCGAATCGCGGCACAGGCTTCGGATGCCAACGTGAAAGCTGCCGCGCAGCAGTTACTTCAAACTTTAGGGCAGTAACTACAAAAAGGGCGGAGCAGCTTGTCGCTGCTCCGCCCTTTTTGACTTACTAACTTACTCTTAACTGGTTAGAACTTCACCATGATACCGCCGCTGAAGGTCAGCTGGCCTTCGCGGAGGTCGGGGAACCAGACGCTGGATTTTCCGCCGCCGCAAGCCGCTTCGGCCTGGGCGAGGCCGGAGGGTCCCGTGCCATTCACACCGGCGTCCGCACCCGAGGCGCAGACCCAGTCCCCTGGGTTAGCTGTGTTGCCACCAGGAGGAGTGATGCCACCACGACCAGACCAGTAAGGCGTGTTCGCGTGACGGTAGCCGGCTTCCAGCCACCATGTGACGTAGGGCTTCGGCATCCACTGGAAATTGATATTGGTATCGTAGCTGAAGTTTTTGTCGCCCGGATTCTCGGTGAAGTACGGGGTACCCGTGGCGGCCGTCGCGCCGTTGATCGGAGGCAGCAGCGTAAGGTAGCGACCGGGGTTGCTCATGGCACCGCCGCCGAAAGTGAGTGCGTACAGGTCTTTGTCAAACCAGAAGCGCGCATACGCCATGGTGCCAACAAAGTTCTGGTGCAAGCCGCCCTTTTGGGTAATGGGGTTGTAGGGCTTGTCCGTGCGACAGGTGACGCCTGCGCCGTATTCGCAACCGATGTCACCAGTGAAGGTGAAGGCGGCTTTGCTCAGCCCTTTGGCTCCTGCTTTTTCGTAGAACTTATAGAGAAAGCTGTCATCCTCGTGGATACGCGAGCGGCCGACGATACCCAGATCGTCGGTACCATTGCCGTAGCTGTTCCACACAACCTTGATGTTGCCAGTGGGTAGCCAGAGGATCTGACCGCCGAGGCCATGGTGACCGTTGTACTTGGCGTACGACTGCCATCCGTTGATGACCCACGGTTCTATCTTCAGCTTGTTAGTGACGAAGTACTGGGCCCGAAGGCCGTTGAAAAACCAGGGCGTATTCGAGGACACGTATGACGGCTGGTAGGTCCAGTTATCAAAGTTATAGTAGCTGAACAATCCGATGAAGGACACGAAGATACCCATCTGGAGGTTGAAGCCGTGGCCGTGACGGCCATCCCAGTGGTAGCCGCCCCAGCCTTCCGAGAAGTACTTGTAGGCGTCCTTCAGATCCCACTGACCAACGCCGAGGCTGCCATCGTTACGCGGTGTGGTGACGGCGAATAAGCCGTCCATCAGCAGAACGCGGCCCTGAACGTTATTCCAGTGGAAGTCGCCGCCGGCGCTGACCTGTTCGATCTGGAATTCGCCGGAGCGGAACTGTTCGGTGGATCCGCCCATGGAGTGATCGACCGGCTGGTTCGTATCCAGCATGTAGTAGCTGTCCCAGCGGAATTCACCCGTATAGAACTTGGTATCGAGTACCGGGTTATTGCGGGTCTGACCGTTCATCCACGAGAAGTCCGCGTACGCGAAAGGCGTAACGTTGTCGACTCCTGGCGGAGGTGGATCCGGAGCCGCGAGAGCGTCAGGCACCACATTAGGTGGCGGAGGAGGAGGCGTGGCCGGAGCGGCAGGCTTGGCGGCCGCAGCGGGAGCGGCCGCAGCCTGCGGTTCGAGTGCTGCGGCGATGGGCGCGTTACCAAGGGACGCTACATCAACGGGAGCAGCCAGCTTAGCCGCGGCGCCAGACTGTGCCCGCAGCAATGCGGCCTGTTGCTGTGCCGCTGCCTTGGCCTGCGCCTCGGCGCGTGCCTGGGCCTGTGCCCGCAGCTGATTGTCGATGTGAGTGGCGTTGCCCGCATTGGTCTTCATCCAGCGCGGCCAGAAAGTGTCGCCGGCAGGAGTCGGACCGGAAGTCTTCGTCTTCGCAGCGGCTGTCTTGGGAGTGGCGGCAACAGCCTGGTTTTCGGGTGCAGCTTTCATTGCAGCTGCGCCGGCGGGAGCGGCCGTCACCATCGGAGTGGCGGGCGCAGCCTGCACTGGTGCGGACGCAACTACCGGCACGGGTGATGCCGCAAAGCTCGGGGCACCGCCAAGATCGAAGCGCGTGGCGTGTCCGTTAGTGACCTGTACCGGCGGCGTAACGGCTACTGTCGCGCCGATCGCATCCGTTGTTACTTTGTACATGCCCGACTGCATATCGTTGAACGAATAGACGCCGTCACTGCCCGATACGGTGGCTTTTATGCCCTTGCCATCGAGTTGTGTGGCAGTGACCGTGGCAAAACTCACTGGAGTTCCCTCCGCGTTTCGAACAACGCCGGCGATCGTTCCGATGCCTGTGTGGTCGATGCGCGGGGCAACCGGGATATCCACCTTCGGCGCGTCATTGAGTTGACTTGGCGGTGCCATGGGACTGTTAATTGATTGCGCGGCTGCCGTTACCACCATGGCAGTGGTTAGCGTGGACACAATCAATACCTTTTGTGCGTAATTGTATATTTTCATAACCTCTTTTCCTTTTTGTCCAGAGAGACTTACCGCAGAGTTCGCTGATGCGGCCTGGCCGGGAGTCAACGCACCTGGTGACTTATTTCCCGCCTTCTTGAGCTGGCAGTAAGCGCGACAAAGAGCTTGTGCCTGATTACTGGGTATTACGATTGGCCTGTAAGACGATTTGAGTAACTCAATTGGCAGTATCAGGCTGTAAACGTGAAAAAGGTATGAAAGTCATAAGAGAAAACTCTGACTGGTCCTATCAAAAAAATTTGTAGGGCGAAAAGCAAATATTAGTTATGCTTATGCAGTACTGGATCCGTAAATCGGTATCCAACCCACGGGTGCGTCAATATGTACTTAGGTTGCGCCGGATTTCTTTCCAGTTTCTGACGCAGTGATTGGATATACGTGCGAACGTATTCGCGATTATGTTGCGTATCCCGGCCCCAGGCGGCACGGGCAAGCCGGGTATGCGTCAGCGCTACACCGACGTTTGACATGAGGACAGTCAGGAGTTCGAACTCATGCGGCGAGAGATGGACGTTTTGGCCATTACTCCTGACCGTCTGAAGCCTTAAATCGAGTTCGATGTCGCCTACCCGGAAATGATCACGTAATTTCGGTTTGGCAGTTCGCGGACGGTGTAGTACCGCGGTCATCCGGGCAACTATTTCACGATAGCGAAATGGCACGGCCACGCAGTCGTCTGCTCCCGCGTCGAGCGCGCGCCAATCGTCATCCTCTTCGGTGCCGGAAGTACGCAAGGCAATGATGCCAAGAAGCGGCGACTGCGCGCGAAGACTGCTGCAGATGGCAGGGTCGAAATCTACCAGAACAAGGTCGAAGTGCGCATGTTTTGTGATTGCCAGCGCTGCCCGCGGACCCGCGGCCTCGTCAAGCACGAATCCGGTGGCGAGAAGGGACTTCCTTATAGACTGTCGCAGTACCGGCTCGGCGACGGCAATCAGGATTGCGAATGATTCCGGAGACATTTGAACGGACAACGACCGATGAGTGTCGATAAAAGCAAAACATTACACAGACAGCGATACAGTTAACGGGCGAACAGGGTCCGTGTTCAATTCGACGGGTAAGTTCAGGCCGCGGGAAACGCGGCAAGATCGGGCGCAATGACCGGCGGAAGATTTCGCATCGCCGGCAGCGGCTGATACGCGGGCGTCCATGCAGGCGCGGACGGCACCGTCGCGAGCGGAGCGGGTGGTATCTCCTGAAGATATCCACGCGACATCGCGAGGACGACCCACTGCTGGAGCGCTTGCTGGATTCGTCGACAAGTTACACCGTAGCGTTGAGCAAGATCTTTTGACGACCATCCGCGCACGAAATACAGCTCTACGATGCGCCATTGGATCTCCGGCCTAAACTGGGCGGCGAAAATCGGAACGGGCACCGGAAAGTTGACGCGGTTTGCCCTGACCGCCTGCCTCAATTCATCGATCTTGAGTGGTCCGTCGACTGTTTGTTCCGCTGTCATGTGCGCGAGCATGGTTACCTCGATTGCGGCGTAACGGCGGATTCGTGGGCGTTAGTCGCTAAGAGTTAGTTTCGTGCGGAACGCATAAAAAAGGCATGAAAACCAACAACGACCTTGCTTTAGCCGACGGCCACTGCCGGCTCTTTCCCGGTGCTGCGACGTCTGGGAACATCGGGGCGTGCTGCCTGTGGCGCCGATGGGTTGCGGAATCTGTAACCCAGCCATGGTTCCGTAATAATGTATTCCGGATGTGCGGGATCCTCTTCTATCTTCTTTCGGATGAGCCGGATGTAAGTCCGCAGATACTCCAGTTCCTGACCATATTCCAGGCCCCAAACGGCGCGCAGCAGCTTAGTGTGATGGATCGGCACATTGGGGCTTTTCATCAGGTACTGGAGCAAGCTGAATTCAATCGGGGAAAGATGGACCTCTTCTCCGTTTTTTCGCAGTACGCGGTGTTTGAGATCCAGTTCCAGCCCGCCGACCACGATGACTGGTTCGTCGACCGGGTCATTCATTTTCGCCCGGCGTGCCAGGGCCGACATGCGGGCCAGCAGTTCACCGACACGAAATGGCTTTCGGATGTAATCGTCGGCGCCCACGTCCAATGCGTGAATAGTATCTTCTTCGCTGTCGTGCACCGTGACCATCACGATCCCGGCTTTGGAATCTGTGGACCGGATACGGCGGCATACTTCCAGTCCGCTCATGCCCGGCATGTTGACGTCCAGCAGAATAAGTTCGGGTTGATTCTCATGAAACGAGATCAGGGCTTCCTCCCCGCTCCGCGCTTCGTAGACCGTGTAGCCCCGAGCTGCCAGAGATACCGCAATTCCCCTCCGCATCGCCGATTCGTCGTCGACGACCAGAACCTTAACTGGCTTTCCGTTCATGGATTGTTTCACTCCGGATAATCGGCATTCTCATTTGAAACGTTGTGGTGCCTCGCCCTTTGGAACCTCGGCATAATTCGAGATCGCCTCCATGCGCCCGAACGATCTTCCGGGCGACAAAGAGTCCAAGACCCGCGCCTGATGCGGTGTTTTCCGTCTCTGCGCCGCGGTAGAAACGTTCAAATACCCGCTCCCTTTCTTCCTCGCGAATAAGGCCGCCATCGTTGGTCACAAAGATGTCCGCGAAATCTTCACTCTGCTTCATTTCAACCACGACGGAACTACCTGGCGGCGAGTACTTGCATGCATTGTCAAGTAGCTGGACAAATGCCAGGTTCATCAGTTCAGGATCGGCCAGCACATCCGGTGCGTTCCGGGCATGCCTCAGCAGGATGTGACGATCCCTCGACTGGCTGCGATATTGCCGGATCAGGTGGCCGACGAGTTTGTCAAGACTCGTCGGTTCCATGTTGAGCTTTACCTCGTCACGATCAATACGGGCCATGCGCAGCAAGCGATTCGTCAGGCGATTCATGCGCCAAACTTCGGCTTCGATCACCTCGGCCATTTCGAGTTGTTCCGGGCGCAATCCACCAGTTTCACGAAGACCTCCGGCAGCTGCCATAATGACGGCCTGCGGCGTTTTGAACTCATGTGCGAAGGCATCGAGGATAGCGGATCGCAGCATTTCGGCCTGCGCGGCAGCCGCCAGATTGGTAGCGTTTCGAAAACCCAGTGCGCGTTCGAAGGCTGTCGCTGCCAGGGCAAATAGTGGTTTGACCACTGCATCGTCTTCGAAGCGGCCTTCGAGGCCCACTGCACCGGCCGGCTTACCTTCTACGCGGAGGCAATGAACGTGAACCCAGCCGTCCGGACTTTGGTAGTCGCGACCCTCAGCCGAGGCTTCGCGTGTCGCGTGAACAAGATCGCGTCCAGGATCGCCATCAACGTGCTGAGTTGAGGTCGTGGCATCATACAGGCACACCGCATCCAGACCAAAGCCATCGCGAAAGATCTGCAGTGCCAAAGGACCGGCCGCAATTTCCGGGTCCAGCGATAGCAAATGCGAAGCCGTGGCATAAAGCCGGGCGACCTCTTTCCGCTTTTGTTCCGCAATCTCAGCGTGAACGCGCGCCGACGAGGCGAGCCTGGTAATCACGAAACTGGTAACAAGATAGGCAATCAGCGCCAGACCGTCTTTAGGATCGTTGATCTGCCAGGTAAGGACCGGCGGAACAAAAAAGAAGTCCAGGCATACCACCGCCATCAGTGAAATAAGGACGGCCGCCGGAAAGCCCGCCGACAGCGACAGGAATACAAGGATAAGGAGATAGAGAAAACTCGGAATCAGATAGCTCAGATGCCCGAAGAAACAGGCGACCGTGACTACAGCAACCGCGAGTGCGCCTAACGTCACCTGAAGTGTCAGGCTCTTTGCGACCTCAGCGCGCGTCGGCGGGATCGTGTTCGCACGCGGACTGTTGAGGAGCATTTTCATGGCTGCGAGCCGTCACCGTCCGGGCGGATGTAGAGCTTCGTACCCGTCGCCATCATCAGTTTTCATAAAACTGCATGATAAAGGCATAAAAAAGCCGTGAGAGACGTAGGTGGATTGACACGATTTTGTTTATCGCTTGTATTTGATTTACTTTGGGTTACCGGGAGATTCGCGGCCACAGGGCGTTCACAAGTCCCTTGTTTCAAGCCCGTTGAGAGAGTGCACGGAAGCGCGGTAGCGACCCGGAAAGCTGGTGTGGGAGCACGGGCAAACTTACTTATTCTTTATTGACGTGAATAGTACCCGGTTCGGGAAGCCACACGCACATGCGGCTCGTCCACTTTCACCTGAACTGAACGCCACGCGCCAGATCCCCCGACGGGTGGACGATATCCAATCAGGTATTGGTCACGTATCGCATGGCCAATTTTCGTCGCAACCGGTACCGGATCTTCGTAGCCAGCCAAAGTGAAGCTGAGCCCGCCGCTACGCTCGGCAATGTGCTGCAAAAACGCCAGCCCATTTCGTTCCTCAGTCAATTCGATCGCTTTCTTGTTTGCACTAGAAGGAAGCATTCCAACGGTGAAAATCTGGACATCGGCTTCTTCCGCGAGGCGAATCAGCTCCGTTTCCGAATAGCGGCTGTGGTTGTCCATGCCATCGGAAATAATGAGCAGCGCATGGCGACCGTTGTGAGCTCCGCGCAGTCGCTGCAGGGCCAGCTGGATTGTATCGACAAGCGCAGTTGCGCCACCGGCACGCGAGTTACTCAATTGGGCCTCAAGATTTCCGTAATCGCGCGTGAAGCCAGAGAGCGTATCAGGGCGCGTGGAGACGGTCAAAAGGAATGCTTCATCCTCCGGGTTAGCAGTGTCGAAAAATGTGCGCATCGCGTGGGCCGCGCTTGCCGCCTTGCTCTGCATGCTGCCGCTCAGATCCACCACTACACCGACTGAACACGGAATATCCTCATTCGCGAAAGACACGATCGGCTGCTTGGCCTTGTCCTCGAACACGCTGAACGACGACGCAGTCAGCCCGTCAACGACCGCGCCGTCGCGGTTGGTGACGATGACAGGTAAAAGGACGAGATTCACGTCGACGCGCAAATCCGGAGACCGAAACGCCTCCTGGACCGCTGGACGGACGCGGACCTCCAGTTCGGGTTCCTGTGCTGAAACAGATGCGCCGGTCAACAGCAATATCGCGGTAGAAAGCCCAAGTCTCAAGAGCATAGAGCCGTCACTTCGCCCGATCTCGCGTTTGCGGTATCAAGCGTCCTATGCGCTCACTTTAGGTTTCAAGCCATGAAAAGGGCATGAAAGTCATATGTGGAAACCCATAAGGAAAGACCTCATAGTTTTGATAAGCCAGATAACGGATTCCTATAGCGTCGTTGATTACTTTTTCATGGAGTTAACTACACACTGGTTTCGTTGGAACCGGCTGCCACGCAGGCGCTTTCCGCACCATCTGGCAGGGGGTTATTTCGTGTGTGTCCGAGAAACTTCCCACCACCTGAAAGACCGGCCGCAGGGCTCCCTGCAGGCAACGAGTGTGACGGCCGGATTACCCGAAAGGTACCTATGCACCGGACATCCCTGGCCGTCGCTTTTTTATCCGCTTCGCTGCTCGTCTCCCCTCGAACGAGCCTTGCGCAGACTGCGATCAGTCAGGCTTCGCAGCTGCAAACCGTGAACGCGCAACCTGTGGAAGTCGCCGATGCAGCAACGCCGGCTTCACCCGCCTCTATTCAGGGCAGTCTGCCGCTCGCGCCCGATCCACAAGTGAACTCCATGCTGCCCGCCAGCACCGCCATCGTCCCCGCATCGATAGCTCCCGTCGCGGCACCGTCGGTAGTGGCGCCTCCGGGATTTTGGAAGGCTTTGATCCAGGCCTATCGGGACGATTGGCACCCGGGGCCGGGCACGCCGGATCCGCCCAGGTATCGGGGAGCCCCGATGGTAACGACGAATCCTCCCTGGCCGTTTACGATGTGGCCGATGGGTGGAACTGTGTTGATTGGTTATCCGAACGCTACGGCATATCCCGTCACGACGGCACTGCAGAATGGCAAGCATGGCGATTGGTGGAAGAAGCACAACATACAGATCTATGGCTGGGCTGATGTCGGCATGAATCTCAGCACTTCGAACGCCCGCCCTTACGGGAATCTCCCCGCCGCCTATTCTGAAGTGCCAAATACGTTTCAGCTCGACCAGGCGGCCCTCTACATAGAGCGCACCCCTGACACGGTGCAGACAGATCACTTTGACTGGGGGTTCCGCCTCACGAATCTATACGGCCTGGATTATCGCTACACGACCGCGCAGGGCTATTTCAGCGGGCAGTTGCTGAACAGCCCGCAGAAAGACGGTTCAGAAGGACAGCGAATGGGCTACGATCCAGTAATGATGTACGTGGATCTTTACTTTCCACACATCGGCCAGGGTACCGACGTCAGAATGGGCCGCTACGTTTCGCTGCCCGACATTGAGGCGCAACTCGCGCCGAACAACTATACTTATACGCACTCTTTGACCTATGTGTACGACTGCTATACGCAAACCGGCATTAATGCAACCACGAAGTGGTCGAATCACTGGACCACACAGATTGGCTTCTCGGCGGGATGCGAATCCGCTCCGTGGGCACCATCTGCCAAACCAACCGGCAACGCTTGTGTCGCTTACAGCTGGAATGAGAACGGTGACAACATCTACGTTTGTGCGAACTCGATCAACGACAGCAAGTACAACTACAACAACCTGGCCGCCTATTACGCTACCTGGTATCACAAGTTCGGTCACTCAAAGTGGCATACGGACTGGGAGTCGTGGTATCAGTACATGATTGATACACCGAATGTTAATAACCCGGCTGCGTCTTCGCTGCTGATCAACGGCTCCAATGGCGCGTTCTGCGATACGGTGGGCCAAATGACTTGTTTTGCGCCGGAGTGGGCAACCTTAAACTACGTCGCACGGCAGATTGGCAAAGATTCCGTCACGCTCAGGAATGAAGTGTTCGATGACCTGAAAGGGCAGAGAACGGGCTACAAGTCCTTATTCTCGGAGCATGATCTCGGCTGGAATCACTGGATCGGGAGCACGATTGTCTTCAGGCCGGAAGTGCGATGGGAGCACTCTTATGACGTGCCCGCTTACAACAACGGCACAAAACACAGCCAGGCCATGTTTGCCGCCGACATGATATGGTTCTACTAGGATTCGTTGCCGGGTAAGCAGCGAGAACGGAGTGTCGTGATGTCATCTAAATCCGGACTGAAGGTTCTTTTGACGCCCCCGATCTGTGCCATGTTGCTGCTGGCAGCCGATCCCGTTTGGCAGACGAAACAGATTCGCGACTGGACCAACGAAGATGCACGTCTTGTGCTGGCACAGTCGCCGTGGTCGGCAGCTGTCAAGTCGGCGATCATGCCACTGCAAAGCGAAGGCCAGCGTCGTGAAGAGGGCCAGATGGGACAGCCTCAGGGAGTTGGCTACAAGGGGTTGCAGGTCGAGACAGATAAACAGCAGGTATCCCGCGTCATGTCGGGACATTTCACTCCGCCTCCCGCGCCTGCCGCGATCACGGTGCGCGTCCGCTGGGAGTCAGCCACGCCCATTCGCGCGGCGGAAATGAAGGCTGGCGAAGTAGAGCCACCCACACTCGAAGGCGAAGGTTACCAGATTGCGGTCTATGGAATACCGGGATCGAACTTTAAGGGCGATCCGAAAACCCTGGGCGAACCGCTCAAGCGTTTTGCCACGCTGAAGCGCGAAGGAAAGCCCGATGCGAGGCCTTCCAGTGTTGAGGTTTTCGAGACCGCCAGAGGCGTTGTGGTTGCCTATCTTTTCCCGCTCTCGGCAGAGTTGAGCGAACGAGACACTATCGTTCAGTTCAACGCGCTCATCGGTCGCATCGCCGTAACCCATGACTTCGATCTCCGCGAGATGAGGATCGACGGCAAGATGGCCCTTTAACCAGCATTAGCATTCAGACAAATGCAGAAAGGGCCGATTCCCGAATGGGAATCGGCCCTTTCTGCATGTTTACTGCTCGAAGCCTTTAGAACTGGAGCCGAGCGGAGAATGCCATGATGCGGGCGTTGGCCGTGCCGGTGGGCAGGCCGACGGCAGTGGCATTGGAGACCAGGTTCGTCGTCGGATTAAACGTGATACCCGTATTCATACCGTTAAATTCCGAGTGGTTGAAGGCGTTGTAAGCCTGTGCCTGAATCTTCAGGATGCGCTTTTCGCTTCCCAGCGGAATCATCTTCGTCAGCGTCATGTCGAAGTTGGTGATCTTCGGATAGGAGAGAACACCGGATCCGCCACCAAGGTTACCCAGAGCCGGCGGTCCGACAATCGAGTTATTCAGTCCGGTTGCCAGCGCGGGCATGGCAAAGGCATTCGGGTTGAAATAGGTCCCGGTCGGAACGTTTGTCAGCGGATTGCTCAGAACGTTACAGCGCTGGCCGAGATCGGGCGTTCCTGTGTATCCACCCGTGACGCTTGCCGCACCGGACGTCAGGCCGCAACCCGGATTGAACGGCGCGCCGCTCTGAACCGACGTGATGCCGGAGAACTGCCAGTGGTCGGTGATGTAACCGAGTCCCTTCACTCCCATCTTCTTTGCGATGCCGGGAATGTCGTAGGAATAATTGATCTGAATGTTCAGTGGGCGGTCCGTGCCGATTCGACCGTAATTCCACTGCTCATTGGTGGGTACGCCGTTGCCGTTCAGAATCGGCGAATAGCTGGTCGTGCCCATGGCCTTGGAATACGTAAACGAGGTACCGAGCGACAAACCGTGCGAATAGCGCTTGTTGATGGTCGAGGTCAGCGCGTTGTAGTTGGAGTGGCCGTAAAACTGGTTGACCGTTATCGCGCCGTAACCCGGGTACAGCGTACGTTCCAGGTTGGTCGCAAGGTTGTTAGCCGTGCTGCCGCCCGTTGTTGGATCCTGATTCGCCGCGTTGAACGGCCAGCCCCCGCCGATCGGAATATAGTTCTCGTCGTAGGTCAGGTGCTCGTGGTAAACGTACTGCAGCGTGTAGCCAACATCAATGACCAGGTTGCTGCCGAAGGTATGTTGCAGGCCTGCGCTGGCGCTCTGCACTGTGTCCCACGGAACATTCGCAGGGTATACGGTCGGAGCGATTGGTGTGACGCCCGCCTGACTGCTGAGCGACGGAACCGTGCCCGTGTTCTGAGCCGCGATCTGAGACAGTGTCAGGTTGCTGACGCCGACGTTATAGGCGATCGGTGCCTGTCCGGACAAACCATAATACTGATTGCCGTCCAGCCGGTTGTAGAAGATTCCCCATCCGCCGCGGAAAGCTGTCTTGCCGTCGCCAAACACGTCATAGGCAAAACCAAGGCGCGGTGCGGCGACCAGTGCCTGCTGATGATAGGGGGCTTCCGGCACTCCGTTGGGGCCAAGCACCTGCATACCCGAAGCCGGATTGCCTGAATTCGGTACCAGGTCGCCAATCTGCGAGCTGGCCACGGTGGCGCCAGTGAGTGGATCCCTTGCCACCAGCGTGTTAGCTGCGGCGCAAACCGCTACGCCGTTGGAGCAGTACGGCACATAAAGTCGGGCCTGCCCGCTCTTCGAGTACAGCGACGGGAAGAAGTTCTCATTCGTAAAGTTGTTGTCTTCCTGCGGCGACTGGTGATAGAAACGTACTCCCAGATCGAGAGTCAGTCTCCGGTTCACCTTCCAGTTGTCCTGAACGTATTCTTCGTAGTTCTGGTAAACGAAGTTAAACGTCGTAGTGAGGTTGTACTGGTTGTAGCTGGAAACGTTACCGAGCAGGGCGTTCGCGAAACCGTCGCCGCTGTTCAGAAACGCAGTCGAGGTCGAAGCGCCAAAGTTAAATGCGCCCGCGTAATTCCGGTACGAACCCTGATATTTTGTATTGAACTCGACATAGATTCCGGCCTTGAGTGAGTGGTGGCCAATAACCTTGCTGATGTTGTCCATGTAATACCAGGTCGGGTTAGTGGCAAGCTCTTGACCGGCCGATGCGCCCGTACGCGAGTAAGAGACCAGGTTGCCGGTGGGCAGGCTCCCAAAGCTGAACGTCGGCAGGATGGTCGGATTTGCATAACCATTGATCCCCTGGGACGGGTCGGTCGGCACCGGGAACAGCGTGGGCAGGCCTGGCTCCAGCGAGCGGGCTTCACTGGCAAAGTTGTCCGTGGTGACGTATGTGTACTGATCCCAGTTATAGGCCAGCGTCGTTTCGTTCACCATGGTGGGTGAAATCGTGTAAGTCAGCGTGCCTGAATCGCTGTGTCCGCCATTCGGGTGGTCGATCGGTGAAATTCCCTTGGATCCCAGAACGCCGCCAACATCGTTGCTGAATGGTACGCCATCGTAAAGGACGTACATGTAGTCGGCGTCGTTGAGCCAGCGAACATAACCACTCAGCTTGCTGTTGATGTAGATGTCACTCCGGGCCACGCTGTTGAGACGGGGGTGAATGGCGCTCGCCTGTTCAAAGTAGTTCACCACGTTGATCTGGTTGGCCAGAGTCGGCGTGAAATTGGGAGTCGGGAAGAAACCGAGCAGTGACTGACCAACCGGATTCAGACGCGAGGCCGGGATTACGTTGCCGGAAAACTGAGCGTTTCCATTGGACGGATCAAGGACTTTAACGGGCGTGCCGTTGTTATTGAAAGTCTGCGAGAAGTCGCCACCGCGCTCGAGGGTCGTTGGTGTGTAGACAGACTCAGAACCGCCAGAGACAAACTGGCCCGTGCGTTCCTGCGACCAAAAGAAGAAGAGGCGCGTTCTGTTGCGATTAAAATGCTTCGGGATGAATACCGGCCCGCCGATGCTGTACGTTTCCACGTTATAGCGGTAGGGCACGCGAGGTGTCGCCGCGCCATTCTTCAGAGTGTGGTTGTTGGCCCATGTATCGGCGTTAAATTCTTCATGGCGATGGTTCCACGATGCCGTTCCATGGAATTCCTGCGTACCGTTCTTGGTGACGACCGTGATCTGGCCGCCTGAGTTATGGCCAAATTCAGCCTGGAAATTCGAGGTCAGAACCTTCAGTTCCTGCACCGCGTCGAGATTGGGCTCTACCTGCAGCGAGGTGTTAGATCCCGTGTCCATGTCGGTGACGCCGTCCACCGTGAAATTGAGGGCGGTGAATCCACCATTGATATTCATGCCGCTGATCGCGCCGTGGCTCGTCACGTCACGGCTGGCAGTGTCAATGACACCGGGGACCAGGCGGACATAACCGAAAAGGTCGCGGCCCTTCAGCGTGAGGCTGTCCAGGTCAGTGGAGTCGACCGTCTGCGATTTCTCTGAACTCTGCAGCTGCACTGAGGCGGCTTCGGCTGTGACCGAGATCGACTCCGAAACGCTGCCGATCGCCAGAATCATCTTGCCCGCGTTGTGCGTTTCTTCGGCCGTGACCACGATGCCGGTCTGCACTTCGCTCTTGAAGCCTGATGCTTTGACCGTGACATTATAGGTACCCGGCTCGACGTTGGTAAAGCGATAAGTGCCAAGGCTGTCGGTGATGGCGGTGCGAGCCGAGCCAGTATCCGCGCTGGTGAGCGTTACAGGTGCGCCCGTGACCACGGCATTGGCCGGATCCACCACTGATCCCACGATGGCACTGGTGACAGTTTGCCCAAATAGCCCGGCGCAGCTGAGCGCCAGCGCTGCAACGATGCGCAGGTAGTTCTGTAGTTTCATATATTTATCCCCTCAAGCACTACTGGTTTTGGAATACACCCCTCAAGACGCAGATTCACCGACCCCAGTAAGCCTCGGGTAACATATCACCGTTATAGAGCGGTGTCAAGGCATGTGAGCGCCGGAATGTTCGCGCTACAGTTAGCGATACAGTGCAGGTTAGTGAAAACACAAAGATTGGGCCAGATTGAAATTTTTTGATTAAACTGCAACTTTAGGGTCATACCAGCCGCAGAGCGCGGTCTGGAGTTGCAGTGGCAAGCTTCTTGGTTTTTGGAATTGTGGACCCGGTTAGTGTCCGGCTAAAGCGGTTGAGGCGCGAACCACCAGCGACGGCTCCAGCAGAACCCTCACGGGTTCACGCTCGGTCTTGGAATCGATCAGATCCAGCGCGAGCGTACCCGCACGCCTTCCGATTTCAGAACTCTTCTGATCCACCGAGGAAAGCGGAATGCGCAGATACTTGGAATATCCTGCGTTTCCGCAGCCGATGACAGCTATATCGCCCGGTATCGAGAGGCCCGCGTCGAGAATGGCCTGCATTGCACCCATGGCCGACGGGTCGTTATAGCAGAACACCCCATCGGGACGCGGTCTGGTTTCAAGTAACTTCTCCATAGCCAGCCGCCCACTGATGTCGATCGGTATGTCACCGGTCTCTTTGATGACGACGTAGTCGTCCGGCACGGGAAGACCGCGGGCCTGCATCACCCTCCGAAAACCTGCCTCGCGACCTTCCGCCGTACTAACCTCAGGACCGCGGATGTGAGCGATGCGGCGGCATCCGCGCTCGATCAGGTGCTCAGTGGCGAGCGTTCCGGCCACGTCGTCATCCACACCCACAAAGTTGGCCCCCGATGTCGCCACGTACCGGTCGATTAAAACGTAGGGCACACCACGCTTATCTGCCAGCGCTAAGACGGCGCAGGAGCGCTGTACCGATGCCACGATCAGCCCATCAACACGCCGCGCCAGCATCTTTTCAATTGCTTTATCCTCCGTGGCAGCCTTCTCGCCTGAAGAAGCTATAACAAGGTCGTAGCCCTGCCCGCGGATGGTATTCGTCAAACCCTTGGCTATTTCGCCGAAAAACGGATGCACCAGATCGGGAACTACCAGTCCGATGGCGAAAGTCTTCCCCGTCACGAGCGCGCGCGCGGTCAAATTGGGTTGATAGTTCAGCTCCTGGACGCGGCTCAGAATCCGTTCTCGCGTGCGCACGCTGATATCCGGATGGTTACGCAGCGCCTTGGACACCGTGATGGCCGAGACACCAACATCCTTCGCGATATCTTTCATTCGGACGGACATGACTCGTTTAGCCTTTATATGGTAGTACGAGCGTTGGTTTGGGAACACCCGCTGCTTGCGTTTGGGAGGGATTCTGGTTATAGTCCCGTATGAGCTCACACCAATGAACCTTCCACCCCGCCCCGCCTCTCTCGCCAACAGAACTGCCCCAAAAATGCGGCCCGTCTCCCAGGGTCAGACCCGGCGCTCGGTCGTACTTTCCACCGCTGCCGGAGCCGCGCTGACCGCTTTGCGCTCCTTTGCGAAAGTGCGCGGTATTGAACTCGGCGTCACAGGCAAACCGGACGATCTCGCAAAATGCGAACAATACGGATTCGACTACCTGGAACCCAGCGGTTCGGGCATCGCCGGCATGACGGACACGGCCTTCGCCGCCTTCCGCGATCAGGTGAAGGCGTCGCATATCTACTGCCAGAGCGTGATTACGCTGATTTCGAATCCGAAGCTGAAAGTGGTTGGTCCGGATGTGGATCTGGACGCGGTGTCCAGTTATCTCGATTCCACGCTCGATCGCTGCAAGAGCCTGGGAGTCAGCGTTGCAGTCTGGGGAAGCGCTGGATCGCGGCGCGTTCCCGAAGGTTATTCGCGAGACACCGCCTGGGATCAGATCAAGGCCTATTTGAAACGCGCCGGAGAGATTGCAAAATCGAAGCAGATCGTGATCGGCATTGAACCTCTGCGCAAACAGGAAAGCAACATCATCAACACAGGCGCGGAAGCGCTGAAGCTGGTGCATGAGGTGAATCATCCCGGCGTGAAGATGATCATCGATTACTACCATATGCGCATCGAGAACGAAGATCCCGAAATTGTGCGCACCGCAAAAGAGTACATCGTGCATCTGCACTTCGCGAATCCAGCCGGAAGGCGTTGGCCGCATTCGGCGGACGAAGATCCGGTTTACGCCAAATTCTTCCAAATCCTCAAAGAGATCGACTATCATGGCGGCCTTTCGATTGAGGGCAACGGCAGCTTCGATGCCGATGGCGCCGCGAGCATGGCGTTCTTCAAGAGCGAGTTAGCGTAGCCGAGGGACAACACCACCTTGTACACGCGACGAGACTTCGGAAAATTCGCATTGACTGCGCTGCCTGCAGCAAACGCTCAAGCCCAAGAACCTTCAAAAGTCTCATCCAAAATACGTGGCGTTCAGATTGGCGTCGCAACTTTCAGTTACAATCCGCTGCCCCGCGAGGGTCAGTTGGACGTCATCATCAAATCCATGGTGGATTGTGGAATCGGCGACTGCCTCCTCAATCCTCCTGCGACGGAGCCACCTCTTCTTTCGGAGAAAGCGCGGCCTGCCCGCGGCGGGGGTCGGGCGACAGGCGCCACCGGAGCGCAGGGGCGTGGCGGCGGACGGGCTCCTCTCAGCCCGGAGCAGGCGGCCGCGGCAGAGGAACTGCATCGCTGGCATCTCACTGTGTCGCTCGATTACTACACGGCCTTGCGAAAGAAGTTTTCCGACGCTGGTCTTGAGATTTACACGTATGAACCGTCTCTCGGCCTAAACACTTCCGACGAAGACATCAACCGCGCCTTCGATGTCACAAAGGCCTTGGGCGCACGTGTTCTGGCGGATGTGTTTACCAAGCCCGTCGCCAGGCGCGTAGCGGTGATTGCAGACAAGCGCGGCGTGAAAGTGGCGCTGCAGGGGCGGCCAAACATGAACACCACGGATCCGGACCTGATGGCGAAACCTGCCGACTTCGAAGAAGCGTTTGGCTATTCAAAGAATTTCGGCTCCAGTATTGATGTGGGCGATGCGACCGGTGGCGGCTGGGACGCGTTGAAGTTCATTCAGGACACGCATTCGCGCGTCTTTTCGCTGAACCTGAAAGACAAAACGAAAGCCGGCGTGAGTATGCCCTGGGGGCAGGGCGACTCTCGCATTCGGGAGATTCTGCAGCTCGTCAGGGATAAAAAATATCCGGTTCGATGCTACATCGATTGCGACTATGCGACGTCCGAGGGTGGCAGCAGGGTCGGGGACGTGAAGCGTTGCTTCGAATTCGCGAAAGCTGCGCTCGCGTAACTAGCCTCGCGGCAACACAGCTTCAATCAGCCTTGGGCCAGATTCCTTCATCGCCGCGCCGAACTCGCGAATGAACTGATCCGCCGTCTCAGTGCGGACTCCCTGGACCCCGAAACCTTCCGCAAGTTTCACCCAGTCCGGTTCAGGACGAGTGAGATCCAGCATTTCATCCGCGCGTGGACCAATCACGCGCTGGCCGGCTGCTCTCTGAACCGCGGCCGCTCCAGTGCGACCCATTTCGATATCGAGAATGCGATATCGACGATTGGCCAGGATCACAATCGTGACATCGAGCTTTTCGCGCGCCATCGTCCATAGGGACTGTAACGTGTACATGGCGCTGCCATCCGCTTCGAGCGCCACAACCTTACGACCGGGGCAAGCGAGCGCAGCGCCCACCGCCACCGGCAGCCCCTGACCGATGGAACCTCCCGTCACGGGCAAATGATCGTGCGCCGGCGCACCGGCAAGATGCGGCCAGATTTGTTCGTTGCAGGATACGGTCTCATCGGAGAATATGGCGCCTTGGGGAACAAGTGCGCCAACTGTTCGGCCAATGGCGGCAGCAGTAAGCGGCTCGCCATGCGGTATTTCAGGACGTGCCATATGGGGACTGGACGTTGGCACAGATGGCGCGCCCACTTCGTCGGCCAGCCATTCGAGAGCGCCGACACCGTCTTGATCCAAAGCAGCAAGCACATCAAAAGAGCAGCCCGCCGGGGCCAGCGAAGACCTCAAGCCAGGATAGCCAAAAAACGACACCGGCGGCTTAGCCTCCACCAGAATCAGGCGCTCAAGATTCGCCAGAAGCGATTGAGCCGCTTCCGGAAAGTACGGAATGCGTTCTGCAGTGGGGATATCGCCGCCACGCGCCATGCGACCGGCGTTTCGGTTGGCAAAGACACGCACGCCGGTCGCTTCGCGTAAACGATGTGCGGCGCGAAGCCCGCGGACGTGTAGCGCCGTACCGCTGAGCAGCAGACCAACGCGTTCCCCGGAACGCAACGTGGCCGCGATACCACTGACGGTTTCTCTCGTCGGCAGCGATCGGCCAGGGCGCATGGCGGCACCGCCGGGTTCGCCAGCTTCGCTCCAGGAAAAATCCGCCGGAATAATCAGGCTTGCCACTTGCCCGGGCGGGCCGAAAGATGCCATCACCGCCGCCGCAGCCAGTTCACCCATGGCGCTGGCCTCGTGCAGCGTGCGAACCCAGCCGGATACCGGTCGCGCGAAAGCTTCGATGTCGGCAGTCAGCGGCGCATCGTAGCCCAGATGCTGCGTGGAATGCTCGCCAACGATATTGACGACCGGCGAAAGCGCCTTACGTGCGTTGTGAAAATTTGCCAGGCCATTCGCAAGACCGGGTCCAAGGTGCAGCAGCGTCGCGGCGGGCTTACCGGACATGCGGGCATAGCCATCGGCAGCGCCGGAGCAGACGCCTTCGAACAATCCGAGCACGCCGCGCATGCCGGGGACGCGATCCAGCGCGGAGACGAACTGCATCTCGGAAGTGCCCGGGTTCATCAGGCACACGTCGATACCGTTCGCGATCAGGGTTCGGAGGAGACACTCGGCGCCGTTCATGCTGGACTAGTTTTATAAGAACACGCGACTCGTTGTGCGGGTTGTCACGCGAGCGGCCGTAATTCACCCAGGCGCCATGCCGCCAGCAACGCTTCCTGGGCGGCAACAGCAGCTTCTTTCACTCGCCAGGCCGCACGATCCCGATTTCCCACCGGATTGCTGATCCCGCGGACTTCAGCGGCTGGTATCCCGTAGAGCGTTGCGACATGGATGATAGCCACACCCTCCATGGTTTCCACGCCGCCGCCGGTGCGTGTTTCGATCTCACGCGCGCTGGCTTCATCGCCGGTACAGGTGTTGACAGTAACGAACGGCGCGGTCCTGCCGCCAGGTCGGATCGCGACCGGCATTTGGTTGTAGAGCGGCTCGGCTCCCGCGATCACCGGAAAGCCGAGAGCGCGCATATCCAGAAACCCGCCGGCTGATGCCGCGCCCAGATCGCCGTAGTATTCACTTTCCGCCCACACTGCGCTCGCCACAGGCAGCGCCATTCCCGGGTAGGCTCCACCAATGCCGCAGGAAATCACAGCCCGCGCTCCTTTGCGTTCCAGAAAACGAGTGAGGGCGCAGGCTGCATTCACAGCGCCCACACCCGTAACGAGCACGGGCAAATGAGCTCTCAGCAGAGCGCCTTCGAGTTCGGTGGCAACGCAAACAATAAGGTCGACAGGCATACCGGAAGCGGAATGAACCCGCTTAGGATACCAAGCGACTGCCGGATCAATCTCAGGACACGGAGTCAGCCGGTTCCATAGCCGCCAGTAATTCGTCGACCGGCACGGTGGCGAAGCCCGTCGCATGATCGGCCATACCGTAAGGGATAAACAGCAAACCATCGCGCAGCAAATAGCCACAGGTATACACGACGTTGGGCACATAGCCCTCCCGCGCCGCCCCGTTTGGCTTGATCAGCGGTTCTTTGAGCCGGCCGATCACTTTCCCCGGATCGTCGCGGTCCAGCAGGAACGCCCCAATACAGTACTTCCGCATAGGACCCACCCCATGGCTCAGTACAAGCCAGCCCGCATCCGTTTCAACCGGAGATCCGCAGTTCCCTACCTGGACCAGTTCCCATGGATATTTCGGTTTGAATATCACCTTGCGTTCATACCAGAAGTGAACGTTGTCGGAAAACATCAGGGAGATGTTTTCGCCATCCTGACGCGAAAGCATTGCATAGAGGCCGTTGACCTTCCGCGGGAAAAGCGCCATCCCTTTGTTCTCTACGGCGGGACCGTTCAGCGTATTGAACCGGAAGCGGAGGAAATCGGTCGTTTCCACCAGTTGAGACATGATCGACCGGCCATCGTAGGCCGTGAAGGTCGCATAGTAGCCATAGCTGCCATCATCGTTGCGGAAGTGGACGAACCGGGCATCTTCAATGCCGTTGCTTTGCGCCGGGGTCGCTGGAAAAAGCACGCGCGCCGAAAGCGGCTGATCGGCCTGAAACTGGACCTCGTAGTTTGACCGGGCCACCCCCCAAATGCTCTTGGCTTCATCGCGGTCCCCCTGGCTCATCAGGTCCGCCTGCGTCATGCCGTCCGGCAGCAGGAATTCTTCCGCTTTGAGGCCAGACCGAAGGTCTTCGAGTGAAAACAAGTCGTTAAGCTTAGCCATTACCCGGTGCGTGAATTCGCGGGTTAAACCGACCTCCGTCAGCTTCCGTGTAAAGAGCGCCTTCTCATAATGGGAGTTGGGAACCTGCCGGGGCTCGGTCAGAAAACCGTTTGGCTTCAGAAGTTCAATCCGATGGTCGGCGTGAATAATTCCGGTGAGAAAGGTGATGGAAGAGATATGCCCTTCCCCCGTGGCGCGAAGGCTCAGAACGAATCGGAGCGCACCCGCGGCCAAATCGGTCTGATCCGGGTGAGGAACAATCGACGGATTGAACAGCGCCGCCGATTCCAGCGAATACTCAGCCAGAAAATAAGCTCCAATCAGATGCTTTCTTTGCTCCGATATCCCGGCTTCTGTGGCCAGCATGCCGCGGACCTGATCAAAACGCTCCAGAAACAACTGGCAAGTGTTCTGATGCCTCTTTGAAAACTCACTGGAGATCTGATCCAGCAAGTCCGTGACCCCATCTTCCGTGAGTGCCATTACCCTTTCGAGAATGCTGGCTATTCGTTGCGCACCTCCCGGAATAAATGGGCGAAGCAATACGCGGGATTGATCGGGCCGGAGAATGATGGCGTCGCGCTTGACCTGAAGCAGATTCGCCATCAGGCGCTCACGGCGATCGAATCCTGAAAACTCAGGACCATAGCCTGCGCTTCCCGCATCTCCACCAGAGCGAGAAGAAAGGCCAGAGTGGACTCTGCGCCCTGGTTTCCGTTCACGCGATCCACGTGCAACCCGTCGCGGCAGCCGCCGTTCTCAGACGAGTACACTTCCAGCCCGAGATCGTTCCATCCAATAAACCAGTCGAAGGCTCGTTGCGCCTGGTCGTACCACCACGAATCGCCGGTAATTCGGTAAGCCTCGAGACAGGCTGATACCATCGCCTGCGCCTCAATGGGCTGCTGGTCGTAATTCGCGCGTGCACCGTCGCGCTGGTAGAAGCCATTGCTCCCGATCGGACGAAAATGGCCTCGTTCCGAAATCTGAACGTCGTTAAGCCATCGCAGTGCCCGCAGACCAGTCTCGCAGACATCTTCGCGACCCGTGGCGTGACCGCTGAGGATCAAAGCATGGGGTAGTTTGGCGTTATCGTAAGACAAACTTTCCTCGAACCAGCACCACCCGGGATGAGTATTCCTCTCGAAAAGGCCCATCAGGCGGTTCACCAAAAGTTCTCGCGTTTGTGTCACCAGACTGTCTCCGCCCATTCGATGCAGGTATTGATGAATACCCATCAGCGCAAAGGCCCAGGCGCGCGGCGACGTAAATTCCGCCACAACGGGCAGCGCCAGCGTGAATAACTGCCCCACCATCATCTGGAAGCTGCGAACCTGCGATTGCCTAACGCCCGCACCCAGGGCCCAAAGCACGCGTCCATGGCAGTCTTCCGAACCACAGTCATCCAGCCAGCGCCGGTCGAAACTCATGTGATTGTGGAAGCGCTTCGTGTCGGCGATAAACGCGTGATGCAGAAACGCCGCGCAAGTGGTGACCAGGCTCTCAACCAGTTCCGGATTCTCGCCCGTCTCGGTCAGTTGCATGCCGAGAATGAAGGCCCGGGAGATATCGTCCGAGCAGTAGCCTTCCGTGAAATTTGGAACACTAAAGATGGCGTGCTGGAAAACACCGGTAGAGTCGGTCATGCGGGAGAGATGGCCTAGTTTCAGCTTCGGCAATTCACGTGGCTTCTGATCCAGGGTCTTCACCTGAAACTTGCGGGACAAAGGGGCGCCTTCATTTCTGGATGCTTCAAACGCTTGCATGTATTGACGCGCCGCACTGCTCCAAACCATGTCCCGTCCAATCCTGTACGCGTTTTTTCGCATGGCGTTGCGTCGGTTGTCGTCACGCAGCAGGCCAATCACTTCTCGCGCGATCGCCGCTGCATCGGCAAACGGCACAAGAACGCCTCGATCGTCCGCCAGCAGTTCGGCGGCATGCCAGTAAGGCGTCGAGATCACCGCCTTCCCGGCGCCGAACGTATACGCCAGAGTGCCCGATGTGATCTGTGCCTCGTTTAGATAGGGGGTGATATAGAGGTCTGCCGCGCCGATGAACTCCGTCAGATTCTCCAGATCGACGAACTGATCGTAGAAGATAACATTCTTCTCGACCTTGTTTTTCCGGGCCAGAATTTCCAGACTGAGCCGATAAGCCTCGCCGTGATTGCGCACCTCATTCGGATGCGTCGCGCCAAGCACGATATACACAACATCCGGAAACTTTGCCACGATTTCAGGCAGCGCGTCCAGTACGTACTCAATCCCCTTGTTCGGAGAAAGGAGTCCGAAAGTTAAGAGGACGGTCTTCCCTTCCACGCCAAACTGATCCTTAAAATAAGTTGGATCCACGAATGCCACGTCGGGAATTCCGTGCGGAATCAGGTCGATCTTTCCGGGTGGCGCCTGGTAGATCTCCTGCAGCATGTCACGCCCGCGTTCCGCCATGACCACAACTCTGGTGGAGAGTGATATGAGCTCGCGCATCACACGTCGCTGGTCGGCCTTTGGCTCCTGCAGCACCGTGTGAAAAGTAGTGACGATCGGCATTCGCAGGTCGCGAAGCATGGCCAGAATATGCCCGCCCGCAGTGCCCCCATATATTCCAAATTCGTGTTGCAGGCAAACGACGTCGACGTTGCTCATGTTGAGAAAATCGGCGGCCCGCAGGTAGGACGATAGATCCTGCTCCTCGATCTCAAAACTCACGACTTCCGGATAGTCATAGCCGCCCTTGACGTCATTCACAGCAACGGCGAAACACTGGCTTTCCGGATATGCCGTGGCGACCGATGCGAGAACGTCTGAGGTGAATGTGGCAATTCCGCACTTCCTCGGCAGGTAATCGCCGACGAACGCTATCTTATGTACCTTGGAAGTTTCTTTCATTGACTTGTTCTTCCGATGCACGGCGGTGGCCAGGCTCACTTTCCGGAAACTGAGCGGACCGGAAAGTTTTACCGGTTACGCAGCCATCAGAAAGCTCAGATCAATGCCGCTGGGGGAAATTGCCAAGCCGAGATCCATGGCAGACTGGCAGGCGATACAACAGAGCGCAGACGGGACCGCAGCAAGGCGCTTCGGATTGATGGGCTCATCGCAACCCGCGCAAATTCCATACGTGCCTGCGTCAATACGTCCAAGAGCTGCATGAATGTCCCGTAACTGACTTGAATTGCGCTGGAGACTACCTACCGCAAGATCGCGGTCGCTGGCCTGTTGGATACGATCCAGCTCGTCGGGCGTCGCCTCAACCGCAAGAGTCTCGCGGAATTCCCGCCCATCGCTCAGTTGAGCCTGCTTGGCCTTTAGCAAGGCGCGAAATGCCTCTGTTTCATTCGTTCTCATGGTCGTAATACCTGTCTTTCCAGTTCAGCGGTTGGATCCGCAGTTCGCTGACCACCTGCTGCACGTTGACTACCTGGCCCGCCACGCGTCCCGGAGTGGACACCGATTGCATTCCAAACATGAAGCCTGCTGACCGAAATGAGCCGACTCGCGCTCTCGACGGCGAAGATTCAGTTCTGCACCACCCAGAACGTGGCAGATGACCGCCTGCCGTCATCTGGCGGAGAGAGGTCACGAGCAGATTCAATCGCCAAAAATTTTCCCGAAGTTTACCCATGCCGCAAGTATCACTTCGCCCCGGACCGGATTTGGGCATCCTATTGCTAACAGAGAAGCGAAGAGTTTTTTACAGGAGTCGACGCACCATGACCGACCTACACCGCAAAGCCGCAGAACAACACGAACTTGCTGCCCACGCCCATCGCACTGCAGCTGAACACAACGAAAAAGGCGACGGAGTCGCTGGAAGCTGGCATGCGGAACGTGCACTTGAGTATTCCGATCACGCCTATAAGCTCGCGAAGGAAGCCCACAATAAGTCCGGGCAAATGGTGACTCTCTAGATGTCCACTCGCTACAACAACGGATCGCATTATGAGAACCACCAGCGAGCTGCGGAGTTACACGATGCAGCGGCGCATGCGCACCGTTCCGCCGAGCAGCAGCACGGGAAACAGGATCACCTTACCGGGCACGAGCACTCGCGACAGGCTCTTGAACATTCCGGAACGGCCCACCAGCATACCGAAGCTGCGACAACAGGCCACGGCGTAAAAGCCTTTGGGCACGACGACATCGCGGCTTTGGCTTACGACCTCTGGCTGACCAGAGGAGGTTCTGAAGGTTCACCGCAGGAAGATTGGTTTCTCGCCGTGAAGCAACTCAGATCACGCGCGACGGCTTAGCAGTCAATCAAAACAAGGGAGCATGACAATGCAAATGAAACAGAGCACAAAAGATCAGATCAAAGGCACTCTGCATGACGTAACGGGTTCCGTCAAAGAAAAGGTTGGCAAAGCACTCGACAGCCCGAGCCTGACGGCTGAAGGACAGAACGAAAAGCTGTCCGGCAAGATTCAAAAAAAGGCAAGCCAGATTGAACGGGTTTTCGAGAAATAGGGAACACCCGTCTCGTGCCTGGGCAACCGGGAACACCACGCGAAAGGGAATACCAAAATGCTGATACTCCTTATTGTTTTACTGTTGCTCATAGGCGGCGGTGGCGGGTACTACGGCCACAGCCGCTGGGGCTACCAGGGCAGCGCAGGAATCGGATTGGGAACCATCCTGCTGATCATTTTTCTGGTATGGATGCTCGGCGGGATCCGCTGATCGCACGTTCGTAGATTTGCAGATGCGCTGCTTTTGCCCTTGGGTGAAGGCAGCGCCGTCCATTTGCGATGAAGTCAACCACACGGTCTTATTGGTTCTTGTCGACGATCATGAAAGTAATGTCGTCTGTTTGCGGCGTACCCTCAGTAAACAGACGAATGGCGTTCAGCAGGCTTTCCTTGATCGCCTCTCCTCCCATGTGGCCATCCCGCGCTATCACCTCCAGAAGCCGCTCCTCTCCAAACATTTCCTGCCGCGCGTTTTCAGCGTCCGTCAATCCGTCCGAGTAGACCACCAGCAAATCACCCCGATTGAGCTGGAAGGGGCGGGGTTGCCACAGCGCGGATTCAAACATGCCAACGAAATAGGAGTCGGAGACCAGCTTTTCGATATGTCCTGTGGCCGCGCGATACACACAGGCCGGATTATGCGCTGCGCTGATAAACTCTCCCTTGCCATCCGGGTGTAACTGGAACAGGAAGAGAGTTACGAACTGCGACGGAAGCGACTTCTCGCAGAGCAGCTTGTTGACGCGCTGCAAGGCGTCGCCCGGCTCCGATCCCGAGCGGAATTCTGTGCTGAGTGCACCCAGCACCATGGAACTCAATAGAGCTGCAGGCATTCCTTTACCGGCAACATCGGCAAGAACTCCCATCCAGCTGCCCGGATCCAGTTGCAGAAAGTCGTAGAAATCGCCTCCCACGTAGCGCGTTGGCTGATTGTAGGCATGGATTTCGAAGTTATCGAAGGAGGGGGCGGAACGTGGCAGCAAACTCTCCTGAGTTTGCTGCGCCCGAACCAGTTCTATCTCCTCTTTTCGCTGTTCTTCCAGCGTTTTGATACGCAATGCCTCTCGGGTCGTTTCCAGTTCCAGAACCGTCCGCGCCAGCGTTTCGCTATAGAGCCGCACTTCCAGAATGTTGTGAACGCGCGCGCGCAGTTCAGCCAGATCGAACGGTTTGCTCACAAAATCTTTAGCGCCGGCTTCGAGCGCGCGCAACTTGTGATCGGGCTGCGCGGTAACCACCAGAACTGGCAAATAGCCGCCTGCCTCGATTTTTTTCAGGCCCTCCATCACTTCGAATCCATCCATGCCCGGCATTTGCAGATCCAGCAGGATCAGTCCGTAGTGGTTTGTCCGGTGAAGTTCGCAGACCGTGCCGGGGTCCATCGTGGACTCGACAGATGTGTAGCCGGCAATCCGCAGCATCCCCTTGAGCAGGAGAACATTTGCCTCCTTGTCATCCACGACGAGGATTTTTGCGTTCAGAATGTCGTTTAGCGAGACCATAACGTCGTCCGGAAACTAGATGATGCGAGCGCTCTCGCGCCCTGTCGGGTCCAGCGCGGCGAACTCCAGCGTGGCTTCCAGCGTCTCCATGAACTGGTTCACTTTGATTGGCTTGGTCAGATAGCGGTAGAACCCTGCCTGCAGCCCCTTTTCAATGTCGCGGGGCATCGCGTTGGCGCTGAGAGCGACCACTGGAATGTGAGCGGTCATGGGGTCCTCACGGAGGATCTTCAGCGCTTCGATTCCACTGATTCCGGGGAGATTGATATCCATCAGGATCACGTCCGGCTGATCGGACCGTGCAATCTGGATGCCCGTATTTCCATCTCTGGCGCTCAGCAGGCGAATGTCCCGCCGGCGGGCAATTAGCTGCTCAATGAGCTTCAGATTTGCAGGATTGTCCTCAACATATAGCAACGTACGCAGCGGCGCTCCGTGTTGAACATTCGCCTGTGCGATCGCTGCCGCCGGCAGGGTACCGATCTCCAGCTGCGGTTCTGTGGCCGAATTCAGTTCGAACCAGAAAACGCTTCCCCGGCCCACCACGCTATCCACGCCGATCAACCCTCCCATCAGCTCCACCAGCCGCTTACTCATCACCAGCCCGATCCCCGTGCCTTCCTCCGTGCTTCTCTCTCGTCCGAGGCGGTTGAATGGCTGAAACAGCTGACTCAGCATGTCCGGGGGCAGTCCTGCGCCGGTGTCTCGGACACTAATACGTACCCGCTCCGGGGCCTTCCGCCCCAGTCCCGCCATCGCGCATTCCACGACGACGGTTCCCTTGGGCTGGTTGTATTTGATGGCATTGGAAAGCAGGTTGATCAGAACTTGCTTCAGACGGGTCCTGTCCGCATCCACAAAATACGTCAGGCCGGGCGCGGGGAAAGTCATGGTGATGCCGCGCTTCTGAGCCTGCGGCTCGATCATTGCCTGGCATTCGAGCATAACGTCGGCCAGCGACGTCGGTTCTCTCGATAGCGCCAGCTTGCCGGATTCGATCTGCGCCAGATCCAGAATCTCGTTGATCAGATCCAGCAGATACCATCCTGCATGCAGTATTTGGTCAATACTGGCCGCCTGCGATTGTGTTGGCGGCGGTGAATCCGAACTGATGAGTTGGGCAAAGCCGAGAATTGCGTTGAGAGGCGAGCGAAGCTCGTGGCTCATGCTCGAAAGAAAATCGGATTTTGCCAGGTTCGCCTTCTCCGCGGCGGCCATGGCCGTCTCGAGTTCGATGTTGTTTTCCTGCAGCGTATGCTCAAACCGCTTACGCTCAGTAACATCGCGCGCCGCCGCGAAAACACCCTGCAGCTTCCGGTCGCGATCGTGAAAAGTCGTCGCGTTATAAGAAACTACGGTTTCCTTGCCATCCCGCGCGCGGGCCGTGAGTTCATAATCGGTGACCTTGTTTCCGCCGAGCACCCGCTTGATTGCGGTTTCCGCCTGGTCAGGGTCGGTGAAGTAGTTCTTAAACGGCGCGCCAATAAGTTCGTCGCGCGTGCAGCCGGTAAGGGCTTCCATCTGCTGGTTGACGTCCGTGATGATTCCGCGCGTGTCGGTGGCCATCAACGCGTCGATATTGGATTCGATGAGGGACCGCGTATAGAACTGCTGGTCCCGCAAACGCTGGTCCAGCTGCATTTGCTCGGCTTCCACCTGTTTGCGAGCCGTATTGTCGGTGCCGATCAGCAGGTAGCCGATGATCCCGTCCTGCGCGTCGCGCAACGCGGTAACCGATACAACTGCGGGAAAGCGGCTCCCGTCCTTGCGAATGTAGGTCAGTTCGTAGATATCTTCGATGCCCCGGGATGCTTTAAACGCGAGCGCATTGAACCCCGGCGTGATAGTGGTTGCGAGTTCATGGCTCAGTTCTCTGGCACGCGCGATTACCTCCTGCGGATCGGAGATCTCGGCGGGTGTGACTTTGTCCACAACTTCGGCGGCTGTGTAACCGAGCATGCGTTCAGCGCCTACGTTGAACAGCTGAATGACACCCTTTTCGTCCGTCGCGATACTGGAGAAGTTGGCGCTGTTGAAGATAGCGTTCTGCAGTGCTCCGGCCTTAAGCAACGCCTCCTCCGCCTGTTTTCGCGCGGTGTTATCGGTTCCGATGAGCAGATAGCCGATGACACCCCCCTGATCGTCACGCAGCGCCGTCACCGATACAACTGCCGGAAAACGGCTCCCGTCTTTGCGTATATAAGTGAGCTCGTAGATATCTTCAATGCCTCGAAAGGCCTTAAAGACGAGCGCGTCGAAACCGGGTGTGATCGGCGTTCCGAGTTCCAGACTCAGTGTTTTAGCCCGGGCGATCAATTCCTGAGGATCTGAGATATCCGCGGGAGTAATCCTGTCGACCACTTCGATCGCGGTATAGCCCAGCATGCGCTCAGCACCAACATTGAAAAGCTGGATGACCCCCTTTTCGTCGGTGGCAATACTGGAGAAATTGGCGCTGTTGAAAATCGCGTTCTGGAGCGCGCCGGCCTTCAGCAGGGCTTCTTCTGCCTGTATACGTGCGGTGTTATCCGTGCCGATCAGCAGGTAGCCGATAATCCCGCCCTGATCGTCGCGCAGCGCCGTGACTGAGACAACGGCGGGAAAATGACTTCCGTCTTTGCGAATGTAAGTGAGTTCGTAAATGTCTTCAATGCCGCGGGACGCCTTGAAAACCAGAGCCTCAAAGCCCGGTGTAATCGGTGTGCCCAGTTCCAGACTCAGCTGTCTGGCCCGCGCAATCACTTCCTGCGGATCCGAGATGTCTGCCGGCGTGATCTTATCCACCACTTCGATGGCGGCATAACCCAGCATGCGCTCGGCGCCAACATTGAACAGCTGGATGACGCCTTTCTCGTCTGTGGCAATGCTGGAGAAGTTGGCGCTGTTGAAGATCGCGTTTTGCAGCGCCCCCGTTTTGAGCAAAGCGGCCTCGCGCCGAACCGCCGTGACAACATCCACCGGCGCCAGGATATCCCCGGCAAGGGGATCATCGGAGTTCGGAAGCATGTGCAAGGCAATGCACTTCGGTATCCACGTGCTTAGTCTGCCCCGGCAAGCCAATGCCTGTCCTAAGCTGTGAATAGTACCGCGCCGAGGTGACGGCGGGCGGTCGCGCGACGGCGGAGCGTCACGGCTCGCCCTCAGACGACAAATGCGGGTGCCAACTCCAAATGGGTTACTGAGCCGCGCGCGCCAGCACGTGGTAACGAAATACCGCTTTTCAGCACCCTGCTTACGACCAGTCGATCACGGCCTTTACGATTCCCGCCTCGCGGTGCAGCCAGGCCGGGAAGCGCTCATGCATGATTGCCCGGGGCGCGCATTCCGTCGGCCACGCGGTCACATCCACGCGCCCGCTCTCCATCAAATCCAGCACGCGATGATGCTCGGCCGGGGTGCTGTTGCGGCTGGCAAGAATCGTAGCTTCGCGCCGGTGCAGGTCGGGATCGAACAACGAGACGTGATCGTTGACGATCCCCACGAAAATCAGCTTGCCACCCTGCTGCAGCAACTGGATGGACTGTTCCATGGATTCGCGGCTGCCGGTGCAATCGAACACCAGCATGGACGGTTCTTCCTGCCGTGCTTCTTCCTGCGACGGGTAGAAACGTTTCAGGCCATGATGCCGCGCCGCGAACTCCAGCCGCTCCGGCATCTTTTCCACCACACCGATTTCCGCGCCTTCAAGCTTCAAAAACTCAATCACGGAAAGGCCAATCGGCCCCGCACCCACCACGATGGCGCGTTCTCGCGGCACCACGCCGGAACGCCCCACCGCATGGATGCCAACACCGAGTGTCTCCACCAGCGGGATCTGCACGTTAGGCAGTTTTTCGCACTTGTACATCTGCTTCGCCGGCAGCAGAATACGATCGCGCATGCCGCCATCTGTGTGGACCCCGATCACGCACATCTTCGCGCAACAGTTCGATCGGCCGCGCGTACATGCCGCGCAGACGCCACAGGTCAGATAAGGGTTCACGGCACAGCGGTCCCCAGGCCGGAAGCCTTCGACGCCTTCGCCTGTCTCGATGACTTCAACGGCGAGTTCGTGACCGAGCACGCGCGGATAAGAGAAGAATGGCTGCGTGCCTTCAAAGGCATGCAGGTCCGTACCGCAAACGCCCACCATGAGAACGCGGACGAGCACTTCGCCCGGTCCGGGAGCCTGCGGGGGTGTGGTGCCGGAATGCGTGAAGTGGCCCGGCTGTTCTAAGGTGACTGTGTCCATTTTGGGTATCTGTAGGTCGTTATAAAAGCTTAGAGCGGCCCAGTCAGGGCCGCTCTTTATTCTCGCAACCGCGCTGTCGAGAGCTGTTCGGAGGGCGCCTCTATTGGGCGCGCCCCATCCCGCCGCTGCCGCCACGGCCTCCGCGACCGCCACTACCGCCACGCCCACCTCGGCCCGGCGGCGCCGTGTAAGCCACCAGCTCTTCCACCGGCTTCTTCCCTGCCCAGGCAATGCCGCGCAGCAGCATTTTCTGAATCTTCGGATCGGTGAAGTTCGCATAGGTGTGACCCTGCATCCAGACAAAGGCGCGGGCCGGCTGGCCGCCGGGGAGCGTGTGTTCGTACGTCCAGATCTGCGGCGCGATCTCGCCTTTATGGGTACCCGCGCTTGGCGTACCGGCGATCTCGGCGTTGGCCAGCAGATGGATGCCAGGGTCCTTCGCCCATGTCATCAGGAAGAAAGCCTCGTCGTCCGCCAGTGTCATGTCCGGAAAATCTTTCATGATCGGGTTGGCCTTATCGACAACCGTGTAAGGGATCGGAGCATCCAGGGTGTAGTTCACCTCGCCATGCTTCTTGGCGCCACCCGTAAATGTGGTCGCCCAGTATGCCGGGTCGGGTCCACACAGAGAGTCGTGGAAGCTTACGATGCCGCCCCCGCGCTTCACGTAAGCCTCGAGCACCCCCTTTTCAGCGTCATCAATGTAGGGCGCATCGCCCTTATAGATGATGACGACGTCGGTATGTTCCAGGTCGGCCGCGCTCGGCGCATGTAACGCGCCATCTACCACCGCGCCGCGCTCGGTGAGGTATTTGCTCCAGTCTGCCAGAAACTGCGGATAGTCATGCTGGCCGACGTTATGAGATTTGAGCCCGCCCCATATAAAGATGTGCATGCCGTTGGCGTTCTGGCCCTGAGGCGTCGGTACACCGCCGCGGCCGCCGCCAGCCTGTCCCATGGCTTTGGGCATCTGTATAGCAACTCCTGCCAGCAGCAGGAATGCAGTACCAAGTGCGATCTGGCCGGCCCGTCTCATCCGGGTTTTTCCTTCATTTGCGCACTTGGCAGTAAAGTGATTCAGGTTGTTCATAGGGGTAAGGCCTCGTCTGGATGAAATCCGTTCCTAGAATAGTATCAATTCCGAGCTGCCCGTGCGACGGCACGCCCGGACCGCCGGAGTCATTTCACGTAATTTCAATGGATCTTCATCTCCCGAATGTGACAGATTGGTTACTCTGTTAAGTGACATGAACTTGTTTCCACGTGACGAGAAGTTCTTCAAACTGCTCGAACAGCAGTCCGACCTGATACACGATGCCGCCCGTTCCCTGCGAGAGGGCGTCGAAGGCGGCGCCTCCGCCATGGCCCTGAACGCCGGCGTGATCAAGCGTTTGGAGCATGAGGCCGATGAAATCACGCACCAGATCCTAACCCGCCTGCACGCGACCTTCGTGACGCCCATCGATCCCGAAGACCTCCACGCCATCACCACCGCCATGGACGACGTGATCGATGCCGTCGAAGATAGTTCCTTCCGGTTAACGGCCTACCGCATCGATCCCATCCCGCAGGGGATGCTCGATTTCGCCCAGATTATTCATGCGTCGTGCATGCGCCTGCAGGTGGCAATTCAGAAACTGCGGGCAGGCAAGCCCTTGCAGGACGAGTGCATTGAGATCAATCGTCTGGAGAATACAGCCGACGATCTGGTTCGCAAGCTGGTGACGAATCTGTTCGAATCCGGCATGGACGCCATCTCCGTGATGAAACACAAGGAAATCTACGAATTTCTCGAACTTGCCGTAGACCGTTGCGAAGACGTGGCGGATGTGCTCCAAACCGTAGCGGTCAAGAACAGCTAGAAACTTATGACCTTTTCCTGGCTGGTGACCGGTACGGTCGGCATTGCTCTGCTGTTCGACTACATCAACGGCTTTCACGATTCCGCGAATTCCATCGCAACCATCGTCGCCACACGCGTGCTCCGGCCGTTTCACGCCGTCATTTGGGCGGCGTTTTTCAATTTCATCGCCGCCATGTTTCTTGGGACCGGCGTAGCCTCCGCCATCAGTAAAGGGTACGTCGATCCGAGTATTGTTACACCGGAACTCGTCCTGGCTGGACTGCTCGGCGCCATTGTCTGGAACCTGATTACCTGGTGGCTGGGACTGCCCTCCAGTTCGTCTCACGCCTTGATCGGCGGTTATGCCGGCGCGGCAGTTGCGAAGGCGGGGTTGGGCGCCCTGGTTTCCGGTAAGTGGGGAACTACCTTGGCGTTCATTGTGCTCTCGCCCCTGATCGGCATGGTGCTTTCCTATACCCTGATGCTGATCGTGCACTGGACTTTCCGGCATACCGCGCCCGCAAAATCCGACAAGTTCTTTCGGCGAATGCAGTTGGTTTCTTCGGCTCTTTTCAGTTGCGCGCATGGCACCAACGACGGCCAGAAGACGATGGGCATCATCACCGCTCTCCTCGTTGCTGCGAAAATGCAAAAAGACAACCATATTCAGACTTGGGTGATTGTCGCCGCCAGTATTGCCATCAGCCTTGGAACCATGAGCGGCGGCTGGAAAATTGTCAAGACAATGGGATCCGGATTAACCCGCCTGAAGCCGCGCGGAGGATTCTGTGCGGAGACCGGCGCGGCGTTCTCGATTCTGTTCCCAACGTTTCTGGGCCTGCCTGTCTCCACCACGCACGCGATTGCCGGCGCCATTGCCGGCGTAGGCTCCACGCATCGCCGCAAGGCCGTGCGCTGGGGTAAGGCTCGGGAAATCGTCTGGGCCTGGGTGCTGACTATTCCGTGCGCGGCGTTCGTCGCGGCGATTTGCTATCTGGTCGTTCGAATGTTCGCGCCCCTGGCGTAGGCCAGCCTACCCCCACCGGATATCCTGAATAACAGCACACATGCAGGCGCTTCCTCCGGAATTAGCTTCCCCCCAACTGATCGCGAAATACGAGCCGGTGATCGGACTCGAAGTTCACTGCCAGCTCGCCACGCGAACCAAAATCTTCTGTGGCTGCCCGACGAGTTTCGGCGCGCCGCCGAATACGAATGTCTGCCCCGTCTGCCTGGCCCTCCCAGGCGCGCTTCCCGTATTGAGTCGCGATGCCGTCGAACTCGCGATCAAAGGCTCCATCGCGTTGAACTGCGTCGTGAATCCGGTCTCGCGCTTCGCCCGCAAGAACTACTTCTATCCCGATAGCCCCAAGGGCTACCAAATTTCGCAGTACGATGAACCGCTCTCCGAACATGGCTTCGTCGATATCGTCGTCGGCGGCCCGCCCAACCACGTGGCCAAGCGCGTTGGCGTCACCCGCATCCACATGGAAGACGACGCGGGTAAGAGCCAGCATGAAGGTTTCAAAGACTCAGGTCGCTATACGTACGTCGATCTCAACCGCAGCGGCACACCGCTGATCGAAATCGTCAGCGAGCCCGACATGCGCTCCGCCGATGAAGCCGTCGCCTACTTCGCCGAAGTCAAGCAGGCGCTGCAGTTTGTGGGCGCGTCCACTTGCGACATGGAGAAGGGCCACCTGCGATGCGATGCCAACGTTTCCGTGCGCCTGAAGGGCGCGGAGAAGTTCGGCATTCGCGCGGAAGTGAAGAATCTGAATTCGTTCCGCTTCCTCAAGCAGGCAATTGATTACGAAATCGCCCGCCAGGTGGCGATTGCCGAATCCGGCGGCCGCATGTTTCAGGAAACGCGGCTTTTCGATCCCGAGACCGGCGAGACAGTCGGCATGCGCAGCAAAGAAGATGCGCACGATTACCGTTATTTCCCCGAGCCGGATCTTGTGCCTCTCCGCGTAAGTGAGAAGTGGCTGGCGAGCGTTCAGGAATCAATGCCGGAGTTACCTGCCGTCAAGCGGAAACGCTTCATCGAACAATACGGCCTGAGTGAATACGACGCCGATGTTCTGACGCAGAGCCGTGCCATCGGCGAGTATTTCGACGAGGTTGCGGTAACCACCAAAGATCCAAAAACATCGGCGAACTGGGTGATGGGCGATCTCGCCGCCTTACTGAAAACCGCCGACAAAGAAATCGGCGAGTCACCTGTCAGCGCGAAGGGATTGAGTGAATTGCTCGGCCTCATCGCGAGCGGCGAACTGTCCGGCAAACTTGCCAAAGAAGTCCTCGAAAAAATGTTTGAATCCGGCCACACCGCCGCGGTCATCATGGAACGTGAAGGCCTGCGGCAGATCAGTGATTCCGGCGCGTTAGGCAAGATAGTTGACGAAGTGATCGCCGCGAATCCAAAGCAGGTGGAACAGTTCCGCAGCGGCAAGACCGCCGTAATCGGGTTCCTGGTGGGCCAGGTCATGAAGCAATCGCGTGGTCAGGCCAATCCCGCAGCGGTCAATGATCTGTTGAAGGCGAGACTTTCTTAAGGAGATTCCGTACATGCTGAAAGAAGGCGACAAGGCCCCGGTTTTCAAAGTTCTCACCGATTCCGGCGAGGAATTCGATCTGGCGGCGCACCAGAACGAGCGCATCGTGCTCTATTTCTACCCCCGTGCCGATACACCTGGCTGCACCATCGAAGCCTGCGAATTCCGCGACACCGCGAAGAAGTTCGTTAAGAAGGGCGTGACCGTGCTCGGCGTATCGCCCGACACCACAAAGGCGCAATCGAAATTCAAAGAAAAGTTTGAACTCAACTTCACCCTGCTGGCCGACGACAACAAGGCCATCGCCAACCTCTACGGCGTGATGAAAGAGAAGAACATGTACGGCAAGAAGGTGATGGGCGTAGCGCGAACCACGTTTTTGATCGATAACGGCAAGATCACCAAAATCTTTGCCGGCGTGAAGCCCGAAGGCCACGCCGAAGAAATCCTGGCCATTCTGTAGCCAGTCTCACGTCTGCCAAATCGCCCGAGCGTAAACTGCCCTGCGAACCGATCCGGGCCGTCACAACCCAACAAAGTGCTGATTCAGAATGAGTTACCGATCCGCGCGCGTGAGCGAATGGTACTAAAAAGCTGCTTTTCAGCACCCGCCAATCTATTAGGATGCCACTAAAACAAAAATGAGAGCTGTTCGAAGTTACTTCTCAGCGCCAGGCTTAGCTTCGCCTTCAGCGTAAGGCGCTTCCGCGCGCGAGTACTTCTGTTCGCTGGAACTTGCAAGCGCCGGCGACTCCGCGTCAATCGGTTTGCCGCCCGGGTATCCGGTCTCGGAAACGCCGGTCTGGGTCTGGTGCAGACTGCCTTCCGGCCCGCGGCTGGCCGACGCGCAACCGATCATGAAACCCGCGCCAAGCACGAGAGCAATAACACCCAATTTTTGCAGCATGTCCTCTATGATGCCCGACCACATGTGTAGTTTGCAAATTCGGAACCAAAACACAATTTATGGTTACAAAACCCTTGACCTACACTACATCTTGGGGCATGATTGCTACTGTCCCTACAAAACGCGAAGAACTATTCGCGAGTGAAGTGATGAATCGGAAGGAATACGAGCATGGCTGCCACCGCAAGTGCGAAACTAAAAGAATTGGCTACTAAGAAACTCCCCGCGCCTACCCGCGCCGGAATCGAATTTGAACGTTATTTCACCGCTCGTCTGGAAGACGGCAAGACCCCGTACGATGAAGTGCAGTGGGAAACCCGCACCGCCACCATCGGCAACGATAAGGGCGCCGTTCTTTTTGAACAGCGTGACATCGAAGTGCCTGCGGATTGGTCGCAGACCGCGACGAACATCGTCGCCAGCAAGTATTTCCACGGCAAACTGGGCTCGCCCGAGCGGGAACGCAGCGTTGCCGAACTGGTGCATCGCGTCGTCGATAGCATTGCCGATTGGGGTCTGAACGATGGCTACTTTGCGTCGAAGACCGCGGCCGAAAACTTCCGCAGCGAACTCGCGCACATGATGCTCCACCAGCACGCGGCGTTCAACTCGCCGGTCTGGTTCAACGTCGGCGTCAAAGAATCTCGCGGTTATGGCTACTTCCATGACGCGCAGGAAGATCGCATCAAGAAGCTCACGAATGAAGCCCGCCCGCAGTGCTCAGCCTGTTTCATCGTGTCGGTTAAGGATTCGCTCGAAGCCATTCTCGATCTCGCCAAGACCGAAGGCATGTTGTTCAAGTGGGGCTCCGGCACCGGTACCAACCTCTCTGCTCTGCGCGAAGAGAACGGCCTGCTCTCAAGCGGTGGCCGCGCCAGTGGTCCGCTCTCCTTTATGAAAGGCTTCGACGCCTTCGCCGGCGTTATTAAGTCGGGAGGCAAGACACGTCGCGCCGCCAAGATGGTCATCCTCAACGCCGAGCACCCGGATATCCGCAACTTCGTCTGGTGCAAAGCGAAGGAAGAGAAGAAGGCTCACACCCTCATCGAAGCCGGCTACGATTCATCGCTCGATGGCGATGCCTACAGTTCCATCTTCTTCCAGAACGCCAACAACTCCGTGCGCGCCACTGATGAATTCATGGAAGCCGTAGTTGACGATAAAGAATGGTGGACCAAGTCCGTCGGCACTGGCGAGAAGAAAGACCGCATCCAGGCGCGCGAACTCATGCGCGATATCGCCGAAGCCACATGGCAGTGCGGCGATCCCGGCATGCAGTTCGATACCACCATCAACAAGTGGCATCCCTGCAAGAACACTTCGCGCATCAATGCTTCAAATCCGTGTTCGGAATACATGTTCCTCGACGATTCCGCCTGCAACCTGTCTTCTCTTAATCTGATGAAGTTCGTCGGGCCCAACGGGCAGTTCGATGTGGAAGCGTTCCGCCACGGCGTGGACACCCTCATCGTTGCGCAGGAAATTCTCGTTGACAACGCCGCGTATCCCACGGAAAAGATCGCGCAGAATTCGCACGACTACCGCCCGCTCGGTCTCGGCTTCGCCAACCTGGGCGCCTTGCTCATGTCGTTCGGAATTCCGTACGATAGCGACCGTGGCCGCGACTATGCCGGTGCCATCAGCGCCCTCATGAGCGGTCAGGCTTATCTGACCAGTTCGCGCATCGCAGCTTCCACCGGACCGTTCCCCGGCTACGAAAAGAACGTCGAACCGTTCCTCGAAGTCATCCGCATGCATCGCGATTGCGTGCAGGGAATCAACTATCGCAATATTCCGTCCGACATGTTCCAGGGCGCGAAGAACGTCTGGGAAGAAGCCTACGAATCGGGCAAAGAGCACGGTTATCGCAACGGCCAGGTCTCGGTGATCGCACCGACCGGCACCATCGGCTTCATGATGGATTGCGATACCACCGGTATTGAGCCGGATCTCGCGCTCGTGAAGTACAAGAAGCTCGTCGGCGGCGGCATGATCAAGATCGTCAACCAGACGGTCCCCTCGTCTCTCATCAAGCTCGGTTACACGCCCGATCAGGTGGAAACCATCGTCAGCCACATCGACGCCACCGGCACCATCGAAGGCGCGCCCGCGTTGAAGCCCGAGCATCTTCCGGTGTTCGATTGCAGCTTCCGTCCCGCCAACGGTACGCGAACCATCCACTACACCGGCCATCTCAAAATGATGGGCGCGGTGCAGCCGTTTACCTCCGGCGCCATTTCGAAAACCATCAACATGCCCGAAGAGTGCACTGTGGATGACGTGATGGAGGCCTACATCGAGAGCTGGCGTCTTGGCCTCAAAGCCGTCGCCATCTATCGCGACAATTCGAAGAAGGTGCAGCCACTGAGCTCCGGTTCAGCCAAGGGCGAGAAGAAGGCCTCCGTCTCTACGCTTACTAACAAGGAAGCGGCCACCATCGTCGAGAAGATCGTTTACCGCCCCGTTCGCCGCAAGCTGCCGGACGAGCGCACTTCCATCACGCACAAGTTCTCCATCTCCGGCCATGAAGGCTACGTCACCGTGGGTCTCTACGAAGACGGTACGCCGGGCGAACTCTTCATCCGCATGGCGAAGGAAGGTTCCACCATCGCCGGGATCATGGACAGCTTTGCGACCTCCATCAGCTACTGCCTGCAGTACGGCGTGCCGCTGAAGTTCCTGGTCGCCAAGTTCGGGCACGTGCGCTTCGAACCGATGGGCTGGACCGGCAATCAGCAGATTCCGTTTGCCAAGTCGATACCCGATTACATCTTCCGCTGGATGGGCCTGAAGTTCCTCGGCGAAGAGTACGCCATCACGGAAGCGGGTTCTCCCCCGGTATTGCGTCCGACCGAGGAAACCGCGCAGGAATCCCTGCCATTCAAGGCGGCGGTGACCTCCGACGCGCCGCTCTGCGCTGAGTGCGGCGGGATGATGACGCGCAACGGCAGTTGCTACAAATGCGAAAACTGCGGCGGCACCAGCGGCTGCAGCTAGAAACCCAAACAAGAGCTAAACAGCGAAGGGGCGGGTATGTTCGAGAGTTCGAACGTTACATGGTCTGGAAACGGAACAGACGACGCTCCAGCAGCCTCTCGGCGGAATTCAGACGAAGCAGCCGCACGGTTGCCTCACCGACCGGCGTTAACGGCTCGATTCGAATCGCCCATTATTTGAAAATGGTCGCTCCATCTGTCCGACCTCGGATGAAAAAGCCGAACCGGTCCTCCTGCGGCCAAATCGATAGAGGCGACATCTGATCCCTTGTATCTGTTGCACGCCACGCAGGAGTACGCGAGGTTGTCCAGTGTCGAACCGCCTCCGTGTTTCCGGCTGACGATGTGGTCCAACTGATGCCGAAACCCGGCATCCTGTTCATGGATGAGGC
>CAIKAS010000210.1 GCA_903825445.1 uncultured Acidobacteriia bacterium
CCCCCTACCTCGGCGTCGGGGAACTTCCGCTAACGAAAAATGTCTTTGATATGGGCGAAGAATCCTTTCTTCTTTTGTTCCGGCTCCGGGGCCTGCGTCACGGTGGGATTATTTGCTACTGTTCTTCCGGTCGTTCCGGGCGCGGCTCTCCTCACCTGGGCAGTCGCAGGGGTATCCGCGCCACGCCGCGGTGGGCCTGGAACATAGGTCTGGGCGCGATTTATGGGCTCCGCCGAGGGCGCTGTATCCCACGCCGAAACTGTGGTGCCGCCGCCCTTGCCACAATAACCGGTCGGCTCGGTTCCAGCCACAAATATTTCCTCAGAAGTTTTTGACGAGCATGAGGGCGAGGCCCTGAGCCCTGTCTGCGAATCGATGGTCACCGTCACGACACCATCGGGCGCATCAAACGGCTTCGGGTTAGCGTACTGGCGCAGTGTAATCGCGCGCTTCATGAAGTCCGTCCAGACGGGCAGCGCGGAATGCGCACCTTCGATTTCAAGTGGCCGGTTGTCATCGAAGCCGACCCAAACGATACACAGAAGATCTGAGGTGAAGCCCGCGAACCAGCCATTGGTGGGATCGGTACCGGTCTTGCCTGCGGCGATCACATTGAAGCCGCGACCGTGCACGCCCGCCGCCGTTCCGCTCCGCATCACTTCCTGCAACATATCCACCAACTCAGCATTCACACGGGGGTCCAGCACGGCCTTCTTTTCGGGCTTCTGGTCCAGCATTACTTTGCCGCCCGGTTCCTTCACCAGTGACAGGAAACTCGGCTGCACACGCACACCGGCGTTGGCGAAGACCGTGTAGGCTCCCGCCATTTCGAGAGGCGTGGCATCGTAAGAACCAATCGCCATGGCGGGTGTTGCCTTCACGTTATCGTTAATGCCTGCCGCGTGCGCAAAATTGACGACCTTATCAAAACCCACGAGTTCCGCGACCTTGATGGCCGGGATGTTGATGGAGTGCGCCATCGCATAGCGGTAGGTCATGTCGCCTTCAAACGTCTTCTCGAAGTTCCTCGGGGTGTACGGTTCCTGACCTTCGACAAGCCAAGTGGTGGGCTCATCGCGCACGATGGAAGCCTGCGTCAGGACCATTCCGCCTGGCGCTGGCTCCAGGGCGGTATTCAGGGCCGTCGCATAAACAAACGGCTTGAAGATGGAACCTGTCGGGCGTTCGGCGTTGACGCGATTCAACTGGCTGACGCCGTAATTGCGGCCACCTACCAGCGCCTTGATTTCGCCGGTGTGGGGATCGAGGGCGATCAGGGCACATTGCGGTTCCACGAAAGGCACTCCCTTGAAGCGCTTCTGCTTGCGGGCAATGGCATCCACTTCCTTCATGCCTTCCGATACGGCCTCATTCGCGAAACGCTGCAGATCGATATCAAGAGTTGTGTAGATGCGCGCCGATTCCCGCTGGAAATCCGTATTGGGGAAACGCTTATCCAGGTCTTCGTTCACGAGATCGACGAAATTGGGCGCATCGCTCGACTCGGCCTGTCCAACAACCACCTGTAACGGCGACTCGACTGCGACTCCGTAAGTGCGGTCATCGATGAACTTGTTTTCCCGCATCAGGGCGAGCACTGCATTCCGGCGCTCCTTAGTGCGCGCTGCGAAACGATAGGGGTTGTAGTAGCTGGCGCTCTTCAGCATGGCTGCGAGCGTGGCGGCTTCCTGGGCATTCAGCGATTTGATGTCCTTGCCGAAATAGGCCTGCGAGGCTTCACCAAAACCGCGAATCATGAAACTGCCGCGCCGCCCGAGATCTACCTGATTGCAATACATCTCAAAAATCTGCTCTTTGGTGAGTTTTTGTTCGAGTTCCAGCGCGATCATTAACTCGGCCGCTTTGCGCTTTACCGTTTTTGAAAGATCGAGAAACATGTAGCGCGAAAGCTGCATGGTCAGCGTGCTGGCGCCCTGTTCGTTGCGACGGTTGATGACGTCTTTCCAGGCTGCGCGCACTACGCCGATGGGGTCAAAGAACGGATCGGTAAAGAAGCGCTTATCTTCGGCCGAAAGAATCGCGTTGCGCAGGACGGGGGGAATATCTTCATAACGCACGAGCCGCTGCTTTTCGCGGTTCTTATCATGCAGATTCGTCACCAACTGCGGTTCCAGCTGGTAGCTCGATCGCTCAGTGTTGTCGCGGAGGGAGATGATGCGGTCGATTTTGTTGTGCGAGAAGTGAATGGCTTCCGCTTCCTGATCGAAGTAAGACTCGGCACCCGGGAAGATGTCAATGGAATCCGGTTTGATGACGTAGTAGCCGGTGGTGTTCTTCTTGTTTTCGTTGTAACTCGCGTGCCGAAGTTCGGTGGCTATCTCTGCCGGAGTGATAGCGTCTCCAACGGCGACGGAACCCGGTGCGGCATAGATGCGCGAGGTGGCTGTGTAGGGTCCGCCTTTCAGCCGCTCATCGATGAGCTTGGCGTACTTGGCGTAATAGTAAATGAAGGCGCCTGCGCCAGTGAGAATCGCAAGAATAAGTAGCGTGAGAAAGATCTTGCCAATGGGGTGGGCGAAGAATCGCGCGAGGCCGCGAGCTTTCGCAACGCGTCCCTTCGGTGCGCTGCCACGGCCGTTGCCTTTCTGGCCTGTGCTCCAGTTTCCGGTCCGGCGGTCGGGCGAGCCCTGCGGCGGGCGGTCCTGGGTGCTCATCTCTCTTACAAGGATAACGGTTCGGGGGTGCGCGGAGTTCAGAGTTCGTGCGGATTGGGGGAAAAGAGCGAAAGGCGTTCCACGCAGAGCGCGCAGGGGCCGGGCAGAGACCGCAGAGGAAACTACTGGGTACAGTTCTGGCTTTCCGCTGGTATGGGGCCAGGATTCAGTGGGCTTCGGCATCGTTTATTGGCATTGTCTTAGGCGGCCAGAGGTGGCTTGGCGTCGGAAATTAGGGTGGGGACGGGTATTTCGGCTGGTCCTGGAGAAAAAGCGCGGAACGAAGCCAATTTGTGGTTAAGTGCTTCTTTTTCAGTTTCTTTGCGCAGGCGCGGAGGCGGTGGCAGAACCCGGAAATGAGGGTGTCCTATTCGGGCCGGCTTTCGAAGCGGATGACCTCGCAAGTTTGCTGCTGTTTGTGCGTCTGATGCCATGGGGGGTGTCCTCAGTATCAGCAGAACATGCGCGGGGTGAGGAACAATGCGACAAATTTCGTATGTTGTTGATAAATAATATAGATATAAATCAAAAATCGACCGGACCGCAGAACGGAGCGGCAAAGCCTGGCGGACTTTTCCCCGCCCTGCGCAGTTCCTTATGAGGGCCTGCAACGATCGAGACGGGTCCCACAAGTCTGTAAACGCCGAGGAGAGAAATCGAATGAGTAATCTGATTCACCAACGACGCCATCGCGCTCACGCGCCGGAAGCTAAGCGCGCCACGCCTGCCTTCGGCGAACACATGCTGAACCGCACTTCGGGATTACACCGCAGAAATCGAGCTCAACGCGCGGCCTGGAGAGAGCTGTCTCAGCCGCGGCCCGTAATTTGTCTCATTATCGCTATGCTGGCGTTCAGCTGCGCCGCCAGCGCCGACAGTTTCAGCGCGGTCGACGATTTCTCGCTCGCCGCAAATCCGAACGGAGTCTGGACTTACGATTACACCAACACTCTGCTTCCCAATGCCGTCACCGGAACCGGGGCGCTGACCGGCTTCAATTACTGGTGGGACGGGCAGAGTGAACCGAACTCCTCCATCGTTGGAGAAAACGTCAGCGGCAGCCCAATCACATACGAAACGACACTCGTTTTGCCCACGGATTACCTGGTGCTGGATCCTGAAGGTAACAGCGATGTGGAAGTACTCTTCACCGCACCAACAGCCGGGAATTACTCAATCACCGGGAATTTCCTGGGTGTCGACGGCCTGGAGAACGAGCATCCGGTGGAAATCCTGGATAACGGCATTTCGATTTTCACGGACACAATTTCGAGCGTTAACCAAAGTGACCCGTTTAGCCTGAACGAGACGCTGAACGCCGGAGACACCATCGGGTTTGATGTCGACACAGGCTCTGTCTACTACAACCTCTCGACCGGACTTAGCGCCACAATAACGAGCAGCGCTCCGGAGCCTGGCACCCTCTGGATCGCCGGCATCGGTCTGGCCGGTTTGTTACTCCGGCGGCGCTGATTCGAACGTCTTGCCGCACGCCAGGGCCCCGTAATGCTGTGGGCGGAAGCGATGGTAGGCTTAATGGGTGGATTCCGGACCTGGCGAAATCACCCAGCTACTGAACCGCTGGCAGCAGGGCCAGCCGGGGATACTGGACGAGCTGGCGCCCTTAGTTTACGGTCAGTTGCGGGAGATTGCGGAAGCGTGTCTGCGCGGGGAACGGCAGGATCACACACTGCAGGCCACGGCGGTGGTGAACGAGATCTTCGCCGGACTACTCCAAGTTCGCCGGGTGGCAATGAACGACCGGTCGCACTTCTTTGCGTTCTCAGCGAGAATGACGCGCCGTATTTTGATTGATTACGCGCGCAAGGTGAGAACCGAGAAACGAGGGGTCGGCTGGCAACGCATCCCGCTCGATGCGGAACTGGCGTGGGTGGGCGAAACCAGCGCCGAGTCGCTGGACCTTTCGCGGGCGCTCGATGAGTTGACGGAATTCGACGCGGACAAGACACGCGTTGTGGAATTGCACTATTTTCTTGGATGCACTGTGGAAGAAATTGCCGGCTTACTAAATGTTTCCAGGCGGGCGGTGGAGAGGAATCTCCAGTTCTCACTTGTATTCCTTCGTCGCCGCCTTGCCACTGAATGAGCACGCCAAATGACGAACGCTGAGATTGAGCGCTTTCGCCGCATTGAGGCCATCTTCGACGAGGCCCTGGATCAACCCGCGGGCCCATTGCGAGAGGCATGGGTTCGCGAAGCATGCACTGGAGACACGGAGTTGTACCGGGACGTGGCTTCTTTCCTTCTGGATCACAATGCGCTGAGCGCGCTCCGTGCACCTGAACTGGAACCAATGCCCCGATTCGGTGCCTGGCAGGCCGTAAGACTTCTGGGCCGGGGAGGCATGGGAACCGTTTATCTGGCGGACCGAGCGGATGGGGCTTTCAAAATGAGCGCTGCCATCAAGGTGGTGCCCCTTGCGCTGGCCTCGCGTGAAATCGAAGAGCGGTTCCGGCAGGAGCGCCAGTTTCTTGCCAGCCTGAGCCATCCGAACATCGCGCGCCTGATCGACGGCGGGGTCAGCAGCGAGGGGCTGCCTTACCTGGTGATGGATTATGTGGATGGCCCTGCAATTGATCAGTATTGCGAGACGCACCGACTCGATACACGCCAGCGGGTTGGGCTCATCAGGCAGGTGCTGGATGCATTAGCTTACGTTCACGGCCGCCAGGTGATACATCGCGATCTGAAACCGTCGAACATTCTGGTGGACGCAACTGGCAACGTGAAGATGCTGGATTTCGGTACTGCGCGGCTGCTGGACGCGAGTGGCGACTCCGCAGTCACGCGGGCAGGCGGGCTGGCATTCACGCCGGATTATGCCAGCCCGGAGCAGGCTTCCGGAGAGACGCTCACCGTCGCAACGGATATTTATTCACTGGGAGTGCTGTTCTACCGGCTACTCACTGGCAGAGCCCCTTACAAACTCGGCGGTGAATCCTGGGCGGAACTAGCCCGCTCGATCGGCCGCGCCGAACCAGAAGCGTCCGGCCTGGAATCAAATCTGGATGCGATCCTCTCGAAGGCGTTGCGCAAGAGCGCCGCAGAACGATATTCGACGGCAGCGGAGATGGATGGCGATCTGGCCCTTTATCTGGAAGGGCGCCCGGTGCACGCGCGTCGCCGGCGAGAAGTTTGGCGGACGGCAGTGCTATCGGCCATTGTGCTCGGATTGGGCAGCGTGGGATTGTGGCGGATACATCAGTCATATAGGCCAATTGAGCCAGCGGTGCCAGCGGGTCCGGTCTCGATCGCTATTCTGCCTTTCACGGATGCCAACCGGGATAGTGCCAACCAATATTTCGTTGATGGATTGACGCAGGAAGTCACCAGCGAGATCGCGGGGCTGAAAACGATTTTTGTGGCCCCGCAATCTTCCGCGAAAGCCTTTCAGTCACAGCCCCAGGATGCTCGGGAAATCGGACGCAAGCTCAACGTTACGCATGTACTGAGCGCGACCGTGGAGCGCTCCACCGATCAGGTCACCATCGTTGCGTCGCTGGAACGTACTTCCGACGGCGCGAAATTATGGACCAACACGTACCATCGCGCCCGTGTGGATCTGGCGGTGGTAGAGGCGGATCTGGAACAGGCGATCGCCGTCACACTGAAGATCGCGCCGCCCCCGGCCCGGACGCAGCATATGCCGCCGGAGGAAGCGCGCGACTACGCACGGAAGGCCCGCTTCGAGAGCGATCAGATGACGCCGGCTTCCAATGCCGTGGCACAACAGGATTTTCGCCGTGCAATCGCGATCGACCCCGATTATGCCGTCGCATATCAGGGTCTGGCCAGTGCGATCTGGAACAGGAACATTCTGGCTGGAGAACGCCCTGTGCTCGCGGAGCGGCGGGATGCCGAGCGACTTCTGCAAAAAGCTATTCAGCTGGATCCTGGCTACATTTCGGCGCACGCGATGTTGGGCAACTATGCGATGCAATACGACTGGGACTGGACGCGGGCAGAGCGGGAATTCCAGACTGTAATTGCCAGCGGCCGCAACGTATCCGCCGAAAGCATGCTTGCGGTATTACACCTCATCACCGGCAGGCGTCACGAGGCGGAACAGGAAATCGAGCGCGCGCGGGATCTGGACCCAGTTGGTTCCCAGCCGGCGCAAGTCTTCGAGGTGTTCCTGGAGGAAGAGGGTCGGTGGGCGGAGGCGCGTGAGGAATGCCGTAAGATTCTGGAACGGAATCCCCAGGCGCTTAACTGGAGCGTGCAAATGAACTTCCTGGACGCGCGAATGGGCAGGACAGAAGCGGCTATCCGGAATCTGCGGGGGATGCCGCGCGAAGCGGATGCAGGCGTGGTTCTGGCGCAGGTTGAGGCAATGGCGGGGAACCGTGAAGAGGCCCTCCGCATCATTGGCCCGCTGGAACGCGATTACCAGGGCGGAAAAGTCATGATGAGCGAATTTGCCGAGGTGTACGCGGCGCTCGGCGACGAGCCGAACACGGTGAAATGGCTGGAACGATCGATGGAATCGCGGGAGATGCCGGCGATGTACATCCACGTGGACCCGATTTACGGCAAGATGCAGGACACACCTGAGTTCCACCGGTTGAAGCGGAGAATGAATCTGGATTGGTAGACGGTCAAATCCTCTGTCTGCCCCGGAGGTCGGATTGCCTGGAAAGCGATCAACCTGAAGTGGCTGCCCGATTGCACGCAGGACTGGTGCAATGATTCCTAAACCAAAGGGCTTGCAAGCCATTCAACTACCCGAGCCGTCGAGCTGCGCGGACATGTCGGTCTTTGCCGCACTTCAGCAGCGAAAGACCACGCGCGATATCAGCGCAATGCCCCTTCCACTGCAGTTGCTTTCGAATCTTCTGTGGGCAGCGTACGGAGTGAATCGCGAGACAGGTCCATTTGGAATCCCTGGCAGAACGGCGGCATCGGCCAGCAACTCACAGGAGATCGACTTGTATGTTGCCCGAAGCGAAGGCATGTATACATACGACTCTGTGAAGAATGTGCTGGCGCCGGTGGTGGCGGGCGATTTCCGGGTTGAGGCCATGACTCCCGGTCAACGGGGAATTGATGCGAAAGCGCCGGTTCAACTCATTTACGTAGTTGATCTTCACCGGCTTACGCACACGGCTGGCTTTCGGGAGCCTGGCTTGCAGGATCCTGAGGTGCAGAAGTCATACTATTTTGTCGATACAGGTCTCATCGCGGGCAACCTATATCTGTTCGCCGCCGCGGAGGGACTGGCGGCCTGGTTCCACAACTGTGACAAGACCGGCATTGCGCGGCAACTCGGCTTGCGGCCGGAACAGCGGGTGCTTTTCGCGCAATCGATCGGCTACCCGGAGAAATAATGAAGGGCTATTTCATTTTGGAGGGCAGCTTGATGATTTCGCCGTCAACGGCGAATTTTCCTTTGCCCTGGTGATGGATGGTGCGCGGATGTTTGTTGGATGGGTCAATCCAGGCCTTTACGACTTCCAGGATGAAAATGCCGTATTGCGTTAAGAGCGTCGTATCGACAACCTTGCATTCGAGGTTGGCGTAACATTCGTTAATTAATGGCGGGCGCACAGACGACGCCGCCGATGCCGTCAGCCCAAATTTCGTGAATTTGTTCATGTCGCGGCCAGACGTGTTTCCGCAACCCACTACCTTCCTGGCGAGTTCGGCGGCAGGGACGTTGATGACGCATTCCCTGGTCTTCTTCAGCGCCTCAAATGAATAGTCGCGATTGCTCATGACGCAGGCGATAATTGGCGGCTCGAAATCCACCATCATGTGCCATGACATGGTCATGATGTTCGGGCGCCCGTCTCTTACGGTGGAAACCAGAACCACTGGCCCGGGCTCGATCAGCTTATAAACACCCGCGAGCGGGAGGGGTCGTTTCGCCATAGCCTTACCTCCAGCAGAGAATCTCGGGTGGCTTCCGAGACACGGGGGGCGGAGCGCCCACAGGCTTGCCCACAATGATAGGTGCGATGGCCGTCAGTTCAACGGGAACGCTAAGCTCTTTCTTCCACTGCGGCGAGTTCAGGGCCGCGACCGCCAGGCCGATGGGGCAAGTGCCAAGCCCCTGCGCGCAGGCGGCAAGCATGAGGTTTTCCGCCGCGAGCCAGCAATCGGCAACCACGAAGGGTCCGAGCGGCCTTCCGTAGATGACCACCAGCGTTGAGGCATTGTAGAAGGCATTGAAATCCGGGCTGGTAAAACGACCGGCCCCGTGGCCCCTCAGTAGTGGATGAATGGGGTCAGCCCCGCTCAACAGCAGATCTTTGGCGGTATCCGAGAGGCGCTTCAGCAGAGCCTTGTCCTGAATAATCGCAAAGGCCCATGGCTCCTCGTGAATTGCAGTGGGGGCATGGATGGCGACATCCAGAAGCTTCCGGATAACGGCCTCGTCGATCTTCCCTGGCGCGTAGTCGCGAATAGCGCGGCGATGATAGATGGCGTCCATCGCGCTCATGGAAGCTTCGACAGCGGCTGAGTTGCTCATCAGTTTCTCCTGGGGAACGATGCCGTTTGCAAAACCATTTCCTCACCTCAAGCCTATACGCTTCTCTGTGACATTGATACTGGGAATTTCACTGGGGTGTGCATCGCGACCGGAGATCGTGGGCAGATTACCAATCTGCCGCACAAGTCACGCCGAATTTTTCCGTGATAACTATTGCCTACGGTTTTGTGGCAAGCTAGTCCCATGCAGAATTTAACCCGAGCGTCCGGTTTCACCGCCCCTGGTGCCGCGCTTTTCGCGGCTTGCATGCTGCCCGTTGTTCTTACATATTTTGCGACGCTTCTACCGGCGCAGGATCCGTCTACGCGATTGGTGCACGTGACAGTCACCGACCCTATGGGACGGTTCGTCACGGGCCTCGGTCAGGAGACATTTGAAGTTGTTGAGAACGGGACCAGCCGGCCCATCACTGGTTTCCTGGCCACAACGCCAATTTCGGTGGCCGTGGTTGGTGACGTGCCGGTGCGCGCGATGACGTCTTATCGGCCGGGCGATGAACTGCTTCAGGCCCGGTCACTGTCAGACGCCCTCCGACAGCTTGCGGCATCCAAGAACGTCCGGAAGGCGGTTGTCCTGACTACCGCGTCGGACACGTCGAGCGTGAACGTACCCAGCGACACGCAGATTGTCCGGTCAAGTCCGTTCGGCGCATTCAGGGATATACTCGAACTGCGCAACCAATATCTGGTCCAGTTTGATTCCGCTAATAATTCCGCAGCTGTCGAGGTAGTTTTGCATCAGCCACGCGGCATGCCGCGGTTGCGATCGAACCTGAAGTAAAGATCACGACAAGGCGGAAGCGGACGTAAATGGTCCATTGTGCCAGGATCGCCTCGGTTTGAAGCCTTGGGGTGATGAGTTAAGAAGGTTGACGCGTCCACCTTTATGCTGCACGGGGATCGTGTGCAGATTACGGAGGAAGAGGCCAGCTGAAAGCCGGCCGCGGGCAAGATTGCCCGCCCCCCAAGCTGCGCTTGAGGCTATTGTTGGCGGAAATGTCTTCGGCCCAGTGCGACCACGACCAGACCACTTAACATCACAAAGGTCGAAGGTTCAGGGGCGGCGGAGGACAGACTTGCGGCAAAAACGTCGCAGTCCGAGATGTTGGAGCAAATGTGAATATAAACGGTGGGCTCTGAACTGACAAACGCGTCCACCGCAGCCTGGACGCCTGCCTGACCAGGCGCAACGCTTGTTGATCCCTGCAGGACAGTCGAAATGTACGCAAAGCTGGAATCGTTCTGGTCCAACAGCTCGAACCAGCCGTAGGTTTCCACCGAGCCAGTCGACGGAGGCGAGGTGTTCGCCTGACTGTATGTATTACCGTCAATGGTCACGCGTTGTGAGACCGCGCCGTCGTTTGCATAATCGCCCCAAGCCTCGTAACCAGAGGCTAGTGCGTAACTGCTGCCGTTAGTTGCGTTAGTGGCTGCCGTGTTCATGAGGTCCACGTCGTAGCTGAACGTGACCTGTATTGCGGAACCGGTCAGGTCCGCACCTGCAGGGCCGAACACGCCGAGGTTGTCGATGTTGTTGTAGCTGCCTGAAACAATCGTCGTGCCTGTGAGGGCTTCTGAAACGATGGTATCCGCCTGCGCGGCGGTAATGGAAACAGCCGAAAGCGCAGCGATCACTGCCAGTAGTTGGAGACGCATCCCACAGTACCCCTTTGCCCCGGGGAGGTGCTCTCTGGTGTTGAGCATCCGCTGCCGAGAAGCATCTACAGAGTATCTTTATGGCAACGGGCTGTCAACGGGACTGGTAACAGGACTGGGGATCTGTCTGTAATCTACAATCCTTAGAGGTATGGGTGTCGACTTCGACATAGCGGCGCTGTTTGACGCGTTGGACGCGCAACGCCGCAATCGCGCCCTGAGCTGGCAAGGTGTTGCCCGGGAATTGTGGGAGCAGTCGGCCACGCTTAATGCGTTACGTAACGATCACCCCATTAGCGCATCGACACTCACAGGCATGGTGAAACGAAGGGATACCACCTGCCAACATGCGCTTTTTATGCTGCGCTGGCTGGGCCGCACGCCGGAGAGTTTCATGCCTGGCTCTACGGCTGACGCAACACGAACGGCACTACCATCGGTCGGGCCCGATCAGCGGCTTCGTTGGGATCTTCCAAAGCTCTACGAGGCGCTCGATTCGCAGCGTCGCCGGCGAAGCTTCACATGGCAGCAGCTCGCGCGGGAGGTTCGATGCACTCCCAGCCAGATCAGTGGATTAAAGCGGGTGCGGTTCGCAATCGGGATGAGGCTCGCAATGCGCATCGTCACGTGGCTCAAGCGGCCTGCTTGTGATTTCGTCTACGCCGCCTACTGGTGACTGCGAATCAGATTACAAAATCCGTACGAGAGTGCGCCGGTGGAAAAGACTGATGTCACTGCCGAAATACATATAAACCCAGGGCGGATATCCGCCGTCGTTGGCCATCAGGTACAACTCCCGCGCGTTCCGCGGCGCGCGGAACGCGAATGATGACTTCACCGATTCGCCGGGGTGAACAGTGACGGCGGCGCCGATGAAGGATGCCTCCCGCAGCAGAGGGTAGCTCCTGCCCTGATCGTCGAGCACATAGAGGAAGTGCGTGGCTTGCTCGGCGGGCAGTTGATGCGGGTTAGTGGAATCGACGGAAATGCTGACGTCGGCCGTGTAGAGAATATTCTGGCTCTCCGGAATGGCGTTGATATGATTCACACCGAGACACCAGAGGTCATAGCAGTAACTGTCGCCAATACTGACGACGGTTCGGGGAGTCAGCAGCGAGACCAGCGCTAACGCTGCCAGATAAGGACCAATAATGAGGACACAAACCCGGCCCGCGCGCGCCGCTTCGTTGTCCTTACGATTGACGGCCTGGAACAAAGCGTTCAGTGCGGTTATCGCAGCGGCAATGAATACGAAAAACCCTGCCAGGCCTCCGAGATTCGAGTCCTGGCGAAAGATCTGGTGATTGCCTGGCGTGAGGTACGGCCGTTGGCCCGCCCACCACCACGCGGGGCCGATCAACGCCAGGGCGAGAAACGTTGCCAGAGCAATCTTCTTCCATTTGGCGTCAATCATCCTGCTTCTCTCCATGTAACTGGCAATCAGACAGCCACCGGCCCATGTCAACGCTTCCAGGTCGTTTTCGGTTTGGGGGAGTTCTTGCTGCATCGCCTTCGCCCAGACGCCGCGCGCCGAAGGAAGTACCCAAGCCGCGTGTTCCATTAAGACGACGGCGATACGACGTAGTGGAGATGGACGCCGGCTCATGTTGTCGCTCTCACAGCGGCGTGACGGAGGGCGGACGGCCTGCCGAGGTCCGCGATGGAGCGCGCGAAGGCCATGCCGTCTGAGGTGAGACGGTACGCGTGGCGGGGCGGCTTGCCGGGTCGTTCCGGCTCTTGCCACTGAGATTCCAGCAGTCCCTGATCGCTGAGTCGCATGAGCAGCGGATAGAGGGTGCCAGAGGTTAAGCCTGTTTCTTTGGAGAGTTCATAGCCGTGGTGCCAGGTGCGCGGCTTTCGCAGCATGGCGACAACCAATTGGCGGGTCTGCGGAGAGGTGTTTGGCTTTCGCGCCATGCCAATAATGTCAACATATGTAGAGTTTGATGTCAAGGGGAGCTGAGATTGCTATTCGGGATCGTGGGCAGATTGCCAATCCGCCCCACAGAATGCGCTTGACAGATTCGCGATATTCCGATATATTTCACCCAATGGTTATTTAACCGATAAGTTATCAAAAGGAGGAACATGGCCGAGAGCACAGCTGACCGGGAGATCGTTATCTCGCGCGTCTTTGACGCTCCCCGAGAGCTCGTTTGGAAAGCGTGGACGGATCCCGCGCAGATCGTGAAATGGTGGGGGCCGAATGGGTTTTCGACGACCATTGAAGTGATGGACGTCAGGCCGGGCGGGACCTGGAATCTAATTATGCACAGTCCGGAAGGAAAGGACTTTCCTAACAGGAGCGTGTTTCTTGAAGTCGTTAAACCCGAGCGCATTGTTTACTCGCACGGGGGCGGCAGAAAAGGCGACCCCGAGGCCCAATTTGAGGCAACGTGGACTTTTGAGGAATTAGGGGGCAAAACAAAACTCACCAATCGGATGCTCTTCGCTTCAGCGAAGCAGCGCGATTTGGTGGCCAAATTCTATGGAGCGATCGAGGGCGGCAATCAAACACTTGCGCGGCTCGACCAGCATCTTCATAGTGAATAGACGCCCGAGCGTCTACTCCGGGAAACTTCACTCAGACGTCGAGGCCGGCGGCACGCATGAGATCGAGCGCGTTGCTGCGGGTCACCACGCCCGGGCGCATTTTGTAATCGAAGACGAGACGCCCGTTTTCCAGTCTGTCTTCAAAGTGGACGTTGGCGGCGGCGGGTGCGAGTTGATCAGCCACCGACGCGAGAGAGAGATCGTGGGTGGTGGCGATGCCGAGCGCGCCGCGGGCCAACAAGGCGCGCACGATACCCTCGGCGCCGATTGCGCGATCATGCGAGTTGGTGCCGTGGAGCAGTTCATCCAGCAGAAAGAGCGCGGGTGCGGACAGTTCCAGAATCTGTTTGAGCCGCAGGATTTCCGCCATGAAGCGCGAATGGCCCTCTTCGAGCGAATCCATGGTTCGGATTGACGCGCCGATGGAGAGCCTGGAGAGGCGAAGGTGGCGGGCACGCACGGGTCCGCCCGCCAGCGCGAGAACGGCGTTGACACCTACGGCGCGCAACAGAGTGCTTTTGCCAGACATGTTGGAGCCGCTAACAACCAGCAGCCGGAGCGGCGCGGCGAGACTTACGTCGTTACGCACGGCGCGCTCGGCGCTTAGCAACGGATGCCCGACGGCTTCTGCTTCGAAGCGCGGGGGTTCTAAATCAGGGGAGTCAAGATCAAAGACAAATTCCGGGAGGGAATCCTCGGGGTGCTCATACCAGTAGTTCGCCATTGAGGACAACGCTTCCATCTCCGCTACGGCTTCGAGCCACTGGGGAATGAGGGGCGAGTTTTCGGCATGCCAGGCGGCAACGGCCATCGCGGTCTGCGTGGTCCACAGCAGCGGAGGACCGATGATGCGGAGGATATAGTTGTCGCGGGAATCGAGCAGTTCCATGAGACGCCGCAGATGGGCGATCCGATGGGACGCGCTTTTACCACTGGCCGTGCGGATCGCCGCACTCAATTGCGCCAGGCGGGGAGAGGCGAAGGACTGCCGTTCGAGAAGTTCCAGCAGACGAGAGAGCAGGTCGAGATCGTGCGCAGGTTCCTGAATAGCGGCGGCAATAGCGAGGACGCGGGTACGCACGCTGAGCCCGAGGATACCGACTGCTGCGCCAACCCCGATGGTGACGCGCGTGGCGATAATGCCGACGAAAGCAGTGGTGATCCACCACACCAGAGCGCAAGCCATGACCACGGACAGAGCAAACGCGGCGCGACGGAGAGCGGGAGGGAACGGCAGCGCGGGAGTAGCGGCCCAAGCGGTGAGGTGTTCGGGATTCACGCCGACACGGTAATCGGCGCCGAGCACGGCCAGTTGTTCGCGCAGGTCGAGCAGTGGTCGAAGTTCGTGAATGGCCTGATGGCGCGAGATGAGGTCGGGGGGATTGCCGGGGGCGCGGAGCCAGTCGGCCAGGACGCGCTCACCGCCGCGGGTGCGGGCGGTCGAGAGAAGTTCGAAGAGGCTGGCGCGGCCGAAGATGTCGAGGTCGACGGAGTAGGGATGATGCGGGTCAATGAAACGGTCGCCTGTTTCTCCTCCGCCCTGCCAGCGGTTTTCGAGGCGGGCGAGGCCGCGTTCGTAGAAGGCGATGGCGCGGCGAGCGCATTCCATCTCACGTTCGATCTGAGATTGCCACCAGACGAGGGCGATGAAGGTGGCGAGCGGAATGGAGACAGGCCAGAGGGGAAGGGTGCCCTGGATGGCGAACCATGTTAGAGCGCCAACGATGGCGAATACGGCGAGGCGCAGGGTGCCGGAGCGCCGACGCCTGGAATCCAGACTGGCGAGTTGACCGGAGCGCGCGGTGAGGCGCTGCCGGTAGACGGCCTGCGGAGCGAGTGGTTCCGACGCGGCCGAGGTGGAGGTCATTACAGCCAGCTTATCGGATGGGGCGCGGAGGTGTATTAGAATTGAAGTTTGCCCGCCTTTTCAGGGGCGCGTAGCTCAGCTGGTTAGAGCGCCTGCTTCACACGCACTGCGGCCCGCTCCAAAGCTTCTTTTGGTTTCTCTGCACTTTCATGTTTTTCAATAACTTGGGGAATCTGCTTTTCGCTCAAAGGCAACTCAAGTAGGCTCAACGCGAGGGGTTTTGCCACGGTTTTGCCACGGTGCGCGCAGTGGCGAACCCCTTCAGCGTTTCCGGGCTCAGCGGTTGACCCGACCCAGATAGCTCATCCGCGATTCCTGTCCACCCGCCCTTGCGATAGAGCATGCTTCGGGATTGGTCTTTGACTGATGGGTATGCTTGGGCAAATCCGACCTATGTAGGCAATTCCAGTAAGGCTGCAAAACTGGAATTCAGGGTGGGCGTGCGCGAACTGGACAGGACTGAACTCGCGGACGCGCAACCCGGACAGCGACAAACGGAGCGCAGGCCGATTCTAGGTTTCTCCGAAACGTTTCTGCGCCAGCCCCGTCCTTTCTATTGCGCGATCATCTGAAGCGCGTTTGACCGTGGAATCCCAATATCCTCCCTCTGATCATCGTGCAATTCGGGCCGCGCAGTATCTCCGAATGTCCACCGAGCATCAGCAATATTCACTCGACAATCAGTCTGCCGCGATTGTGCGCTACGCCGAAGCGAACCGAATGACGATCGTCAGAACCTTCGAGGACGGGGGCCGTAGCGGTCTGGTTTTGTCGGGGCGAACCGGCATGCAGGAATTACTCGCGGCAGTGCAGCGCGGCAGCCCCGATTTCGAGGTTGTGCTCGTTTACGACGTGAGTCGGTGGGGACGCTATCAGGACTCCGACGAGGGCATCTATTACGAATACATTTGCAAGCGAGCCGGGATCGTCGTTCATTACTGCGCTGAACTTTTCCCCAACGATACCAGCCTGACGACGGCAGTTCTGAAAACCATCAAGCGAACGATGGCGGGTGAATACAGCCGGGAACTGTCAGTAAAGGTGTTTGCAGGTCAGTGCCGATTGATCGAGCTGGGTTACAGACAAGGTGGGCCACCGGGTTTCGGTCTCCGTCGCCAATTGATCGCACAGGATCGGACCCCGAAGGGTACCTTGGCGCGCGGCGAACACAAGAGCATTCAGACCGACCGTGTGATTCTGATCCCCGGTCCACCCGATGAAGTGGCCGTCGTTCGCGAGATTTATGATCAGTTCACTAAAGAGGATCAGAGCGAGGGGGCGATTGCAGATGCTCTCAACGGGCGAGGAATTCTTACAGACCTTGGCCGCCCGTGGACGCGTGCGACTATCCGCCAGATACTCACCAATCCCAAATATGCCGGGGCTAACGTATTCAACCGGCGGTCTTTCAAACTGAAAAAGCAACGGGTAACGAACCCGCCCGAGATTTGGGTGCGCCGCGACGGGGCATTCGAAGCACTGATCCATCAGGAGCAATTTCTCGCGGCTCAGACGATCATCGAAAATCGCCACTACCATATGACGGACGAGCAAATGCTCACCGAGTTGCGCGGAGTTCTCGCGGCAGTTGGCAGGCTGTCGGGAGTCCTGATCGATGAGACACCCGGCATTCCATCGAGCGCTGCATATCGCCATCGATTCGGAACCCTGTATCGAGCGTATTCACTTGTCGGCTACCATGTGTCACGCGATTACTCGTACGTCGAA
>CAIKAS010000211.1 GCA_903825445.1 uncultured Acidobacteriia bacterium
CCAGCAACCACCGGCCCAGGTTCCGCAGTATGTGCCGCAACAGCAGCCGCCGCAATACGCGCCGCCACAACAGCAGGCGCCACAACAGTATTGGCAGCCGCAGGCTCCCCCGCCGCCGCAGTATCAGCAGACTCCGCCCGCACCACCTCAATACCAGCAGCCGCCGCAGCAATACGGGCAGCAGCCGCCGCAACAGTATTGGCAGCCCCAGGCTCCTCCGGCCCCGTATCAGCAGGCTCCGCCCCCGGATCAACAGGTTTACCAGCCGCAGTACCAGCCAGCCCCGCCTGTGCAGCAGTATCAGGCCCCGGAACCACCGCCTCCACCCGCATACGTGCCGCCTCCACCTCCGCCGCCGCAGTATGAGCAGCCACAGTATTTGCAGCCCGTACCGCCGCCTGTGATGGAGCGCAGGCCGGAACCTTCTACGACGCCGTGGCCTCCCCCGGAAGAACAGGCAGGCAAGCCTACCTGGGTGATCGCGCTCCTCACAGTGGTCGGTTTCCTGGCAATATTCGGTGCTGCTTATTACATGATGGGATCTCATGGATCGTCGTCGAAGGACGCCGCTGCGGCGCAGAAGGGCGCGAATTCCCAGAGCAAGGATGTGGAAGTCGTGGGTATTCGCATCATTTCGGCGGGCGAGGGGCAGTCCGCGAGATTTCTGGTGGTGAGCCATTCAGGCGTGGAGTTGACGGATGTAACCGGCAACGTGACGCTCTGGGCCAGCACCTCGCGTTCGGAAGAGGATCAGGTGGGTACGTTTACCTTTCACGTGGATTCTCTCAAGCCGACTCAATTCAACGAACTGACGTCTCCGCTCAAGACAGAGAAAAAGGCGTCCGATATGCCGGACTGGCATAACATTACGGCCGACGTTCAGATTACTTCGCCCTAGTGTGGTGTCCATGCAAGATCTGGACGCATGGGGGGGCGGGCAATCCTGCCCGCAGCCGGATTTCAGCCGGCTTCTTCTTCCTCTCCGATTGTCCAGCTAATTCCTGGAATCCGCACTAACGTCAGCGGGCCTTTAATCGACAGCAACGAAACGGGCAAGATTCCGGTCTTTGCGGACATGTTCAACATCAAACGCCTGGTTGTGCAGGACTATCCAGACGCCGGGCGCTAGTGTGCGGGCAGCGAAGAAGCTTTCCGTCAGGTTCTGGAGACCGTCGGAGCGCTCGAATCCCAGCGGAGTCATGGCCCCGGTCAGGATCACCGGGTATTTCAGATCGGCCAGGCTGTGTTTGAGTAGCTTGCCGGTATCCACCATCGTGTCGGTCCCGTGGGTGATGACGACGGGAGCATCGGCAATTCGGGCACGGGCGGCGCTCAGAATTTCGTTGCGATCCTGATCCGTCATTTCCAGACTGTCTTTGTTCATAATCTGCGTCACCTCGACCTGAGTTTCGGGCAGCCTCAGAAGTTCGAGATAATGATTTATGCGGGCGGCAACATTTAGCACCGTCCCTGTTTGTTCGGAATACACCTTCTCGATGGTGCCGCCGGTAGTTAAAACATGGATCTTCACTGTTACCAATATACTGTGGCAGCTCTTCCCATACACCACTGGCTGGTGGTTCCGTAAACACTGCAAATACAGCACTAACAGGCTTGCAAACACATTACCGGGGTGGTAAACTCTGAAGTAATGGATTGCATCCGCCACAGCTATTTTAGCTACCGATTTTGGAGCTTTACTCCATAGCGTGGCGTTGGTTTAAAGTAACGGGCTTTACAGACCAACCCACTCGCGAGAGTGGGATTTTATTTTTTAGGACGGTTTTAAAAAAACACAATGATTATTTCTATGCGGCGTCACGCCACCAAACAAGAGATCGACCACGTTCGGGAACGCATTTGCGAACTCGGTTTCCGGGTCCACTCGATTGAGGGCGATGAAAGGGTCGTGATTGGCGTGGTGGGCGTTGGGGGCGATGTGGAAGCTTGTCTGGAGTCGCTTGAGGCCACGCCCGGCGTGGAGCGCGCAGTGCGCATCAGCGTGCCGTACAAATTCGTCAGCAAAGAGTTCCGCAAAGAGAAGACGGTGATCAAGGTCGGCAAGGCCGAAATCGGCGGCGATCAGTTCATCACCATGGCCGGGCCGTGCTCTGTAGAGAACGAAAAGCAGATCATGGAGACTGCGGAGGCTGTGGCAGCAGCGGGCGCGACCATTCTTCGTGGCGGCGCATTCAAGCCTCGGACCTCGCCCTATGATTTCCAGGGCATGGAAGGTGAAGGCCTGAAACTGTTGGCGAAGGCGCGTGCTGCAACGGGGCTGGCGATCATTACCGAAGTGATGTCGGACCGCGATGTGGAACTGGTGGCCGAATACGCCGACATCCTGCAGATCGGGGCGCGCAACATGCAGAACTTCGCGTTGCTGAAAGTGCTGGGCAAGTGCGGACGTCCTGTGATGTTGAAGCGCGGCCTGAGCGCAACGATCAAGGAACTGCTGATGTCCGCCGAATACGTGGTGGCGCATGGCAATTCTCAGGTGATGCTTTGTGAACGCGGCATTCGGACGTTTGAAACGGCCACGCGCAATACTTGCGACATTTCCGCCGTGCCTGTGCTGAACGAAATGACGCATCTGCCGGTGATTATCGATCCGAGCCACGCTGCCGGTAAACGCAGTCTGGTGCCGGCGCTGGCGAAGGCCGCCGTTGCAGTGGGTGCCGATGGCATGATCGTGGAAGTACATCCCTGCCCCGAAAAGGCTGTTAGCGATGGAGCGCAGTCGCTTACCATAGAGGGCTTCCGCGCGATGATGCGGAACCTGGAAGGCTACATTGAATTGTGGAAGCGGGAGCGGGAAGCTACGATGGCTGTAGCGGTCTAGCAGCCCGTGGTAAAAACCGCCTCGTGACCGTCGCGATCTGCAATGCATTGAATCTACTGAGCCGCGCACGCCAGTAAGCGGTGCTTTAAGACTTCTGCCACGGGCTGCTGGAGTTCCAGCAAATTAGCCCCACATGAAACGGTGATAAACGCAGATGGACGCTGATGAACGCCAAAAACGAATGACGATCTCTCGACGAACAATGGCGTTGGGGATCGTCTTCGCAGTTGTCGCGGCGATTGGCGTTGGAGGCTGGCTGGAATGGCGTTTGAATCACCAGTTTTCGGATGTGCACCGTCTGCTTTCACGGTTTCCCGCGGAAGACTCGGTCGTTTTGCATGTCGATTTCGCTGCGGTGCGGGCAGCAGGCGTCTTGTCGGATTCCAAGGTTCCGCTGGAACCGGAGTATAAGCAATTTCTGGATGGCACCGGGTTCGATTACCATCGGGATCTGGATTCCGTAAGTGCCTCGTTTTCGAAGAGCGGCAATTTTTACATCGCACGCGGACGTTTCAATTGGCCCAAACTGCGGGACTACGCCTCGCGTTCAGGTGGGTCTTGCTACAACGAGCTTTGCGGCATGCAGGGCAGCACGCCGCAACGCCGCATTTCGTTTCTTCCATTGCGTGACGACACGATGGCATTGGCCGTGAGCACCAGCGACGTCGCCGCAAGCCGACTGACGAAACCCGGAAATCCGGTTACGGAGCAGCTTCCGGCCGCACCCGTTTGGGTGATAGTGCCGGGCAGTTCGCTGCATGACGCGTCGGCGTTTCCTCCCGGTTTGCGACTGATGCTTTCGGCGTTGACGAACGCCGATCGGCTCGTGGTGACGGTGGGTGTCTCGGGCTCGGAACTGGCGGCAAAGATGGTGGCCACCTGCAAATCGAAAGATGACGCCCGTGTACTGGCCAGCCAGTTGCGGACCGTGACAGCCACTTTGAAAGAAGCGCTTTTGCAGGACAAACAAGCGCAATCGGATGAGTTGGTCAAGGTACTGGTGGGCGGCGCGTTTGAGGATAACGGCTCACGCGTCGATGGACAATGGCCGTTCAGCAAAGCTCTGATTGCCAGTCTGACCTCCGGAATTTAATCCGTAGTATTTCCCTTCCCTGGTACTGCCTTCTCGCGCGTTTTCACTTCTCACCCTTGACACCCGGATTATTACGCTCTACGATACTACGTATAGCGTAATAACCATGTCAGACCCAACACTTCTCGTACTGGCCAGTCTTGCCGAAGGTGACAAGCACGGCTACGCCATGATGATCGACATCGAAACCTTTGCCGGAGTGAAGCTCGGCCCCGGCACACTCTATGGCGCGATCACGCGTCTGGAGCAACAGGGGTGGATACGCCCCGTGTCTTCCCCGGACCGCCGTCGTCCCTATACGATCACGCCTGAAGGCCGCGGCCATCTGCAAACGCAACTGGCGGGCTTGCAGCAGGTGGTGAAGACCGGGCTATCCAGGCTGAAGCACGCATGACCCGATTAGCCAAGTGGATGCTGCTGTTGTATCCGACGACGTGGCGCGCCCGGTATGGCGAGGAAGTGGATAGCCTGCTGGATGAATCCGGGGCGGACGCGCGTGTGGTGGCGGACTTATTCCGAGGAGGGCTTCATATGAGGTTTGAGAAATGGTCGTTTCTACGATTGGCGTTTGTGATGGGGGCTACAGGGATGCTGTTGGCGATGGGCTTCGCGGAATATCGGACCCCGGTATATACATCAACGGCAATCATGCAGATTACGCCAATGCAGATCTCGGAAGACATGGCGCAAGCAAATTTGAGCACGGCACTAAACGAGCGTGTGATGCAGATCCAGACCGGAGTACTGAGCCGGACGTCACTTGGGCGCTTGATCAACGTACTCGGGCTTTATCCCGGTGACGCGAAGGCGGAACCGCTGGAAGACCTCATCGAGAGGATGAGGAAAGACATCTTTGTCCGGATTGTAGCGCTGCCCGGAGCAATGGGGCGCAGGGCGTCCGCCTTCGAGATTTCGTTTACATATTCGGACCCGCATAAGGCGCAGCAGACGGTCCGGATGCTCATGGAGGCCTTCGATGAGCAGAACATTCATGGAGGATCGGAGAATCTGGATGTTCTGGACACCGCTTCCCTGCCCGTGAATCCGTCCGGACCGACGAGGCTTTGGATTGCCACGTTGGGATTCGGCGGCGGCTTCCTGTTGGCTGGCATGATCGCGTTCATCCGCGCATCGCGCAATCGCCGGCCAATTTCGCTGCTCTATGCCGACGGTAACGGGATCGTATGAACCGATTAGCCAAGTGGATGATGCGACTGTATCCGGCGAACTGGCGCGCGCGGTATGGCGAGGAACTGGATGAATTGCTCACCGAAACCGGAGCGGATGCGCGAGTAGTAGCCGATTTATGCAAGGGAGGATTTCGTATGCAGTTTTCGACGTGGTCGTTTCCGAGACTCGTGGTGGCGATGGCGTTTGTGGGTGTCCTGCTGGGTACGGGGTTCGCCTGGCTTCTACCCTCGGAGTACACATCCAAAGCAACGCTGCAACTCACGCCGGCTGAAGTCCAGACGATCTTCCAGTTGCAAAGCAAGGTACTGAGCCGAACGTCGCTCTCACAAATTGTTAATGACCCGGAACTGCTGCTTTATAAGGATCAGCTGAAAGAGACCCCACTTGAAGATGTCATCGAGGGCATGAAGCGGAATATCAGGATCCAGATCGTGGCACTGCCTGGCAATTTAGGTAAGCGCGCAAGTGCCTTCGACATCGATTTCACTTATACGGACCGATGGAAAGCGCAACGAACCGTACAGAAATTGATGGATGCCTTCATGGCGAACTTACAGGAGCGCTCGGCTGGCGCGTCGACAGAATCCAGCAATGGGTCTCTGTTTGTGCTGGACACTCCGAATCTGCCACTATCGCCGGTCTATCCGAACCCGAGAGTGCTAATGGCAGTCGGATTCCTGGCCGGAATCTTAGTTGCGCTGCTTTGGCGATTGATTCAGCGCAGGGGCTTCATCGCGCGACGCTTCGCACTTATTGCTACAGCCTTCGGGATCGTCGGTTTCGCTGCGGTGTACACCGGCGACCGCCTGGAGGTGTTGCCGTACCAGTATGTCTCGACTGCGGTATTACAGGTGCCGGGAGGGCAGCCAGGACGACTGGCCGCACTCCGGAACGAAGCGTTGAGCCGGACATCGCTCTCCGCAATCATCAACGACCCTCGTATACGCCTGTACGGGCAAGAGCTGCAATCGACTCCCCTTGAAGACGTGATTCGTGGGATGCAGCAAAACATCCATATCGGAACGATCGCCGGCGGAAACGGCACCCAGATGTTTATTGTTTCGTTTAAATACGCGGATCGCTACAAGGCACAGCAGGTGGTTTCGATGATGCTTGAAAGGATCATTGCGGCGGACGCGCTGCTGTATCCAAACCCTGCGCTGATGCCAAAGACGACTCCGGCGCAGCTTTCCGTTCTTGATATGCCATCGCTCCCCGCTCAGCCGACAAAACCGAATCGCCCCATGATTGCATTTGCTGGCGGGATTATCGGGTTGATTGCCGGAGCGATCATCACCCTGGTGCGCCGCCGCTGGATGCCTCAGGGCACAGTTCCGATGGATGCGGTGAATGGATAAACGCCGATGAATCGAATGGCGCAATGGATGATGCGGCTATACCCGGCGCGGTGGCGACGGCGGTACGGCGTTGAATTTTCGGCACTGATTGAGGATGCGGGTGCGGATTTTCGAGTGGTGGCGGATTTGGCGCGAGGAGGGGTGCGGATGCAGTTTTCGACGTGGTCGATTACCAAGCTGGCGGTGGTGTTGGGAATAGCTGGGCTGGTGCTGGGCGGGACTGGGTCGTTCCTGATTGCGCCGGTGTACCGGTCTTCGGCGACCTTGAAGATCGATATGCCCGGAGGCGCGTCGGATCAGGAGTTCCTTGCCCGGATTCAGGGGTTGGTACTGAGCCGGAGCGATCTTGCAGGGATCATCAACGATCCGCGGTTGCTGTTGTACAAGGATCTATTGAAGGTCACGCCCCTTGAAGAAGTGATCGAGAAGATGAGGCGGGATATTCGGGTGGAAACGGTGCGGCCGGGTGTATTTGAAGTGTCGTTTCTATACACGGATCCGCTGGTGGCACTGAAGACGGTGGATGAGTTGGCGGCGCGGTTCCAGGAACCTGCGTCGGTGATAAAGCTGACTATGCCGTACTCCGCGCAAGGGCATGGGATTGAAGTGATCGATTACCCGAGTCTGCCGATTCGGCCCTTGTTCCCGAGCACCGATCTGGTAGCCTCGGTTGGTCTCTTGTGCGGACTGGGGATTGCGATTGCCGTGTGGCGGTATCGCCGGAAACGGTTTGCGACCTGGGGCTTCGGGGTGACGGCCGTCGTCCTCGCGCTGGTGAGCGTGATCGCATCGCAGGTCGCGTTCGTCCTTTGCGTTTACGGCTATCACAATGAGGAGGGGCCAAACGTGTTTGGCGCGAAGTTCCGGTCTTCGGCGGTGCTGTCCGTTCAGAATCTGACGCCGCAGCAGGTGGAGGCGATTAAGGGTGAGGTTCTGAGCAGAACATCGCTCGACGGCGTGATCCTGGATCCGCGTGTTCAGCTTTATGCGCGGCAGCGGGAATCGACACCGCTTGACGGCGTCGTTCAGACAATGCAGGATCACCTCACGGTCGACTACGATTCTGCGGGGAGGTACGTAACGATGGCGTTTGCCTATACATCCAGGTTCAAGGCGCAGCAGGCCATGCTGATGTTATTGAATCGGTTTACTGCCGTGAGCGGGCAGATGTATGGAGATGCGGCAACCGGGCCAGACAGGGTTTGGGGAACGGTTTCAGTGCTGAATCCGGCGTCGACGCCCATCCTGCCGGTTAGTCCGAACCGATTCGACTTCACGGCTGAGGGCGGAGCGGCGGGACTGATCATGGCAGCTCTTATCGCGCTCGTTCGCCGACGCTGGCAACCAGAGCCGGAGCTTCCGCTCGACGCGGTTAGCGAGTAGAATCTCCATGAATCGACTCGCCAAGTGGATCACGCGCCTGTACCCTGCGCGATGGCGCAGGCGCTACGGCGAGGAAGTAGATGCGCTGGTCGATGACGCTGGTGCGGATCTTCGCACGCTGACTGATTTGTTCGCAGGAGCTTTGCGTATGCAATTTTCAACGTGGTCGTTTCCGCAGCTGGCCGCAGCGCTGGGGATTGTCGGAATACTGGCAGGTGCCGGGGCCGTCCTTCTGGCGCCTGCTCGGTACACGGCGCGAACTGAACTCTCTCTGACTGGAGCGGACTCTCCGGCCGAGACGATGCTCATGATGCGGTCGCGCGTGACGAGCCGCACGGAACTCGCTTCAGTTATCAATAACCCCTGGCTCCTGCTTTACAAGGAGGAACTGAAGACAACCCCGCTCGAAGACGTCATTGAGGAAATGAAGAATGACGTGGCGATTAACCTCGATGGGCCGGAGAGAATTGCGGTGCAGTTCACGTATCCGGACAAGGCTAAAGCGTTGCTGGTCGTCCGGAGGCTCGCATTCAATGCCGATGAGGTATTGCGCGATGCGGGGACAACACGACGTGACGCCACGAAACCGCTATACATGGATGTTGTGGACACGGCGAGCCTGCCGAATCGACCATTACGGGTAAATCCGCTCGCTGGAGCGTCCTTCGGACTTTTGGGCGGTCTGTTGTTCGCGGCGGTTTGGCAAGGTTGCCGGCGGCTACGACCGTCAGCGCGTCTGATGAGGTCCGCAAGAACTGGTTTTAAGTTCGCGGTCGCGGGCCTGGTAGCCGGTGCGGCAATAGCCTGGTTCATGCCATCGCTGGGCTGGCTGTTCCCAGAGGGGAATCCGGACGGTAAGTGGCCGGTGTTCTATGAATCTCACGCCGCGCTTTATGCTGAAACCGGCGGAGTGTCAATCTCGGGCATACTCACTGAGGCCACCAGTCGCTCTTCACTGGCTTACATAATTGCCGATCCGCGGCTCCGGTTGTATTCAACCGAGTTGAAGACTCATGAACTGGAAGAGATCGTCGCGAAGATGGCTCGAAGTCTGGTTATCACGACTCGCGGTGCAGACAGAGGGCGGTGGATCGATATATCTTTCACCCACTACGACCGCTTCCAGTGCCAGCAAACTGTTTCCCTTTTGATCAACCGACTGGAAGATCTTTTCAACGCCGGCGCACGGAACCTGGATCCCGGCCCCGCGCGGTCGAAGGCCTGGGGGGCAATCCAATTTCCGGACCGTCCCGCCCCCGTTGAAGTAACGGCAGTCAATCGCGATTTCGGCCCGGACGTTTGTTACGGGTTACTCGCGGGATTGGCGCTGGCCGTCGTAATCGCATCGATCCGGCGTCGCTGGGAACCTCAGGAGAATGATGAGGCGCTGGCGACCACACCGGGACGGCTGTTCCGTTTCGAGCGGCACTTCTTTGGCAAACTGGCGATCGGGATTGGCGTGGCCGGAGCACTGGCGGGCACCGTTCTTATGATCAGAACGCCAGTACGTTACACGTCGGACGCTCTCGTGGCATTCGGCGGCGCGTATCCAAACCGAGCGGCCACGCTGATCAACGACGCGACGAACCGCGCATGGCCGCAAATCGCATCCGAACACAAAGTTGCCCTCGCCCAATCAAGGCGCGACCTGACGTGGCAACAGGTGAGTACCGCTGATGGAAAAATCGACATGTTCCGCTTCAGCTTCACTTCAGACGATTCACGCCAAGCCCAGTTCATCCTGCAGGACGTTGTAGGCGCGATTGACCGGAGGCTCGTGGAGTTGCGCGGGACTGACGAGAAACCGTTTGAGACGATCCGCGGCGTCGATGGCGCGTTGCTTTCGAATCCGACTGATTCCATACCTGCACCTGGCATCGACCTTTACAGCGAAGAGCTGCTCAGAGATGCGAAGACGGGGGTGACGATTGGCGAACTGGCGGCGAACGCGCGTCCTGGAGACAGCATTGATTCCCCGCACATTGCGCTGCCTCCGCCACCCGTTCAGGCGCCACCCACGATCGATATTCCGTTCGACGACGAACGAGCCAAACCGCTCCCGCAGGTTGAATATCGCGCGGTTTCGATGAACGTGATCGACCCGCCGAGCTTGCCGGTTTCGACCGGGGCAGGTTGGCTGGCTGTCGTTGAAGGCCTGGTAGCAGGACTCCTGCTGGCCCTGGTCATCACAGTGATTAGTGGATTCCGTGGCGGCCAGACAGCAAAAAGCCCCGACCTTGTGGCCGGGGCTTCCTTGCTTTAACGCTGGTCCTGATTACGGCTTCGGAACGCTGTTGATCGTCTTCAGAATCTGCGAGACGATTTGGTACGGATCGCCCTGCGAGTTCGGACGGCGATCTTCAAGATAGCCCTTGTAGCCGTTCTTGATGAAGTTGACCGGCATGCGGATCGAAGCGCCGCGGTCGGAGAGACCGTAGCTGAACTTGTCGATCGCCTGCGTTTCGTGGTGACCGGTAAGGCGGAGGTGATTGTCCGGCCCATACACGGCAATGTGGGCCGAGACGTTATCTGAGAAGGCCTTCATGAGCGCTTCAAAGTACGCCTTGCCACCTGTTTCGCGGATGTACTTAGTGGAGAAGTTGCAGTGCATACCGGAACCGTTCCAGTCGCCCTTGATCGGCTTGCAGTGCAGTTCCATATCGACGCCGTACTTCTCGCAGAGCCGCATCATCAGATAACGGGCAGTCCAGGTATCATCGGCGGCCTTGGCGGAACCCTTGGCGAAGATCTGGAATTCCCACTGTCCCTTGGCCACTTCGGCGTTTATGCCCTCGTGATTGATTCCGGCAGCGAGGCACAGTTCCAGATGTTCTTCCACGATCTGGCGGGCGATACCACCCATGTATTTGTAGCCAACACCGCAATAATAAGGACCCTGGGGAATGTTCGGATAGCCACCTTCCGGGAAGCCGAGCGGACGGCCGTCTTTATAGAGGAAGTATTCCTGTTCGAAACCGACCCAGAAATCGGGGTCATGGATGATGGTGGCGCGCGCATTGCTGACGTGCGGCGTGCCGTCCGGGTGCATGACTTCGCTCAGCACGATGTAAGCGTCTTTGCGGCTTGCGTCGGGATACAGGGCGACGGGATGCAGGATACAGTCGGAGCTCTTGCCTTCTGCCTGCATGGTGGAACTACCGTCAAAGCCCCAATCCGGCAGATCGGCCAGCGTCGGAGCCTTTTCAAACGACTTGAGGGTCGTCTTCCCGCGCAGTTCAGGAACAGGGCGGTTGCCGTCAAGCCAGATGTATTCGAGTTTGTATTTGGTCATGGTAGTGGGAGGATCCGTTTTTTAACGGCGGAACGGGCATTTTGGGCCGCGCCACCGGATTTTGCTCTTCAGGTACTACTAGTCAAACACTCAATACCGGAGTCCCTTTTGGGGGACTGATCGGCGACCTTCTTAATTCGTTAAAACTCCGATTATGGCCGATCCGGACCGTCAACGGCAATTGTTTTTTTCGATAGAGTGCATTGCCGAAACTGATGGAGACTCCCAAGGGGCCTAATTGCGGCCGCACATGCCTGGATTCCCGCACATTCCGCCCCCGCAACCGCCCATGGGCGCAGTCTGACAGGCCGCGTCGACGGATGATCCGGCACGGGCAGCGAAGGTGGAATATTCCTGTTTGAGTTCCTGTTTTCCACAGGATGGGCACGGGCTGGAAGCGGCAGATTCAGCGTCGCTGTGGCGGACAAGCTTTTCAAACTTGTTGCCGCAGGATTCACAGAGGTATTCGTAGATCGGCATTCTGGTCTCATTATGCACCAGGCGCCGCAAAAAGAACTGACCTCCAATCGCCGTGTGACGACAGGAGGTCAGGAGATAAATACTATCAGGTTTAGTGATGATCGCCGGGATAGTCGCGATCATGCCGCTTATCCGAGGCGTGATCGTGTTCTACTCGCTCTCGACCGGGGCCTTGCCAGTACCCGTTAAAGTACTGCTGACCATCATGGTGGGGGGCGATCCAGACGGCGCCCTCATAAGGCGGGCGGCTCCAATAACCCGCATGCCAGCGGTAATGTCCATTTACTGGATACCAATAACCATCCACAAAGGAGTAGCCTTCCCCAGGGCTGGCTGGGCGGACGATAACGGCTCTGGGAGGAGGCGGTGCGCCGATGTGGATTCCGAGCTCAATGCCCGCGCTTAAGACGGATACCCCGGCAAACAACAGCATTGCAATAAACTTTTTCATTTTTCACCCTATTCTGTCCGGCCGGGAACCCGGGGACGGTACTTGCTATGCATGGTTGTGGCCGCTCGGCGGACTCGTACCGAGGGCAAGGCGGAACACCGGGGATGGGGCGTCCGTTTCGGACCAGTGCAATGAGTCCGGATTGCCAGGCAAAGGTCATATCGGCTACCCTTGGCGGTGCGCTTTCCGCTGTTTTCGATGCCGGGAACGCCGCTGGGGATATTATTGAAGCCATGAATAACTGCCGATGGAGTACCGCCACGTCCGCGCCGGTTCGTCAACTGCGCCCGCGGTATTTGATGTGGATGCTTTTAACAATTGTGATGGGCCTGATGGCCCCGCTGTCGCTTCTTGCGCAGGAGAGTTCCGAGTCTTCTTCGGGAGGTGAGGCCAATCTGGTTTTACCTGACCTCAGCATCGGCACATTCTTCGGGATTGACGGCCGTAACCTGCTAATGGGTGGGCTGGTCATTTGCGTCCTTGGGCTCCTGTTTGGACTGCTGACCTATCGCCAGTTGCGCGATCTCCCCGTACATAAATCAATGAAGGATGTTTCCGAACTTATTTGGGAAACCTGCAAGACCTACCTCTTCACGCAGGGGCGTTTCCTTTTGATTCTGGAACTCTTCATTGGCACAATTATTCTGGTTTATTTCGGCTACTTCCGGCAGTTCAGCGTGGTGAAAGTGCTGATCATTCTTTTGTTCAGCCTCATCGGCATTGGCGGCAGCTACGGCGTGGCCTGGTACGGAATTCGCGTTAATACTTTCGCCAATTCACGGACTGCTTTCGCCAGCCTTCGCGGACTTCCCTACCCTTGTTACCAGATCCCGCTGCGCGCTGGCATGAGCATCGGCATGGTGTTGATCTCAGTGGAACTGCTGATCATGCTGTGCATCCTGCTCTTCATTCCAAGCGATTATGCCGGGCCTTGTTTCATCGGCTTCGCGATCGGCGAATCCCTCGGCGCGGCGGCCCTGCGTGTGGCCGGTGGCATCTTCACCAAGATTGCAGACATCGGCGCGGACCTGATGAAAATCGTCTTCAACGTGAAAGAAGATGACGCCCGGAACCCTGGAGTGATCGCAGATTGCACGGGCGACAACGCTGGCGACTCAGTCGGGCCCTCGGCTGACGGTTTCGAAACGTACGGCGTGACCGGTGTGGCACTGATTTCGTTCATCCTGCTGGCGGTGCGGGATCCGCTGATCCAGGTTCAATTGCTGGTTTGGATTTTCGTGATGCGCATCATGATGGTGATTTCGTCGGCCGCATCCTATTTCATTAATGAAGCAATCTCTAAGGCGAAGTACAGCACGCTGAAGAAATTCAACTACGAACATCCCCTTACCTTCCTGGTTTGGCTGACGTCGATTCTGTCGGTCGGGCTTACTTACCTGGTTTCGTACTTTATGATCCCTGAACTTGGCGGCGACAGTACGCTGTGGTGGAAGCTTTCGAGCATCATTACTTGTGGCACACTGGCCGGGGCCATCATTCCGGAACTGGTGAAAGTGTTCACCTCCACCGAATCGCGGCACGTCCGTGAAGTGGTCACGTCGTCGCAAGAAGGCGGTGCGTCCCTCAATATTCTGTCCGGGCTTGTGGCCGGCAACTTCAGCGCGTTCTGGCTTGGGCTGACGATGATGCTGCTGATGGCAGCTGCTTACGGGATCAGCACGGCCGGTATGGGCGCTTTGATGCTCGCTCCCGCGGTGTTCGCTTTTGGCCTCGTGGCTTTCGGCTTCCTCGGTATGGGACCGGTCACGATTGCCGTGGATTCCTACGGACCAGTGACGGACAACGCCCAATCGGTTTACGAATTGTCGCTGATTGAAGACATTCCGGGTATTAAGCAGGATCTGCACCTTAACTATGGCTTCACGCCTGACTTCGCGCGTGCCAAGGAGAATCTGGAAGAGAACGACGGCGCGGGCAATACGTTTAAGGCAACCGCTAAGCCAGTGCTCATCGGCACCGCGGTAGTTGGAGCAACTACGATGATCTTCTCCATCATTGTGGCGCTTACCGACGGGTTATCGCAGAATCTGGAAAAGTTATCCATTCTGCATCCGCCGTTCCTGCTGGGCATGATGGCGGGGGGTGCGGTGATTTACTGGTTCACCGGCGCGAGCATGCAGGCGGTTACGACCGGCGCCTATCGCGCCGTCGAATACATCAAGAAGAACATGAAGCTGGAAGGCGCCACGAAGGCGTCGGTGGAAGACAGCAAGGCTGTGGTTGAGATCTGCACGCAGTATGCGCAAAAGGGCATGTTCAACATCTTCCTCGCTGTATTTTTTGCGACACTGGCCTTCGCGTTTGCCGAACCGTTCCTGTTCATCGGCTATTTGATTTCCATCGCATTCTTCGGTCTTTACCAGGCGATCTTCATGGCCAATGCGGGCGGCGCCTGGGATAACGCCAAGAAAATTGTGGAGACGGAACTCAAGCAGAAAGGCACGCCGCTCCATGAGGCAACGGTGGTCGGCGATACGGTCGGCGATCCGTTCAAGGATACGTCATCGGTCGCTCTGAACCCCATAATCAAGTTCACCACTTTGTTTGGCCTGCTGGCGGTGGAACTCGCCGTATCGCTGGCGAAGCAACAGGGCGACACTCTGGTGGAAGTACTTTCGGGCGTCTTCCTGCTGGTCGCTCTCTTCTTCATTTATCGGTCGTTCTACGGCATGCGCATCGTGAGCAAGTGAATGTGAACGAGCCGGACCTGGCACTCTCAACACGCCGTACCGCGCTGATCGCAGCATGCGGTGCGGCCTGTTGCGTGGTCGCGCCCGGCCAGCAGGCGCTTGGTCCCCCGCCCCACCAGAAAGGGCCTAAGGTTTTTCTCGATTACGACCAGATCGAACTGGACGCGGCATACGACCAGACGGTCTACGAACCGGATATCGATCAGCTTTCGGCAAAATTGAAATCCGACAGTGACACGGTTCGCGCTAAACTTGGCGATCCAAAACGCGTCGCGTACGGCACAACTGAAATCGAAAAGCTCGACATTTATCGGACCAGCCGACCGAACGCGCCGATTTTCATTTTTATTCATGGCGGACGCTGGCGCGTGGCAACCGCTCACGACTATGGCTTCCCGGCTGAAACTTTCGTCCGCGCCGGTGCGCATTGCGTTGTACCAGATTTCAATTGGGTGCAGGACGTCAACGGCGATCTCCGTGTACTGGCATCACAAGTCCAACGAGCGATCGCCTGGGTCTATCACAATGCCCCAACTTTCGGCGGCAATCCGGGCCGGATCTATCTGGGCGGACATTCTTCCGGCGGACATCTTGCCGGCGTGGCACTCACCAGTGGATGGAAGGATTTCGGTCTGCCTTCGGATCTCATCAAGGGGGCTGTACTCCTCAGCGGCATGTATGACCTGAAACCGGTCCGCCTTTCGGATCGCAGTTCCTACGTGAAGATCGACGACGCGGCGGAACAGGCGCTGAGCCCGCAGCGGCACATCGGACAACTGGATACGCCGTTGGTAATTGGCTACGGCACGCGGGAGACGCCCGAGTTTCAGAGGCAGAGCCGGGAGTTCGCCGCAGCCGTGAAAGCTGCAGGGAAACCCGTGGAACTGATTGTGGGCGAGAACTACGTCCACATGGAGATGGTGGAAAGCCTGGGGAATCCGTACGGACTCGCCGGCAGCGCCGCGTTAAAATTGATGAAGCTACTGTAGGATCGGCCCGAGTACCCGCGTTAACTCGTCGTCAGTTATCGAGGCCGGTTTCACATTCTTGTAAAGGCCCCAGTGCTCTACCTGCTCCACCGTCTGTTCCGGTTGCACTTTCGTCATCGGGCCGAGGGTTTCGATCTCCAGGAAGTCGTTGTTCGTAAAAGTCTCGAAGGAGCAACCGAAGTCCGTGTAGGTTTTTGTTGGGTCGGCTTTCGAGCGCTTCACGAAGGCCTCGCCGTTCAGTAAGTACGCCGCCCAGGTATCCACGTTGAAAGTCCCGAGCTTTTGCGCGTTGGAATTGTTCGGATCCTGCTTCAGTGTCATATACTTCTTCGTGAATTTCCAGCGGGAATCGGAGAGATCGGTGTACGCCCACATCACCAGGGGATTAGTGGCCTCCAGATTCGCCGGATGGGTGCCGCGAGGCGGGAACCCCGACACCACCATGCCACCCTGCGCCATCATCGTGAGTACCCATGGCGCAAACTCCAGCGGAAACAGACCGTGGTTCGTGATGCGATGCGACACCGTCACCTTAGTCCCTGTCGCTTCCATTGAGATCTCGATCTCTTTCTGCAACTTTGTCAGCGGCTCCACTGGCGCGGTGGCGATCAGGCCCGTGGGAGTGATTTTGATATTCACGGGCACGTTGTCCGGAGCCCATGTCGCCACCGGGTCTTCCGGAGCCTTCCAGACACGGCTCCCGCCGCGCAACTGGAACGCCGCTTCGCCGGTCTTGCCCAACTGCTCGGCGTATTCCTTGAAAAGGTTCTGCCCGCCGACAAAACCGAAGCGGATCACACGCGGACCCACGTCGCTGGTGACAATCGCCTCAATCTCGCCGTTGGAGACGCGATAGCAATTCTTCCAGCCTTTGTACTCCACCTTATCGACTTTCACTGCCGCAGATGCGCTCATAGCACTCAGTGCAAGAAGAGAAAACAGGACAACTCCCCGATTCAGCACTCATGTCTCCTTTAGTATTTTGTTACGCCGGAATGTGCAAACGCGGAGTGCGGTCCGCAACCGGAGGCAACGCCGGAAAATCCGTGAACGGCTCACTTTGATACCAGAATGCCGCCGAATAGAAATTATCCGCGCGATCGTTCGCGTGTCCGTGCTCCATGGTGTGTTTCAGGTAGCGAGTGAAGGTCACCGGGTTATCGCCGTGCCAGCGGTAGCAACAATATCGCCCACCTGCGCGCTCTGGATTCACGATCAGTGGCGCTCCATAGAAGTGATGCGAAAACGGGATGGAAGCATCGCGGCCGCCGAAATCCCAACTTCCCAGGAAGTAGTCTTCCGTGCCGGTGCCGTTAATGACGGGCTTCTTTTCGTCGTCAACGAAGATCATGTCGTCGCCTTCGCCCATCCAGCCGTCTGCGTTCTGCAAAACGCCGAGCGTCACGCCCATCAGATGTCCGCGTCCGCGCGCTTCCACATATACGTAGTTGTCTTTGCCATCGGGATTCAGCTTCGGGTTGGGAGCCGTATTGGCCACGTTCGGTGCGCTCTGCCGGTATTGCGAGTGAAAGTACATGGCGTCGGCCGGGAGCGACGGCACCAACTGGTAATCGATGTTGGAATAGAAGGCGCCCACATCCTGCTTGCCTTCATTTGTCACCGTAAATCGCGCCGACCGGCGGAATGGCATGGCGAAGTAGCAGTTGAGCGACTTGCCTGGCGAGCACGCGATATATGCCGATTCGAAGATCTGATACTGACCCAGATTCAGGCCAAAGAAGTCGCCCACAGGCACTTCGATACTGGGTTTCGCCGCGCCGTCCCAATAGGCCCGCAGTACGAGCTCCTTCAAGTGCATGGCGCCTTGCGCGGAGATGGTGAACCAGATGTGAGTGATCACGCCGGGCCCGGCGGAACTAAACAGCTCCTGAGTTTCGCCCGCTTTGATCTGGAAGCGGTCGGCATTGCCGCCGGTGCGGTCATAGCTCGATTGCTTCAGCGATTTGTACTTCTGGGCGAGGGCGTACTTTGGCAGAAAATCGGTGCTTCCGCCCGCGGTTGCAGGCGTCTGTGCCTTGGTAACGGCCGGAACAGCCGCTGTTACGCCTGCCCATGCGCCGAGTTTCTGCAGGAATCGCCTGCGAGGCGCTGTCGTCGTGCCGGTTGGATTGATACCCGTTGAATCCATATTGGTGACCTCGTTTCCTCAAGACAGTCTACTCCACGCGGGGTGAAAGTTCGTCACCACTCGGGGAAGTGGGGGAGAAGGTTTCACGCAGATGTCGCAGAGGCCTCGCAGAAAGACGCAGAGGAAACCCGCACGAAAAACGAAGTCCGGCATTCAAGCGCACTTATGCCACTCGTTGGCGTCGGTCAATATTCGGATTTCAAATAACGAGAGGCCGGCGCCCCTTGGCGGGGACGGCTTCGAGACAAAAACTATTCGTCGAACGGCCGGGGAAGGTAGCTGTTACCCTCCCCCGGCCGGCGGTTAATTGAGCGGCATCTATTTGGCCCCGACACGATATCGAGACCCTCAACGAGGCACGGAATGAACCCCGCATCCAATGGATATGCTCCTTACCTACTCACGTCGGCTCGAAACATCTGCATCCAATTTCGATGTTCGCCCTCTGGTCTCCCACTCCGAGTGTGTAATGCTTCGGAGCAGGGTTTCAGCTACACGGATGAATCGAAATGAGGCCGCGGG